>NZ_JBFAKV010000005.1:0-22314 GCF_040655895.1 Streptomyces sp. NPDC050264
GGATCGTCCCCGGCGGACACATCCGGCTGCGCTTCACCGACCCGGCCGCCTACCGCAGCGCGGCCTCCGCTCTTCGCGAGGTCACCAGGGACGACGAGGCGCTGTCCCTGCGCATTCCCAGCGACGGCACCCAGCGCGAGCTGCGTTCCCTTCTCGACTGGCTGGACTCCGCCGGCGTCGAGGCGGACGAGCTGACCGTGCACACCCCCGACCTCGACGACGTCTTCTTCGCCCTGACCGGCCCCGCCGACGTTCCCTACCGGCCCAGCCGACTCAGCCAGCCCAAGCAGCCCGGCCAGTCCACCGAGCCCAACCAGCCCGGCCAGTCCAACCAGTCCAACCAGTCCAAGGGGAACGTCCGATGAGTGCTGCTTTCTCCCTCGCCGTGCGTGACTCGTCGACGATGTTGCGCCGCAACCTTCTGCACGCCCGCCGCTATCCGTCCCTCACCCTGAACCTGCTGCTCACCCCGGTCATGCTGTTGCTGCTGTTCGTCTACATCTTCGGCGACTCCATGAGCGGCGGCGCGGGCCGCTCCGCCTACATCGCCTACATCGTGCCCGGCATCCTGCTGATGACCGTCAGCTCGACCACCGTCGGCACGGCGGTCTCCGTGTCCAACGACACGACCGAGGGCATCATCGCCCGGTTCCGCACCATGGCCATCCACCGCGGTTCCGTCCTCATCGGCCACGTCATCGGCAGCGTGATCCAGTCGGTGCTGAGCGTGCTCCTCGTCGGCGCCGTAGGCGTGGCCATCGGTTTCCGCTCCGTCGACGCCACCGCTCTGGAGTGGGTCGCCGCATTCGGGCTGCTTGTGCTCTTCGCCCTGGCGCTCACCTGGATCGCGGTCGGCATGGGCCTGATCAGCCCGAACGTCGAGGCCGCCAGCAACAACGCGCTGCCGTTGATCTTCCTCCCGCTGATCTCCAGTGCTTTCGTGCCGATTGACGCGATGCCGGGCTGGTTCCAGCCGATAGCGGAGTACCAACCGTTCACGCCGGCTATCGAGACCCTGCGCGGGCTCCTCCTCAACACCGGGATAGGAAACAACGGTTGGCTCGCGCTCGGCTGGTCCGTGGGTCTCGCGGTTCTCGGTTACTTCTGGTCGGCGTCGAAGTTCCACAGCGCCACCCAGCGCTGAGAGCCGCGGACGAAGTCGCGGCTACGGCCTTCGGAGCCGCAGCTCGCCGAAGGCTCCCGCCGGTACGGCCGGGGCCTTCGGCGACACCGCTGTCAGCCGCCGGTACTCCGCGCCCTGGTCCGGCCGAGGGTCCGCCTGACCGAGGTTGGGCCAGTACGACATCGCGCGCTCGGCCTGCGCGGTGATGGTGAGGGACGGGTTGACGCCGAGGTTGGCGGAGACCGCCGAGCCGTCCACCACCGAGATACCGGGGTACCCGTACAGCCGGTGGTAGGGGTCGATGACGCCGCGCTCCGGGGTGTCGCCGATGGCGCAGCCGCCGAGGAAGTGGGCGGTGAGGGGCTTGCCGAGGAGTTCGCCGAGGTTCGTGCCGGCGAAACCGTTGAGGGACTCGGCGATCAGCCCGGCGGCCTGCCAGCCCTCCGGGATGTGCACGGGGTTGGGGCGGCCGTGGCCCTGCCCCGCGGTGAGCAGTCCGCGCCGGGTCAGGCTCGTCGTCAGGGAGTTGTCGTGGGTCTGCATGACGAGCCCGATGATGGTCCGCTCCGACCAGCGCCGCATCAGGGCGGTGCGGGCGACGAGGACCGGGTGGGAGAGGAAGGCGAGCGCGGCGGCGACCGGCTTGGGCAGATTCTGCTTGTACTGCGGTACGCAGATCAGGGCCATGAGGTTGGAGCCCTTGCCGTAACGGACGTTCTCGATGTGCGTGGTGGGGTTCGGGTGGACGGAGGAGGTGATGGCGACGCCGCGGGTGAAGTCGATGTCCTTGCGCCCGAGGCGGCGGGGCCAGGTCAACGCACCCACCAACGCTTCGGAGTTGGTACGGGTGAGCACCCCGAGCCGCTCCGACAGGCGGGGCAGTGTGCCGTCGGCCTTCATGCGGTGCAGCAGGGTCTGCGTGCCGTACGTGCCGGCGGCGAGGACGACGCGGCGGGACCGCAGCACGGTGCGGCGACCGCGGCGGGCGTGGCGGGCCTTGTTCGTTGGCGCGGTCGTCACTTCGTATCCGGCGCCGTCGGGCAGTTCGCGCACGGCGGTGACGGTGGTCATCGGGCGGACTTCCGCGCCGGCGCGTTCGGCGAGGTGCAGGTAGTTCTCGGTGAGGGTGTTCTTGGCGCCGACGCGGCAGCCGGTCATGCAGGAGCCGCACTCGGTGCAGGCGGCGCGGGCGGGTCCCGCGCCGCCGAAGTACGGGTCGGGAACTTCCGTTCCGGGCCGGGCCGTTGTACTGCCGTCGGCGTCCCGCCCGTCGCCGAAGAACACGCCCACGGGCGTCAGCCGGAAGGTGTCTCCCGCGCCCATCCGTCCGGCCGCCGCCCGCAGCAGATCGTCGGCCTCGGTCGTGGTCGGGTTGGTGCGTACGCCCAGCATGCGCCGCGCCTGGTCGTAGTGCGGGGCGAGTTCGGCCTGCCAGTCCGTGATGTCCGCCCACTGCCGGTCGCGGAAGAAGGCGGGCGGCGGGACGTAGAGGGTGTTGGCGTAGTTCAGCGAGCCGCCGCCGACTCCGGCGCCCGCGAGCACCATCACGTTCTTCATCAGGTGGATGCGCTGGATGCCGTACATGCCCAGGCGCGGGGCCCATAGATAGTCGCGCAGCTTCAGTGACGTACGGGGAAGGGTGTCGCGGGTGTAGCGCCGGCCCGCCTCCAGGACTCCGACCCGGTAGCCCTTCTCGGTCAGCCGGAGCGCGGAGACGGACCCGCCGAATCCGGAGCCGACCACGATGACGTCATAGTCGTAGCCACGGTCATACGCGCCCTCGGCCGGGGAATCGGGCGTCGTGGTGTCAGGCACCGTACAGCTCCTCGATCTCCCGCTCGTACGCTGCCATGACGGCCTGGCGCTTGATTTTCAGGGAGGGGGTGAGCAGCCCGTTGTCCTCGGTGAACTCGCCCTCCACCAAGGAGAACTTGCGGATGGACTCGGCGCGCGAGACGGCCTCGTTGGCGAAGTCGACGGCCTTCTGGACGGCCGCGATCATCCGTGGGTCGCGGATCACCTCGGACACCGGGGTGTCGGCGGGCAGTTTGCGCACGCTCAGCCAGTGGGCGACGGACTCCGGTTCGAGGGTGATCACGGCGGCGACGTAGGAGCGGTTGTCGCCGACGACGATGCTCTGGCCGACCGGCGACCGGCTGCGCAGCCGGTCCTCCAGGACGGCGGGTGAGACGTTCTTGCCGCCGCTGGTGACGAGGATGTCCTTCTTGCGGCCGGTGATGGTGAGGTAGCCGTCGTCGTCGAGGGCGCCGAGGTCGCCGGTGGCGAACCAGCCGTCCGGGGAGAGGACTTCGTCCGTCGCCGCGCTGTTCTGCCAGTAGGCGCCGAAGACGATCGGGCCCTTGATGAGTATCTCGCCGTCGTCCCCGATACGGATTGTGGTGCCGGGGACGGGCAGGCCGACGGTGCCGGGCCGGGGGCGCAGCGGTGGTGTGATGGTGGCGGCGGCCGATGTCTCGGTCAGGCCGTATCCCTCGTAGATCACGATCCCGGCGGTGTAGAAGAAGAGGTTGAGGCCGCGGTCGAGGGGGGAGCCGCCGCTGATCGCGTACCGCAGGCGGCCGCCGAGTTCCTTGCGGACGCGGCGGTAGACGAGCAGGTCGTAGAGGCCGGTGGCGAGGCTGAGGCCGAGTCCGGGTCCCTGCGCGCCGTCGAGGAACTTCGCGAGGCTGCGTTCGCCGAACGTGACCGCGATCCGGTCGGCCCGGTCGAAGGACGCGCCGCGTCCGATCTTCTCGGCGGTGGCCCGCCCGGTGTCGTGGATCTTCTCGAAGAGATAGGGCACGCCGACGACGAACGTGGGCCGGAACGAGCGTAGTTCGGGCCGCAGTTCGTCGGGCTTGATGCTCGGGCAGTGGCCGAGTTCGATCCTGGCGAGCAGGCACGCCACCTGGATGGTCCGGCCCAGGATGTGCGCGAGCGGCAGGAAGAGCAGGGTCGAGGCGGCCTGGCCGGTGATGGCCTTGAAGATGGGGTGCAGGAGTTCGACGGTGTTGGCGGCTTCCGCGTACAGATTGCCGTGGGTGAGGACGCAGCCCTTGGGCCGGCCGGTGGTGCCGGAGGTGTAGCAGACCGTCGCGATGGTGTCGGGGGTGAGGGCGGCCCGACGTTTGGTGACTTCCTCGTCCTCGATCTCCCTTCCTCCGTTGGCGAGTTCGAGGATGGCGCCCCCGTCGAGCTGCCAGACGCGCGGTCGGTCGGTGTCGGGCAGGGCTGCGAGTCCGGCTTCGGCGGCGACCGCGTTCTCCGGGGTCTCGACGATCAGCATCCGGGCGCCCGAGTCCCGCACGATCCACTCGATCTGCTCGGGCGAGGAGGTCGCGTAGATCGGTACGGTCTGGCCGCCGGCCGCCCAGATCGCGAAGTCGAGGACCTGCCACTCGTAGCGGGTGCGCGACATGAGGGCGACGCGGCCGCCCGGTTCGAGCCCCGCGGCCATCAATCCCTTGGCGGCGGCGGTCACTTCGCGCGCGAAAGCCGCCGCCGTGACCGGCTTCCACTCCCCCGAGCCCCCGGCACCCCCGGCACCCCCGGCCTCCTTACGCCGTACGACTACGGTGTCCGGCACCTCGGCGGCGTTCACGAACGGGATGTCGGCGGGCGTGGAACCGTCCGACGGGGGCGCGGCGAGCGGTGCGGTGCGCGCCTCGCGGACCACGCCCCGCTCGTCCCTGACGAGTTCGACCTTCACGCGGTCGGCCAGGTCACTGCGCTTTCTGGCCCGCTTCAGATCCTTGCGTACGCCCATGTCGGCTCCCGGTCGCGCGGCGGCTTGCGGTCGGTGGTTCGGGGATCTCAGGTGCTCGGTCGTGCGTACCGTTCGTACGCCCCGCTCGTACTTACTGGAGAGTCAACTTACTCACGCGTAAGGAAAATTCAATGGGTCGCACGCGAATCGGCCCGCCCGGTCCGGCGCATCTGCCGCGTGCGCCCCGGCTCAGCCCTCGGGCAGCCACGCCTTGCCGTCGAGGACGTCGCGCATGCCCACCCACACCATGTTCATCAGCCGCAGGGCGATGCCGTCGGGCGTCTGGCCGGGGTTGCGCTCCATCCAGTCGGTGAGCGAGTCGGCCGCGCCGACCAGTCCGTGCGCGACGAAGTCGGCGTCCTCGGCGCCGAGCCGGGCGCCGCGGCCGCTGTCCGAGATGCCGTCCCTGACGAGCCCCGCGACCTCGGCCATGACCGCGCGCCGCGCCTCCGCGACGGCGGTGGCGATCGCCTCGGTCAGCTCCGAGGCCTGCCGGTGCAGCACGACCCAGCTGTCGCGGTGCTCGGCGACGAACGCGAAGAACGCCGACAGGCCCGCGTACAAACGCAGTTCGGGCTCGGCGCCCGCACTCCGCGCGGCCTCCTGGAACGCGGCGACCAGCCGCTCGGCCTCCCGGCGCAGACAGGCGAGGAAGAGGCCCTCCTTGGAGTCCAGGTAGAGGTAGACCATCGGCTTGGAGATACCGGCGAGTTCGGCGATCTCGTCGACGGAGGCCGCGTGGTAGCCGCGCTTGGCGAAGACGTGAACGGCCACGTCGATGATCTGCTGCTCGCGCACCTGCCGGGGCACGCGCTTGCGTCGCGCCGCCGTGCGCCCTTGAGCCGCTCCCGATGTCCCCGTCACTCTTGTCAGCCTACCTACGTCGCCGTAACCTTACCAATTAGTAAGTTTACTGATCGGTAAGAAGTAAGCCAAGTGAGCCACGGCCCGACACGATGGCCGGGAGAACCTAGGAGAGTTCCATGAGCGGTGCCGACGACATCGCGGCCCTCGACTTCGCGAGCGTCACGCCCGAGGAGTTCGCGCGGCTCGTGAAAGGCCTGTCCGCGAAGGAGATCAGTGAGATCGCGGAGGACAGTGCCCTGCGCGCCCGCGTCCTGAAGGAGGTCTTCGGGCGCATGGAGCGGCAGTTCAAGCCGGAGGTCGCCGGGACCCTGGAAGCGCTCATCCGCTGGAAGGTCACCGGTCAGGGTGCCACCCCCGAGGCGGTCTACGAGACGAATATCACCGGCGGCACGTGCACGGTCACCGAGGGCCGCTCGGACGCGGAGCCGCGCGTCACGCTCGTCATGGGCGACGCCGACTTCCTCAAACTGGTGTCGGGCAACTCCTCGCCCGTCACCATGTTCATGCTGCGCAAGGTGAAGATCGCGGGCGATGTCGCGCTCGCGGCGGGCCTGACCCGCTACTTCGACATCCCGAAGGCGTAGGGGGCGACGGCATCATGGCTTTCTCTCTCGAACTGGACCAGGAGCAGCGCGATCTGCGCGACTGGGTGCACGGGTTCGCCGTCGACGTCGTACGCCCCGCGGCCGCCGAGTGGGACGAGCGCGAGGAGACACCCTGGCCGGTGATCCGGGAGGCCGCGAAGATCGGACTCTACGGGTTCGAGTCCCTGGCCGAACTCTTCGGCGACCCCAGCGGCATCTCGCTGCAGATCGCCAACGAGGAGCTCTTCTGGGGCGACGCGGGCATCGGCATGGCACTGTTCGGCACTTCGCTCGCGGTCGCCGGGATCTTCTCGTCCGGCACGCCCGACCAGCTGGCCGAGTGGGTGCCGCAGTGCTTCGGCGACGAGGCGGATCCGAAGGTCGCCGCGTTCTGCGTGTCGGAGCCGCAGGCCGGCTCCGACGTGGCGGCGATGCGGACGCGGGCCCGCTACGACGAGGCGAAGGACGAGTGGGTGATCAGCGGCCAGAAGGCCTGGATCACCAACGGCGGCATCGCCAACGTGCATGTCGTCGTGGCCTCCGTGGACCCGGAGCTGGGTTCGCGCGGGCAGGCCGCGTTCATCGTGCCGCCGGGGACACCAGGACTCGAAGGTGCCAAGAAGATACGGAAGTTGGGGCTGCGGGCGTCGCACACGGCCGACGTGTTTCTCGATGATGTGCGGGTGCCCGGGCACTGCCTGCTCGGCGGCAAGGAGAAGCTGGACGCGCGGCTCGCGCGGGCGCGCGAGGGTTCCCGTGGCGGTTCACGCGGGAGCGGCCGGAGCCAGGCCGCGATGTCCACGTTCGAGGTGAGCCGGCCGACCGTGGGCGCGCAGGCGCTCGGGATCGCGCGCGCCGCGTACGAGTACGCGCTGGAGTACGCGGGCGACCGGGAGGCGTTCGGCCGCCCGATCATCGAGAACCAGGCGATCGCGTTCGCCCTCGCCGATCTGCGCACCGAGATCGAGGCGTGCCGGCTGCTCATCTGGCAGGCGTCGTGGATGGCCCGCAACGACAAGGTCTTCGACGCCGGGCAGGGGTCGATGTCGAAGCTCCGGGCCGGTGAACTCGCCGTCGCGGCGAGCGAGAAGGCGATCCAGGTCCTCGGCGGCGCCGGGTACAGCAGGGAGCATCCGGTGGAGCGGATGTACCGGGACGCGAAGATATACACGATCTTCGAGGGGACGAGCGAGATCCAGCGGCTCGTCATCGCGCGGGCGATCTCGGGACGGCAGATCCGCTAGTCCAGGACCCCGGAGGCTCGGCCCGCGCACTGGTGCGCGGGCCGAGCCTCCGGGGCCGTCCAGAAGCCCAGTCGTCAGTCGAGACAGAACTCGTTGCCCTCGACGTCCTGCATCCCGAGGCACGACTCGTCGAAGCCGTCGGCGATCTGCAGCTGGCCGCGTACCGCGCCGAGCGGGACAAGGCGCGCGCATTCGGCCTCAAGGGCGGCCAGGCGCTCCTCGCCCACGAGCCCCGTGCCGACCCGCACGTCGAGATGCACCCGGTTCTTGACGACCTTGCCTTCGGGGACGCGCTGGAAGAACAGACGCGGGCCCGCACCCGTGGGATCCACGCAGGCGAACGCCGAGCCCTGCCGCTCCGGCGGCAGAGAGCGGTCGAAGTCGCCCCAGCTGTCGAACCCCTTCGGCGGCGGCGGTACGACGTACCCCAACACCTCACACCAGAAGCGGGCGACGCGCTCGGGGTCAGCGCAGTCGAAGGTGATCTGGACCTGCTTGATCGACGCCATCGGACCACGATAGCTCGCGCGTTCACCGGAGGGGGTGGGTCCAGTTGCCGTCCCCGAGCGAGACGAATACGGCTCACCCCTCACGGAACCCTGAGCTCCGCCGCCTGCCGTACCGCCTCTGCCAGTTCCTGTACATCCGAGTCCTCTATCGCCTCCGACAACGCGTCTGCTCGGAAAGCGAGTTGGCGCAGGCTCGGTTCGCCCGGGAAGCGCTCGTCCGAGCCCTCCCCCAGGCCGTGGGCGAAATAGGCGGCGAGGGCGGAGACGCGTAGCCGGGGCGGCGTGGTGCCGGACCAGAGGGGGTGGGTGAGGGCGGATGCCGAGATCGTGCCGGACTGTTCGCGGGGTGCGCGGCCGGCGGGGTCGAGCCAGCGGACCGTGGCCGTCGCCACCCTGCCCTCCGCGCCCTCGCGGAGTCTGACCGCGTAGAGCGCTGTCACCGTGTGGCCGGGGCCGATCTCGCCGCCGTCCACGCGGTCGTCGCGGAAGTCCTCGTCGGCGACGCGGCGGTTGTCGTAGCCGAGGAGCCGGAAGTCGGAGACGTTCTTCTTGTCGAAGGTGACCTGTGCCTTCGCGTCCCGCGCCCGCAACTCCACGCTTTCGGGCAGCTGTTGGACGAACACCTTGCGGGCGTCGGCCGGTGAGGAGACGTACGCGGTGTGGCCGTCGCCCTTGTCGGCGAGCCGTTCCATCAGGGCGTCGCCGTAGTCGCTGCCGACGCCGACGCCGAAGAGCGTGATGCCGTGTTCGCGGCGGGCGTCCGCGATGCGTTCGAGGATCACGTCGGCCGAGGTCTCGCCGGTGTTGGCGAGCGCGTCGGAGAGGAGGACCACGCGGTTGGTGGCACCGTCCCTGGCCCCTTCGACCGCCGTGGCGTAACCGGTGCGGACGCCTGCTTCGAGGTTGGTGGATTCGGTGGGTTCGAGGGTGTCGATGGCGTGTCGGGCATGGTCGCGCACTGCGCCGTCCCGCCCGCCGAGCCGCGTCATCGGCAGCACCGTTTTCGCCTCGTCGCTGAAGGTGACGAGCGCGATCGAGTCGTCGGCGCGGAGCTGTCCGGTGAGTGTCGACAGGGACTGCTTGACCAGGTCGAGGCGGCCCGGTTCGCCCATGGAGCCGGAGATGTCGACGACGAACGTCAGTGCAGCGGGCGGGCGTTCACCGCTCGCGGGCGCCTGGGCCGTCGCCAGGCCCACCCGCATCAGGCACCAGCCCTCGTCGCCGGCGCGGGCGCCGTCCACGGTCACCGAGAAGCCGTTGCCGTCGGGGCGCCGGTAGCCCTGCCGGAAGCTGTTGACGAACTCCTCGGGCCGTACCGTCGCCGGGTCCGGCAGCGCGCCCTCCGCCAGGGTGCGGCGCGCGTAACCGTAGGAGGCGGTGTCGACGTCGAGGGCGAACGTGGAGCGGTGGTCCGCCGCGCCGTCCCGATCCTCGGCGTCTCGGCCCTCGCTGTCCCGACCCTCGCTGTCCCGGCCGTTGTCGTCCGGCGCGACGGATGCGGCGGGGCCGCCCCCCGATCCACCCCCGGGTCCGTTCACGGATCCCGGTGTACGGGCGCCGCTCACCGTACGTTTCGACGTGTCCGAAGCGCTGCCGCCCGGGCCGCACCCCGTGAGCAGCAGCCCGCCGGCGAGCACCCCGGCGAGCAGCGCCCCGCCGCGACGGCGTATCCCGCCTGGACCGCCCGGACCACGCAACAAACGACCTGAACCACCCGGATCAACCCGCATGACCGCCCCTCCCGGACCCCGCGTCGGTGTCCTGTGACTCTGACGCGGGAGGCGGTCGGAGTGTTCGTTCCGAGCGATTGCGCCTTGGCCTCAAGGGGTTACAGCGGACGGCTGTTGTGACCGGTGGGTGATCCTCCGGAGACCTCACCGCACCCTCGCGTCACGCCGCAGATCCAAGCTCTGCCGGGCTCATTGGCTTGCCGTTTCGGCAATGCCGTTTGCTGTCCGCCAGTCAAGGCGAGCACGCTGAATCCAGAAAGTGCCGGAGCCGGACGCAATTGCCTTACGGAACAAGGGGCGTACAGATGGAAAATCGCCATGTCGTGATCATTCCGATCGAGATCGACGAGGAGAGGGAAAGCGCGTATCTCGACGCCTGGCAGGACGCGGCGGACGTGATGGCCGCGCAACCCGGATTCATACGCACTTACATGTTCCGCACGATCATTCCGGGGAGCACGTTCTCTCTGGTCAACGTGGCGGAATGGGAGTCCACGGCTCATTGGGAAGAGGCGATGAACGCCTGCCCGCTGATGGGGCAGCAGATAGCCGTCGCCCACGCTTCGAACTACGAGGCGATCCGGACGGTCCTGCCCGCCACGGGCCGGAACCCGGGTTCCGGCGACGGCCACACACCCGGCCACGTCCCCAGCCCCAAGCCTCACGACCTGTCGCCCGCCGAGGCGCATCGCCGCGTCGCGGACGGGCGGCTCACGCTGGTCGATGTCCGCGAAGACGACGAATGGGCGGCGCGTCGTCCGGCCGTTGCCGTCCACGCCCCGCTCGGCACGTTGCCGTCCTCGCTGTCGGATCTACCCGACGGACCGTTGGCCTTCGTGTGCCGGACCGGCGCACGCAGCGCGCAAGGCTGCGCGCAGGCGCTCCGCGCAGGCCGGTCCTCCGTCTACAGCGTGGTGGGCGGCCTTGAGGCCTGGGACGCGGCGGGGCTGCCGGTCGTCCTCCCCGGGCGCGAGGACGCGCCGGACAGCCGTCGGACAAGCGGCGAATAACCGGGCTCACGCATTTCCCAGCGCCGTTCGAGAAAGGAGCCACAGCATGTTTTTTGTCGACACCCTGGAGTTCGCGGGCCTGGGCAACCGCAGTTATCTGGCCGGCGGCCCTGATACGGCGGTCGTGGTCGATCCGCCGCGCGACATCGACCAGGTGATGTCCGCCGCCGCCCGGCGAGGGGTGCGTATCGCCTACGTGGCGGAGACGCACGTGCACAACGACTACGTTTCCGGCGGGCTGGAACTGGCCCGCCTCACCGGCGCCCGCTATCTGGTCCCGGCCGACGCCAACGTCTCCTACCCCCGTACTCCCGTCGCCGACGGCGACACGTACCAGGTGGACGAGCACCTCGTGCTGCGTGCGATAGCCACGCCGGGGCACACCCCGCACCACACTTCGTACGCGCTGGAGGAGGGTGGCCGCGCGGTGGCGGTCTTCACCGGGGGCTCGCTCCTGATCGGCACCGTGGGGCGTCCGGACCTGGTGGACCCGCGGCTGACCGAGCGCCTGGCCCGCGCGCAGCACGCCTCCGCCCACCGGCTGGCGGCGGCACTCGACGACGAGGTGCCGGTACTGCCCACGCACGGCTTCGGCAGCTTCTGCTCCTCCTCCCAGGCCGACGGCGACGCGACCACGATCGGCGAGGAGCGCGTCGGCAACGACGCCTTCACCCTGGACGTGGACACCTTCGTGCGGCGGATCCTGGCCGGACTGGAAGACGTGCCCGCCTACTACGCGCACATGGGTCCGGCCAACGCCGCCGGCCCCTCGCCCGTCGACCTGACCCCGCCCGAGCCCGCCGATGCCGCGCAGATCGCCGAACGGCTGGCGGCGGGCGAGTGGGTGGTGGACCTGCGCAGCCGGGTCGCCTTCGCCGGCGGCCATGTCGCCGGATCGTTCAACTTCGAGTCCGAGGGCAAGCTCGCCACCTATCTGGCGTGGCTGATCCCGTGGGGCAAGCCGGTCACCCTGCTCGGTGACGAACCGGCGCAGATCGCCGCCGCGCAGCGGGAGTTGACCCGGGTCGGCATCGACCGCCCGGCCGCCGCCGCCACCGGAACTCCGGCCACCTGGGTCCGCGAGGGGGAAGAGCTCGTCTCCTTCCCCCGAGCCCGCTTCGCCGACCTCGCCGCTCTCTCCGGCCGTTCCGCCGCACGGGAGCGCGGCCACGACGCGGTGGTGCTGGACGTGCGCCGGGATTCCGAGCGCGGGGACGGCTTCATCGAGGGCTCGGTGCACATTCCGCTGCACGCGTTGCACGGCCGGGCCGGCGAGGTGCCGGACGGCACGGTGTGGGTGCACTGCGCCGGGGGGATGCGCGCGGCGATCGCCGCTTCTCTCCTGGACGCGACCGGACGCAAGGTCGTCGCCGTCGACGACGGCTTCGACGCCGCCGCCGAGGCGGGCCTGAACATCATCCGTCTCGGCCCCGACCAGGCCGACTCAACCGTTCTGGCGCCGGGCACAGCGTGACCGCCCTGCTCCTGGCCCTGATCGCGGGGGCCGTCGTCGGCCTGGCCCTCGGCGCGCTCGGTGGCGGTGGCAGCGTTCTGGCGGTGCCCGCGCTGATCTACCTGCTCGGTTTCAGTCCCGCCGCGGCCACCACCGCCGGCCTGATCATCGTCACCGCCACCTCCCTGACCGCCCTGTACGCGCACGCCCGGACCGGGCAGGTCCGGTGGAAGGCCGGAGCTGCGTTCGCGGCCGCCGGGATTCTTCCGGCGGCCGCCGCCGGCGCCGTCGCCGCCCGCCTGCCGCAAGCCGTCCTCACCGGCGCGTTCGCCGTGGTCGCCGGGCTCGCCGCCGTCAAAATGTTCCGGCCCGCCGTCACCGCCCGGCCCGCGAGCGGCGACGTACGGCCGGGCAAGTCCGCCGCGGCCGGTGCCGGCCTAGGAACGCTGACCGGGCTGCTCGGTGTGGGCGGCGGCTTTCTCGCCGTCCCCGCACTCGTCACCGTCCTGGCCTTCGAGATGGAGGCCGCGGTCGGTACCAGCCTGCTGGTCATCACGGTCAACTCGCTGGCGTCCCTGGCCACTCGCTCCGGCGCCGCCGCCTCGCTCGACCGGGCGGTGATCGGCCCGTTCATCGCCGCCGCGATTCTGGGCGCCTGGGACGGCAAGCGCCTCGCCGCGAAGGTCTCCGGGCCCCGCCTGCAACGCGTTTTCGCGGCGGTCCTGCTGGCCGTGGCCGCCTTCATGCTTGCCGACGCCGTGATGTGACGACGCCGATCTCATCGACGCGTTGGCCGGCATGACGGGCGGCCGGACACGCGGCTGGTGGGAGGAGTACCGGGGCAAGGTTCCACAGGACTTCCTCGACCTGGCCGAGCTGGAACATCACGCCATCGCACTGCGCACCCTGCAGACCGCCCACCTCCCGGGCATGTTCCAGACCGAGGAGCACGCCCGCGCCTTGTTCGGCCTGTCCATCCCCGCGCTGCCGCGCCTGGAGGTCGAACTGCGCATCGTGCAGCGGCAAGCACGGCATCGCGTCCTCACCAAGACCCCCCGGGGGCTGTACCAGGGCCTGATCCATGAGGCGGCACTGCGCATGCACGTCGGCGGGCGGGACGTGACGCGGGACAGCTCGCCCGCCTGCTGGAAGAGGGCGAGCGCGAGAACGTGACGCTGTATGTGATCCCTTTCAGCGCAGGCGAGTTCCCGATGGCAGGGGACTCAGTGCTCTACGCGGCCGCCGAGAGCCCCCCTGTCGATACCGTCCAGGTCGACTCCCCGATCGGCGCCGTCTTCTTCGACTCCCCCACCCAACTGGCCGATTTCAGGCGGCGCCTGGACGCAGTCGAACAAGTAGCGTTGAATCCGAAGCAGTCGAGGGACGCCATCCTCGGCATCGCCAAGGATCTCTAAGAGGAAGCCGGTATGGCCGAGTTGAAGTGGGTCAAGTCGTCCTACTCGGAAGCGTCCGCGAACAATTGCGTCGAGGTCGCCACCCCCACCCCCCACCTCATCACCATCCGCGACTCCAAGAACCCGGGCCTGCCCCACACCACCGTGGGCCGCGCCGCCTGGGCCGAGTTCACCCTGGCCGTCGGCGGGGGCACGATCGTGTCGTCCGTCTGACCCGGTCGCTACGACACCACGTCCTTCCGCGCGAACCCGCGGAACGCCAGCGCGAACAGCACCACGGCGTACGCCACCGACACCGCCGCCCCCTGGATCATGCCGCTCCACTCGGGCTGCGCCTGGATCATGTCGGCCCAGGCGAACTGCCAGTGCGCGGGCAGGAAGTCGCGCCAGTGGCCCAGCGCGGTGACCGCGTCCAGGACGTTCCCCACGATGGTCAGGAAGACCGCGCCGCCGACCGCGCCGAGCGGATTGTCGGTCTTCGTCGACAGCCAGAACGCGAGCCCCGCGGTGACCAGTTGGGACACGAAGACGTACAGGATCACGATGAGCAGCCGCTGCGCCGCCGTGCCCGCCGACAAGGCGCCGCCGGTCGGGATCTCCAGCGGGCCCCAGCCGTACGCGACCGCGCCCACGCCGAGCGCGACGACCGGCAGCAGCACCATCGCGGCGAGGCTGAGCCCGAGCGCGACGGTGAGCTTGGACCACAGGAGGCGTGCGCGGGGCACCGGCGCGGCGAGCAGATAGCGCAGGCTCGACCAGTTCGCCTCGGAGGCGATCGTGTCGCCGCAGAACAGGGCGACGGGGATGACGAGCAGGAACCCGGCGGAGACGAACAGGCAGGTCGCCGCGAAGTTCGCGCCCGAGGCGGTGGCCGTGTCCATCAGCGTCACCCGGCCGCTGCGGCCGCCGGGCTGCCCGCCGATGGCGAACGCCGCGACGAGGACGAACGGCAGCAGCGCGAGCACCGCACCCATGACGAGGGTGCGCCGCCGCTTCACCTGCCGGGCCAGTTCGACCCGCAGGGGCAGGGTCCGCCCGGGCCGGTATCCGTCGGCGTGCCCGGCGACGGGCGGGATGGGCAGGGTCGTCCCGGTGCCGCTCATGCGGAACCTCCGATCAGCGTCAGGAACGCGTCCTCAAGGCGCCGGTGCGGGCCGAGCGACTTCACCGGCACGTCGAGCCGGACCAGGTCGGTCAGCAGCAGGGCGGCGGGGTCGGCGCCGGACAGGGCTGGGGCGAGCCGGACGAGGAGGCCTTCGTCGGCGCGGACCACCGACTCCACCCCCTCCAGCGCGGCCACCTTCTCCAGGAGCGGCTCGGAGACCTCACCGGCCAGGCCGACGAGCACGGTGTCGCCGGAGCCGACGATGTCCGCGACGCGGCCCGCCTGCACGAGGCGGCCCCGGTCCATCACGACGAGGTGCGTGCAGGACTGCTCGACCTCGGCCAGCAGGTGGCTGGAGACGATGACGGTGCGGCCGCCGCGCGCGTACCGGATCATCACCTCGCGCATCTCGCGGATCTGCGGCGGGTCGAGGCCGTTCGTCGGCTCGTCCAGGATCAGCAGGTCCGGCAGCCCGAGCATGGCCTGCGCGATGGCGAGGCGCTGCCGCATGCCCTGCGAGTACGTGCGCACGGCGCGAGCGAGCGCGTCGCCGAGGCCGGCGATCTCCAGCGCCTCGTCCAGATGCGCGTCCCCGGCGGGGCGGCCGGTCGCCCGCCAGTACAGCTCCAGGTTCTCCCGGCCGGACAGGTGCGGCAGGAAGCCCGCGCCCTCGACGAAGGCGCCGACCCGGGACAGGACGGGGGCGCCCGGCCGGATCGCGTGGCCGAAGACCCGGATCTCCCCCTCGTCGGGGCGGATGAGGCCCATGAGCATGCGCAGGGTCGTCGTCTTGCCCGCGCCGTTCGGCCCGAGCAGGCCGAGGACCTGTCCCTTCTCGACGCTGAAGGACACGTCGCGGACCGCGTACCGGTCCGTGGACTTGGCGTACCGCTTGCTCAAGTCGGTGATCTGCAAGGGGACTTCGGCGAGGGCCGGGGCGGGCGCGGGCGCCGTCGTCCGCCTGCGGGCCGTCAGCAGCAGCGCCGCGGCGACGACGACCGCGCCGATGGGCAGCCACCACACCCAGGCGGGCAGTGACGTGGCCGCGGTCTTCACGCCGGGCGCGGTCGGCAGGCTCAGCCCGCCGGTGACCGAGACCTGGTACGTCGCGGACT
Organism: Streptomyces sp. NPDC050264; assembly: GCF_040655895.1. Lineage (NCBI taxonomy): Bacteria > Bacillati > Actinomycetota > Actinomycetes > Kitasatosporales > Streptomycetaceae > Streptomyces > Streptomyces sp. NPDC050264. Next base: position 15,922 of record NZ_JBFAKV010000005.1, read on the forward strand.
GCGCCGGGGACGCGTAGCCGAGGTCCGTCGCGGACAGGACGAGCCGCAGCGTGTGGCCCTTCTGCACCTGGTGGTCGATGGGCGGCAGCGTGAACGTGACGTCCTTGCCCGCGCCGCCCGCCCCGGTCACCCGCACCGGCGTGACCAGCTGCGAGGGCAGCACCTGGCTCGCCCCGCCCGGCCCGGCGTCGTACACCTTCGCGAAGAGGACGGCGGTGCCGGTGGAGGACTTCACGTGGGCCGTGGCCGTCGGGGAGCCGGTGATGCGTACGGATCCGCGCAGTGGCGCCGAGTCGAACCGGGCGAACTGGCCGGGGAAGTCCAGCGAGAGCGAGGCGCCCAGGGACGACGACAGCTGCGAGGCGCCGCCGAGGCCCGGGACGGAGGAGATCGACGGCGGGGAGCCGCCCGGCGGGTTCTGGAACGTCTCGGTGGCGGACTTCAGCGGCACGTTCAGCCGCTTCTCACCGCGCAGCCCGGGGTACCTGTCGCCGCTCGCGCCACGCACCGTGGCCGCGCCGTCCGTGGAGTCGACGCCGCCGGTGCGGGTGACGCGGAACGCGGGCCCGGTGTCGACGTCCTTGTCCTTCAGGTAGCGGTCGAACCAGGAGGTCACCCGGCCGGTGGTGCGGTCCGTCTCCATGTCGCCGCCGTCGTGCCCACCCGCGATCCAGTCGACGTCGACGGGCGCGCCATTGGCCTTGATATGTCTGGCGATCGCGTCGGACTGGCTGAGCGGGAACAGGGAGTCGGTCTGGCCCTGCGAGATGAGTGTGGGCACCTTGATGCGGTCGCCGACGGCGGACGGGCTGCGCTCCTCAAGGAGCTTGCGCGCCCGGGCGTCGGGCTTCCCGGAGACGGCGACCCGCTGGTACATGTCGCACAGCTCCGCCTCGAAGCGGCCGCAGTGCAGCCCGGCCTCGCTGGTGCGCGCGCCGATGTCCGCGGAGCCGGTGGTGAAGAAGATCCCGGTCCACAGCTTCTTGAAGACGTCGTCCGGGAAGAGCGCGTCCGCCAGGTTCCAGTACGTGATCTGCGGGGCGATCGCGTCGACCCGCTTGTCGTACCCGGCGGAGAGCAGCGAGATCGCGCCGCCGTACGAGGCGCCGGTGACGCCCACGCGCGGGTCGCCCGCCTTGTCGAGCTGGACCTCGGGCCGCTTCGCCAGCCAGTCGATCAGCCGCGAGACGTCGGCGACCTCGCCGTCCCGGTCGTTGAGCCCGATCTTGCCCGTGGAGGCGCCGAAGCCGCGCGCCGACCAGGTCAGTACCGCGTACCCGTGCCGGGCCAGCTTCTGCGCCTCGCCCTTCACATCGGCCTTGCTGCCGCCGAAGCCGTGTGCGAGCAGCACGGCGGGCCGCTTGTCGCGGCCGTCACCGGCGGTGAAGTACGAGGTGTCGATGCGGACGCCGCCGCCCATCGACATCTTGCGGTCCTGCCGGTGCACGGCAGGGCCGTCCCCGGCGGACGTGGCCGCGGCGACGGACCATGTCCCCGCCCCGGCGAGCACCACAAGGGCCGCCGCGACGGCGATCCACCGCCGCGGCTTCCCGCGTACCCGCTCGCGCCATGTGCGCCGTCGTAGATCCATGACATCAACCGTACGGGCCGCCACCGACAGTCACCGCACCCCCCGGTCGGAACCGGGAGACCTCCCCCGGTAGTACGTGCGCCCGCCGCGTACCGCGGGCGTGGTACGACGCCTCCATGACCGTCCACGGGATCCACCACGAGATCCGCCGCGCGCGCACCGTCGAGGAACTCGTCGCCGCGGGGCCGCTGTTCGACTCCCCGACCCGGCCGGAGGCGGCCCGGGACTTCCTGTCCGCACCCGGCCACCATCTCTATCTGGCCTATACCGGCGCCGAGCCCGTCGGCTTCGTCAGCGGTGTCGAGACCGTCCACCCCGACAAGGGCCGCGAGATGTTCCTCTACGAACTCGCGGTGGCCGAGCCGTACCGGCGCCGCGGCATCGCCCGCGCCCTGATCCGCACGCTCGCGGACCTGGCCGCCGAACTCGGCTGCTACGACATGTGGGTCGGGGTGGACGCGGACAACGACGTGGCGCTCGCGGCGTACCGCAGCGCGGGCGGCACGGACGACGGGCCGTGCGCGGTGATCACCTGGGAGTTCGCCTGACATCGGGCCGCTGGATCCGCCGTGACGGCAAGCGCTTTCCACGTCGATCCTGCAAGCGCTCGCAGCAATCGTCAAGAGGGTGTGCAGCAAAGAGAGTTGAAGCGCTTTCTCCCTTGTGAGAACCGTTGACGCCCCTGCGAGCGCATGCAAAGGTCCGACCTCACACCGCCGTCGAGCCGCTCGTGGAGGCCCCCTATGGGCAACGACGCCCCCTCCCGCCGCCCACTGACCCGCCGCACCACCCTCACCGCCCTGCTGGCCACTGGTCTGGGCACCGCCCTCACCGCCTGCGGCGGGCCGTCCCGGTCCGTCGGCGCGGGTGGCACCGTGACCCTGCGCTACTTCTTCTGGGGCGACAGCGGACGGGCCGATCTGATCAACAAGTGCGTCACCGTCTTCGAACGCGAGCATCCGAAGATCCGGGTCAAGACGAGCTTCGCCGCCTTCGACTCGTTCTGGCCGAAGCTGAGCACCGCCGCGGCCGGCGGCAATCCGCCCGACGTGATGCACATCGACTACGCCTGGATCCGCACGCTCGGCGAACACGGCGTCCTCGCCGACCTCGACGACCGCACGGGCCCCGGCAAGGAGATCGACGCCTCCACCCTGGTGTCCTCGCTGCGCACGGCCGGCCTGGTGGAGGGCCGCCGCGTCGGACTGCCGCTGTCCCACAACAGCGTCTCGCTGCAGTACGACGCGAAAGTGTGGGCCGACGCCGGGGCGCGGCCCCCGACCGCGCGGATGGGCTGGGACGCGTTCATGGAGCAGTCCCTCAAGGTCACCCGGTTCAGCGGGCGCAAGCAGTTCGGCATGGACAACCCCGGCCAGAACTACATGGGCGTAGAGACCTGGATGCGCCAGCAGGGCCTGCAGATGTGGACCGAGAAGGGCGGACTCGGCTTCGGTCACGACGACATGCGCCGCTACTTCGACCTGGTCGACGGCTGGCGCGCGGAGGGCGCGCTCGCGGGCCCGGACGTGGTCCTGGAGTCGCTGCCCGGCTACCCCATCAGTACCCGCCGGGTCGCCTCCAACCTGGAGTGGGACAACCAGGTCGGCGGCCGCAGCGAGATGCGCGGCAGCAAGCTCTCCCTCGGCGTCGTCCCCACCGACACCGGCCGCTCCGGCATCTACGCCAAGCCCGGCATGCTGATGAGCGCCGCCGCGAAGAGCCCGTACATCAGCGAGGCCGCGCAGTTCATCAACTTCATGATCAACGACCGGCAGGTGGCGAAGATCCTCGGCACCAACATCGGTATGCCGCCCACCACCAGCCAGGAGGGCGCCGCCGAGGTCACCGATCCGGCGGTGCGCCAGGTCCAGAGTTACGAGAAGCGGGTCGCGGCGACGATGGCGGCGACCCCGCCGCCGCCCGCCGACGGCGGCGCCTCCCTCAACGTCTATCTGCAGCGGGTCGCCGAGAAGCTCTTCTACGGCCGGATCTCCGTGGACCACGCCGTGGAGCTCTTCTTCGACCAGGCGAAGGTCGTCCTCGCCTGACGGCCGGGACCGGACCGCCTCTCCCCCTCAACGTACGGAGCCCTCATGGCCTCTACGACGACGACCGACGCCGCGATCCCCCGCGCCCGCCGCGGCGACACCCCCTCGACGGCCCCCGCCGAGCGGCGCCGGCGCACCAACGACCGTGCGGCGTACGTGTTCCTCACGCCCTGGATGCTCGGCGCGGCCGTGCTGACGCTCGCGCCGATGCTCTTCTCGCTCTACATGTCGTTCACGGACTACAACCTGTTCGACGCGCCCCGCTGGATCGGCCTCGCCAACTACAAACGCATCCTCTTCGACGATCCCGAGGTCCGGGACACCGTCGGCGTGACGCTTCTCTACGTGGTCGTCGCCACGCCGCTCAAGCTGATCGCGGCGCTCGGCGTGGCCCTGCTCCTGCACACCCGGCGCAAGGGCCGCAACTTCTACCGCGCCGCCTTCTACATGCCGTCCCTGATCGGCGCGAGCGTCGGCGCGGCCATCGTGTGGCGGCTGCTGTTCTCCACCGGCAGCGTCGTCGACCGCTTCCTCGGCACGTTCGGGGTGCACACCGGCGGCTGGATCTCCAACCCCGACTGGTCGCTGATGTCGCTGGTCGCCCTGTCGGTATGGCAGTTCGGCGCCCCGATGGTGATCTTCCTGGCGGCGCTGCAGCAGATCCCGCGCGATCTGTACGAGGCCGCGGAGATCGACGGGGCGGGGCCCTGGCGCCGCTTCGTCTCGGTCACCGTCCCCATGCTCTCCCCGGTGATCTTCTTCAACCTGGTCCTGGAGATGGTGCACGCCTTCCAGATGTTCAACTCCGCCTTCGTGCTGTCCAACGGCACGGGCGGCCCGGCCGGCTCCACCCACGTCTACTCGATGTACCTCTACGAACTCGGCTTCAACGACTTCCGGATGGGCTACGCGGCCGCCCTGACCTGGGTGCTGCTCCTGGTCGTCGGTGTGGTCACCGCCGTGCTGTTCAAGACGTCGGGCCGCTGGGTCCACTACGCGGGCGAGGAGAAGTGACCGTGACCGTGACGACCACGACACCCGGGCCGGTACCGCCCACCCCGACGGCGGCGCCCCGCGCCCGATCCCGGTCCCTGGCCTGGCACGGGGGCGCGCTCGCCCTCCTCCTCGTACTCCTCTATCCGGTGGTGTGGGTGTTCACCGCCGCCGTGAAGCCTGCGGACGAGATCCTGTCCAGCTTCAACTTGCTCCCGAGCGACATCACTTGGAACGGGTTCACCACGGCACTGGACGGTATCGCCGAGGTCCCGGCCTGGCGCTTCTTCGGCAACTCCCTGATCCTGGCGCTCGGTTCGGTGCTCGGCAACGTCCTGTCCTGCTCCATCGCCGCGTACGCCTTCGCCCGGCTGCGGTTCCGGGGGCGCGGGCCGATGTTCGTCGTGATGATCGGCACGATCCTGCTGCCGACGCACCTGCTGCTCATTCCGCAGTACACGATGTTCCAGCAGGCGGGTCTGGTCGACACGTATGTCCCGCTGCTGCTCGGCAAGTTCCTCGCCACGGACGCGTTCTTCGTGTTCCTGATGGTGCAGTTCGTACGGAACCTGCCGCGCAGCCTGGACGAGGCGGCGCTCATCGACGGCTGCGGGCACTTCCGCATCTTCGGGCACATCGTGCTGCCGCTGCTGCGGCCCGCCCTCATCACCACCGCGATCTTCACGTTCATCTGGTCCTGGAACGACTTCTTCGCGCCGCTCATCTATCTCCAGTCGCCGGAGAAGTACCCGTTGCCGCTGGCGTTGCGGCTGTTCGTCGACTCGACCAGCAGTCAGGACTACGGGGCGATGCTCGGCATGTCCGTCCTCTCCCTCCTCCCCGTGATCATCTTCTTCGTGGCGTTCCAGCGGCTGCTGATCGAGGGGGCGGCGACGTCGGGGGTGAAGGGATGACGCGGCGACGTGAGACCCCGTACGGGGAGCGCTTCACCCTCTTCGCCGAGGTGCTGTGGATCGGGCTGCTCGTGGCGGCGGGTTCACTGCTCGTGGTGACGTGGCCTGCGGCTGTGGCGGCGGGCTGTGCGGAGGTTCGGCGGTGCGTGCCGGATGGGCCGTCTTCCGGTACGGCTCGTCGGTTCCTGGGTGACTGGCGGGCGGCGTTGCGGGGCGGTTCGGGGGTGGGGGCGCTGGGTCTGCTGGTCCTTGGCTTCCTCGGTGCTGATCTGCGGCTGGCCGCTGTCGCGGGGGATGTGCCGTTCTTCGGGGTGCTGGCTCTGGTCGTCGCCGGGGTGGCGGGGGCCGTGGTCGTGGCGCAGGTTCGGGTGGCGGCGCGCTGGTCTGTCACGGGGCGCTGGGAGCGGGTGGGTCGGGATCCGGCCGGGTCGGCGATGCTGTTCGGGGCGGTTCTCGTATCGGCGGTGTGTGTATGGCAGTTGGTGTTGCTCGCCCCGCTGGTGGCAGGCGTACTGACCCTGGCCGCGGTAGCGGTGGACCGGCGATCCGCTCACCCCCAGGGGCTCCGCCCCGGCCCCCGCTCCTCAATCGCCGGAGGGGCTGAATTTGTCGCCGGACCGGGCGAATGCGCTGCCGGACCGGGAGGATTTGGCGCCGGGCCGGGCGGATGTGCTGCCGGGCCGGGTGGATTTGGCGCCGGAGGAGATCGGCCCCCCAGGGGCGCGGGGAACTGCGCGAACGGCCACAACGGCGCCGCACAGACCATCGAACGCGACGCAAAACAGGCCGTGCCCCCCAGGGGCGCGGGGAACTGCGCGAACGGCCACAACGGCGCCGCACAGACCAT
>NZ_JBFAKV010000005.1:22571-198050 GCF_040655895.1 Streptomyces sp. NPDC050264
AAAACAGGCCGTGCCCCCCAGGGGCGCGGGGAACTGCGCGAACGGCCACCGCGGCGCCGTACACGCCGGAGAAACCCCAGGCCACCACGGCGCGAAGGCGACCACGTGACCGGCGGAGCCATCGGCGCCGAGGACGTTGCCGCGCAGGCAGGCGTGTCGCCGGCCACCGTCAGCCGGTGCTTCGCCTCTCCGCACCAGGTGCGTCCGGAGACGAGGACCCGTGTCCTGGCCGTGGCGGAGCGGCTCGGGTACCGGCCCAGCCGGATCGCCCGCTCCCTCGCCCTGGGGCGAACCGGCACCCTCGGGCTGATCGTGCCGGACATCGCCAACCCGTTCTTCGCCGTGATCGCCAAGGCGGTCCAGGCCCGCGCCCGCCGCAAGGACTACGCGGTGTTCCTCGCCGACACCGACGAACACCCGGACGACGAGTACGAGTTGGCGCTCACCCTGGCCCGCCAGGTCGACGGCCTGCTCCTGGTCTCCCCGAGGATGGAAGGCGACCGGCTCGGCGAGATCGTCCGGCAGGTGCCGAGCGTCGCCGTGAACCGGAGCGTGTCCGGGGTCCCGTCCGTCGTCGCCCCCAGCGAGGACGGCCTGCGCCAGGCGGTGGCCCATCTGCACGCGCTCGGCCACCGCCACCTGGCCCTGGTCCTGGGCGCCCGCAACTCCTGGTCGAGCGAGCGGCGCGGCCACGCCGTCCGCGGCGCCGCCGCGCAACTGGGCCTAGAAGTCGATGAGTTCGGGCCGCACGAGCCCAAGTTCCACACCGGGGCCCAGGTCGCCGACCTCGCCCTCGCCGCGGGCGCGACCGCGATCGTCGCGCACAACGACCTGATGGCCCTCGGCATCCTGGCCCGCCTCGCGGAACGCGGCGTACGCGTACCCGACGACGTCAGCGTGGTCGGCGCCGACGACACCCTGCTCGCCACCACGGCCAGTCCCGCCCTCACCTCGGTCCGCATCCCCCTCGACGTGCTCGGCGAACGGGCCGTCGACCTGATGCTGCACCGCCTGGACCACCCCGAAAGCCAACCCCGCGAAACCGTTCTGACCAGCGAGTTGATCGTCCGCCGCTCCACCGGCCCCGCCCCGCGAAAGGAAGCCCGACCATGACCTCGTCCGCCGCCCGGAAACGCGCCGCGATCATCGGCACCGGCCACCGTGCCCAGATGTACACCAAGGCCCTCGGCGCCCGCGCCCACTACGACATCGCCCTCCTCGCGGACCCGAGCGCCAGCCGGGTCGCCCACCACAACCGGCTCCTGACCTCCCTCGGCAAGCCGCGGGCGACCGCGTGCGCCCCCGCCGACTTCGCGCAGGCGCTGCGCCGCCACCGCATCGACGAGGTCGTGGTCACCACCGTCGACGCGACCCACCACACGTACATCAACACCGCCCTGGAGGCGGGCTGCCGCGTCGTCACGGAGAAGCCGCTGACGACGGACGCCGAGAAGTGCCGGTCGATCCTCGACACGGTCGAGCGCACCGGCGGCGAACTCTCCGTCGGCTTCAACTACCGCTACAACCCGGCCCACGAGAAGATCTGGCAGCTGCTCCACGACGGCGCGATCGGCGAGATCCGCTCCGTCCACTTCGAGTGGCTGCTCGACGTGCGGCACGGCGCCGACTACTTCCGCCGCTGGCACCGCGAGAAGCGGCACAGCGGCGGCCTGCTCGTGCACAAGTCGGGCCACCACTTCGACCTCGTCAACTGGTGGCTCGGCGCGGCCCCCGCCCGGGTGCACGCGGAGGGCGGCCTCGTCTTCTACGGCCGCGACAACGGCGAACGCACCGGCCTGCGCCGCGACTACGTCCGCGCCCACGGCTCCCCCGAGTCGGCCGCGGACCCGTACGCGATCCGGCTCGCCGACGACCCGAACCTCACCTCCCTCTACCTCGACGCGGAGGCGGCCGGCGACCCGTACATCCGCGACCGCAACGTCTTCGGCGACGACATCGACATCGAGGACGACCTCGCCCTCCTCGTCCGCTACGACTCCGGCGCGACGATGACGTACCACCTCACGGCGTACTCCCCCTGGGAGGGCTACCGCGTCATGTTCAACGGCACGGCGGGCCGTCTGGAGCTGGAGGTCGAGGAGAACACGTGGCAGCCGCCGCGGGTCGCCTCCGGCGGCGAGGGGGCGCACGGCGGGGTCGTCATGGACCGGCCCGGCCGTACGTCGATTCTGCTGCGGCCCCTGTGGGAGGCGCCGCGCGAGATCTCGTACGAGAGCGCCGCCGGGTCGCATGGCGGGGGTGATCTGCGGATGCTGAAGGAGTTGTTCGGGGCTGTCGGGGACGGGTCCGACGTGGGTGCGGCCCCCGCCGCGGGGAAGGGGGCGACCGCGCGGGACGGCGCCCTTGCGCTGGCCGTTGGGGTCGCGGGTAATCGGTCGTTGGTTTCCGGGCTGCCCGTGGAGACTGCCGGGTTGTGGTGAACGCCCCGGGGCTCCGCCCGGACCCCGCTCCTCGATCGCCGGAGGGGCTCAATGGGAGCGGGCTCGACTACTCCGGCACCGAGATCACCCAGCGGGTCTCCGGGCGCGGGCGCAGGTACAGCGCCCAGTACACCGTCGCCGCCGCCGTGATCCCGCCCGTCCACAGCAGGTACGACACCTCCTGCTGACTGAGCACGTACGCGAGCACCGCGATCAGGAGCACCGGGACCGCGGGCCACAACGGCATGCGCCAGGCGGAACGGTCGCGGTGCGCGCCGCGGCGGGCGAGGAGGGCGGCGACCGCCACGAGGATGTACATGCCGGTGACGGAGACGCCCGTCACGCCGTACAAGGTGTCGAGGTCGACGAAGCAGAGGGCCGCGCCGGGCACACCCACGACCAGCGTGGCGACCCACGGGGAGCCGAGGCGGCCGAGCCGGGACAGGGCGTGGTTGACCGGCGACGGCCACGCCTTGTCGCGGGCCGAGGCGAACAGGACGCGGGAGTTCTGGATGACCATGACGATGCCCGCGTTGATGATCGCGAGGGCGACGCAGAGGGAGACGAACGTGCCGACGGCCGAGTTCGACCACGCCTCGACCATGGAGCCGATGTCGCCCGAGGTGAGGGCCGAGAGGTCCTGGGCGCCCATCGTGATCGCCACGACCGGGACGAGGATGATCACCGTGGAGATGGCGAGCGTGGCGAGGACCGTGCGGGAGACGGACGTACGGGGGTTCTCCAGCTCCTCGGAGAGGTAGACGGCGGTGGAGAAGCCCTGGGTCACGAACAGGGCGATGGCCAGGCCCGAGACGACGAGCATCGCCGTGACCGTGTCCGGGTGGCCTCCCGTGTGGCCGCTGCCGCCCGCCACCTCCATGGAGACCAGCGAGCCCGCGCCGCGCTGCGCGTGCGCGAAGCCGAGGACGGCGACGACCGCCGCCGCGATGACCTCCAGGACCAGGAAGACGCCGGTGATCCACGCGTTGGCGCGCAGGTCGAGCAGCCCGGCGAGGGTCGCGAGCAGCATCACGCCGGCGCCCGCGACCGACGGGTCCAGGTGGACGAGCGGGGCGAGGTAGTCGGCGGTGCCCATCGCGATGACCGGCGGCACGATCACCACGACGAGCAGCGACAGGACGAAGACCAGCCAGCCGGCCAGCCGTCCCGCGAGCGTGGAGACCATGGCGTACTCGCCGCCCGCGCTGGGGATGAGCGTGCCCAGCTCCGAGTAGCAGAACGCCACGCCGATACAGAGCAGCGAGCCGATCGCGATGGTGAGGGCGGTGGCCGTGCCGAGGCTGCCGAACAGGTCGGGCACGACGACGAAGAGCGTGGAGGCGGGCGTCACGCACGAGAGCGTGAGCAGGGTGCCGCCGACGACGCCGATGGAACGCTTGAGCTTCTGGGGCGGTGCCGTGTTCGGCAGGGGCTCCACGGCCGGGGGGACGGCGGCGGTGGGGCGAAGCGTGTCGGTCATGGAGCGGTTCCGATCGACTGTCGACTGGTGCGGCGGTGACTCGGGCGGGAGCGCTATCGCCTCCGATGGGCTGGAGTGTGGGGTGGTACGTCCGCTCCCGGCGCGTCATCGAACCCCGCCGGTAACCGGAACGTCAACGCTCATTTCCCTGCGGATTCCGCACTCGTCGCTCCCGCCAACTGACCGACCTTCCTTAGCTGTTCGCAAAGTTGGCCGAGTTCAAGCCAGTACAAACGAAAGTTGACCTTGCTATCAGAGGCACATCGCTCCTTGTGCCTCCGGCACCCGATTCATCCCCTACGTGCGGGAACCGCAGCCGAGCCCCCGAACTTCGCCGAAATTTGTCCGCAGTCCGGACACCGAGGCGCAGCACAAAAAGGCGTACGGCACACAGTGACGCCGCTGTGTGCCGTACGCCTTTGAGTTTCGGCTCAGTGCTCAGTGTTCAGTGCTCAGTGCTCAGTGCTCAGTGGTTGCGGGGGAAGCCCAGGTCGACGCCGGCCGGGGCGTCGGACGGGTCCGGCCAGCGGGTGGTGACGACCTTGCCGCGGGTGTAGAAGTGCGTGCCGTCGTTGCCGTAGATGTGGTGGTCGCCGAAGAGGCTGTCCTTCCAGCCGCCGAAGGAGTGGTAGCCGACGGGGACCGGGATCGGGACGTTGACGCCGACCATGCCGGCCTCGACCTCCAGCTGGAAGCGGCGGGCCGCGCCGCCGTCCCGGGTGAAGATCGCGGTGCCGTTGCCGAACGGCGAGTTGTTGATGAGGGTCAGGCCCTCCTCGTACGTGTCGACGCGCAGCACGCACAGGACCGGGCCGAAGATCTCGTCCGTGTAGGCCTTGGCGGACGTCGGGACGTTGTCGAGCAGCGAGAGGCCGATCCAGTGGCCGTTCTCGTGGCCCTCGACCGTGTAGCCGGTGCCGTCGAGGACGACGTCGCAGCCCTCGGCCGCCGCGCCCTCGACGTACGACGCCACCTTGTCGCGGTGGACGGCAGTGATGAGCGGGCCCATCTCGGACGTCGGGTCGTTGCCCGGGCCGATCTTGATCTGCTCGGCGCGCTCCTTGATCTTCGCGACGAGTTCGTCACCGACCGAGCCGACGGCGACCACGGCCGAGATGGCCATGCAGCGTTCGCCCGCCGAGCCGTACGCCGCCGAGACCGCCGCGTCGGCGGCCGCGTCCAGGTCGGCGTCGGGCAGCACCAGCATGTGGTTCTTGGCGCCGCCGAGCGCCTGGACGCGCTTGCCGTTGGCCGAGGCCGTGGTGTGGATGTGGCGGGCGATCGGGGTCGAGCCCACGAACGAGACCGCCGCGACGTCCGGGTGCTCCAGGAGCCGGTCCACGGCCACCCTGTCGCCGTGGACGACGTTGAAGACACCGTCGGGCAGCCCCGCCTCGGCGAGCAGCTCCGCGATCTTGATCGACGCCGACGGGTCCTTCTCCGACGGCTTCAGGATGAACGTGTTGCCGCACGCGATGGCGATCGGGAACATCCACATCGGCACCATCGCCGGGAAGTTGAACGGCGTGATGCCCGCGACGACGCCGACCGGCTGACGGATCGACGACACGTCCACGCGGCTCGCGACCTGCGTCGACAGTTCGCCCTTCAGCTGCACGTTGATGCCGCAGGCGAGATCGACGATCTCCAGGCCGCGGGCCACCTCGCCCAGCGCGTCCGAGTGCACCTTGCCGTGCTCCGCGGTGATCAGCTCGGCGATCGCGTCCCGGTTGGCGTCGAGCAGCGCGCGGAACCGGAAGAGGATCTCGGTGCGCTTGGCCAGCGACGACGTGCCCCAGCTCGCGTACGCCTCCTTGGCGGCGGCGACCGCCGCGTCCACCTCCTCGACGCTCGCGAAGTCGACGCGCGTGGTGACGGCGCCGGTCGCCGGGTCGGTCACCGGGCCGTGGTTGCCCGAGACGCCCTCGACGGTCTTGCCGCCGATCCAGTGGTGGACCAACTTCGTGTCAGACATGCGGGCAACTCCTGTTACGTCTGCTTACGTCGACTTACGTCTGCTTGCGTCTGCTGCTTCTGCCGGTTTCAGAGGTGGCGGCGGCGCGTCGTGACGTGCCGGTCGTACTCCTCGCGGGCCTTGACCGCCGACGGCCGGTCCGCCGTCTCGGCCACGGGCACATCCCACCACGCCTGCGCCGGGGGCGGCCCCGACACTGTGTCTGCCGTTTCTGTCTCCACATAGACACATGTGGGACGGGTCGCGGCCCGCGCCACGGCGAGCGCCTCGCGCAGTTCCCTCACCGTCCTCGCACGGTGCACGTCCATGCCGAGGCTGGCCGCGTTCGCCGCGAGATCGACGGGGAGCGGCCGCCCCGTGTACGCCCCCTCGTCGCCCGGGAGGCGGTACTGGGTGGCGAAGCCCTCCGCGCCGACGGACTCGGAGAGCCCCCCGATCGACGCGTAACCGTGGTTCTGCAGGATGACCACCTTGACCGGGATCCCCTCCTGCACGGCCGTCACGAGTTCCGTCGGCATCATCAGATACGTGCCGTCGCCGACCAGCGCCCACACCGGCCGGCCGGGCGCGGCGAGCGCGACGCCGAGCGACGCCGGGATCTCGTAGCCCATGCAGGAGTAGCCGTACTCGACGTGGTACTGGTCGCGCGAACGCGTCCGCCAGAGCTTGTGCAGATCGCCGGGGAGCGAGCCCGCCGCGTTGATGAGGATGTCGTCCCCCGACACCAACTCGTCCAGCGCGCCCAGGACTTGGGCCTGCGTCGGGCGCACCAGGTCGCCGGGGGCCGCGTAACAGGCGTCGACGCGGTACTCCCAGCGCTCCTTGTCCTCGGTGTACTCGGTGACGTACGCCGGCTCCGTCCGGTGCCCGCGCACCGCCTCCGCGAGCGCGGTCAGGCCCTCGCGGGCGTCCGCCACCAGCGGCAGCGCGGCCAGCTTGTGCGCGTCGAACGCGGCGACGTTGAGGTTCAGGAAGCGCACCCCCGGGTGGGCGAAGAGGGTGCCGGACGCCGTCGTGAAATCCGTGTAGCGGGTGCCGACACCGATCACCAGGTCGGCCGTCCTGGCCAGCTCGTTCGCGGTGGCGGTGCCGGTGTGGCCGAGGCCGCCGACATCGGCCGGGTGGTCGTGGCGCAGGGAACCCTTGCCCGCCTGGGTGGACGCCACGGGGATGCGGGTCGCGTCCGCGAAGGCCTTCAGCGCGTCCTCCGCGCCGCTGTGGTGGACGCCGCCGCCCGCGACGATCAGGGGACGTCCGGAGTTCCTCAACGCCGTTGCCGCCAGGGCCAGTTCGGTGGGCTCGGGAGGGGGGCGACGGATCGTCCAGGTGCGCTCGGCGAAGAAGTCCCGCGGCCAGTCGTACGCCTCCGCCTGCACGTCCTGCGGCAGCGCCAGCGTCACCGCCCCCGTGTCCACCGGGTCCGTGAGCACCCGCATCGCCTGCAGCGCGGCGGGGATCAACTGCTCCGGGCGGGTGATCCGGTCGAAGTACTTCGACACCGGCCGCAGACAGTCGTTGACCGACACGTCCCCGGCGTACGGGACCTCCAGCTGCTGCAGCACCGGGTCGGCGGGGCGGGCCGCGAACACGTCGCCGGGGAGCAGCAGCACGGGGATGCGGTTGATCGTGGCGAGGGCCGCGCCCGTCACGAGATTGGTCGCGCCCGGGCCGATCGAGGTCGTGACCGCGTGGGCGGACAGGCGGTCGCTCTGACGCGCGTACCCGACCGCCGCGTGCACCATCGCCTGCTCGTTGCGGCCCTGGTGGAACGGCATCTCCTCGCCGTACTGGACCAGCGCCTGGCCCAGTCCCGCCACATTGCCGTGGCCGAAGATGCCCCAGGTCGCGCCGATGAGGCGGTGGCGGACGCCGTCGCGTTCCGTGTACTGGCCGGCCAGGAAGCGGATCAGGGCCTGTGCTGTGGTGAGCCGGGTCGTCGGTGGTTGTGGGTGTGGTCGCGGTGGCGTGGGCACGGGCGTTGGTCCCTGCGGCGTCATCGGTAGCCCTCCGTCACGTGGTCGGGGTGAAAGCAGATCTTCCACTGCCGCTCCTGGCCCGGGCCCGCCATCACGTTCAGGTAGTACATGGCGTGCCCCGGCTGGGCGATCGACGGGCCGTGCCAGCCGTCCGGGACGAGGACCGCGTCGCCCGTGCGGACCTCCGCGAGGAGGTCGGTGCCGCCGGGGCGGGAGGGGGAGACCCGCTGATATCCGTAGCCGGGGGCGTCCGTGGCGGGGTCGGGCCCGATCTCGAAGTAGTAGATCTCCTCCAGCCGCGTCTCGATGCCCGGGCGGTCCTCGTCGTGCTTGTGCGGAGGGTACGAGGACCAGTTGCCGCCGGGGGTGATCACTTCGACCGCGATGAGCTGATCGCAGTCGAAGGTGTCCGCGGCGGCGAAGTTACGGACCCGGCGGGCGCTGATGCCGCTGCCGCGGGCCTCCACGGGTACCTCCGGCGCGGGGCCGTAGCGGACGGGGAGTCGTCGTCCGCACTTCGCTCCTGCCAGGGCGAAGCGGCCTCCCGCGCCGGAGGCGATCTCTGCGCTCGTGTCGCGCGGGAGGTACGCGAAGTCGCTCGCGCCGGTGAACACGTCCTCCCTGCCCCGCAGTTCGATGGCCCGGCCCTCCGCAGTCACCGCGCAGCCGCCTGCCAGTGGCAGCACGATCCATTCGCTCTCCCCCGTCTCGAACGCGTGCCGTCCGCCAGGGGGGAGTTCGAGGATGCGCAGGGCCGCGCGGGACCAGGTGGGCAGGCCCGTCTCGTCCGGGTCGACGAGCAGGGCGTACGGGCCCTCCTTCGCCGTGCCGTTGGGGAGGTACGTCATCCCTGCGCCTTCCTCCTTGTGTCGCTCGTGTCCGTGGGTGTGCGGGCCTACAGCAGGCCTACGGCCGTGTCGACCGCCTGCGCCACGTCCCCGTCCGGCGGGTACAGCAGTGATCGCCCCACCACCAAGCCCTGCACCGTGGGCAGTTGGAGCGCCCCTCGCCATTTCTCGTACGTGGCGTCCTGGTCGCCGTCCTTGATGTCGCCGCCCAGCAGCACCGCGGGCAGCGTGGACGTCTCCATGACGCGGGCCATCGCGTCGGGGTCGTCCGTGACCGGGAGTTTCAGCCAGGTGTAGGCGGACGTGCCGCCCAGCCCTGACGCGATCGCGATGGACCGGACGACGGCTTCGGAGCTCAAGTCGTTGCGCAGCAGGCCGGATTCGGGGTCGCGGCGGGACAGGAACGGTTCGACGAAGACCGGCAGGCGGTGGGCCGCCATGGCGTCCACGGCGCGGGCCGCCGTCTCCATGGTGCGTACCGAGCCCTCGCCCGGGTCGTCGTAGTCGATCCGCAGCAGCAGCTTGCCCGCGTCGAAGCCCAGGCGGTGTATGTCGCCCGGGGTGTACCCGGTGAAACGGTCGTCGAGCTCGAAGGAGGCGCCCGCGAGGCCGCCGCGGTTCATGGAGCCGATGACGATCTTGCCGTCCAGGGCGCCCAGGAGGAGCAGGTCGTCCAGTACGTCGGCGGAGGCGAGGACCCCGTCCACGCCGGGGCGGGAGAGGGCCAGGCAGAGCCGGGCCAGCAGGTCGGCGCGGTCCGCCATGGCGAAGGGGCGGTCGCCCGCCGCCAGCGCGCCGCGGGCCGGGTGGTCGGCGGCCACGATCATCAGCCGGGCGCCGGGCCCGGGCAGCAACGCCCGCCGCACCCGCCTGGCGGCGGCCTCGGCAACAGCCCCGGGTTGCTCGGCCCGCATCCGCGCCAACGTCCTCGCATCGGGGCCCGGTTGTGCGACGGAGGCGGCTTCGCTGCGGTGTAGGGGGCGCTGCGCCCACGGTTGCGTCGCAGGGGCGGGACCGCGCCCGGCTGCCTCCTCGGCCGGATCAGCACCACCGCCCCCCGACGCCGTAGACACGTCAACCGGCACCGAGTTCCCACGGCGCCCTGCGGAGGCACCCCGAGGCGTCCCCTCCCGTGCGCTTGCGACCGCGGGTGCGTGGGACTTCCCGTCCTGCTGCAGCGCCGTGCGACTGCCGTCTTGAGGAGCCGTCCCCGTTCCGTCCCCCAGTACGTCCGCCCCCGTCTTGGGCAGTCTGCCGCCTGGGGCGGCAGGGTGGGCAAGGCGGCCCCCCAGCGCCGGGGCACCGTCATCGTCGGGGGAGAGGTCCGCGCCGGGTACGCCGGGGGCCGTCGCCGGGGCACCCTCACCGTCGCGGGCGAGATCCGCGCGGACCTCGCCCGCGGTCAGCGCCGCTTCGACCTCCCCCGGTGACGGCATCGCCGAGGAGCACTCGAGCCGCGACGCCACAATCGCCCCGGCCGCGTTCGCGAACCGCATGACCCGGGTCAACTCCCAGCCGGCCAGCAGCCCATGACACAGCGCCCCGCCGAACGCATCGCCCGCCCCGAGCCCGTTGAGCACGTCCACGGGGAGCGGCGGGACCTCGGCGGTCTCTCCCTCGGAGGTCATCGCCAGAACTCCACGCGGGCCCTGTTTGACGATCGCCAGGCGCAGGCCGAAGGAGAGCAACTTGCGTGCGGCGGCGACCGGTTCACGCTCCCCCGTCGCGATCTCGACTTCGTCGACGTTGCCGACGGCCACCGTCGCGTGCCGCAGCGCCTCGACGTAGTAGGGGCGTGCCGACTCGGGGTTCTCCCAGAACATGGGGCGCCAGTCGAGGTCGAAGACGGTGTCGCCGGGCGCCCCCGCCCGGTGCGCGAGCGCGGCCAGCGTGGCCGCCCGGCTGGGCTCGGCGCACAGCCCCGTGCCGGTCATCCAGTAGAGCCGGGCGGAGCGGATCGCGTCGAGGTCGAGTTCACCGGTGGCGATCTCCAGGTCCGGCGCCTTGGGCTGCCGGTAGAAGTACAGGGGGAAGTCGTCCGGCGGGAAGATCTCGCAGAAGGTGACGGGGGTGGGGAGTCCGTCGACCGGTGTCACCCAGCGCCCGTCGACACCGAACCGCCGCAGCTGGGAGTGGAGATAGTCCCCGAACGGGTCACGTCCCGTACGGCTGATCGTGGCCACGCGCAGCCCCAGGCGCGCCGCGGCCACCGCCACGTTCGTCGAGGAACCGCCCAGGAACTTGCCGAAGGCGGACACGTCCGCGAGTTTCCTGCCCGCCTGCAACGGATACAGGTCCACCCCGATCCGGCCCATCGTGATCAGGTCGAACTCATCGCGGGCCATACGGGGTTCCCTTCGACGGCGACGTTCGGCGGGAGGCGGCTGGTGGGCCTGTTGCCAGATCTAGTCCTGTACCCACTCCCCTGTCAACATTTTGTCCTGACATTCGGACCATGCCTTGACACTGTTCTCGGGGGCCCTCAAGGCTGGCCCCATGACGACCCGGACATCACGGTCTGCACGCATCCGCATCGGCTCGGCACCCGACTCCTGGGGCGTCTGGTTCCCCGACGACCCGCTTCAAGTCCCCTGGCGGCGTTTCCTCGACGAGGTCGCCGCATCGGGGTACGAGTGGATCGAGCTGGGCCCGTACGGCTATCTGCCGACCGATCCGCGGGTGCTCGCCGAGGAGACCGGGCGGCGGGGGCTGAAGGTGTCCGCGGGGACCGTGTTCACGGGGCTGCACCACGGGCCGGCCGTCTGGGAGCGCACCTGGGAGCACGTCGCGTCGATCGCCGCGCTGACCCGCGACATGGGCGCCCGTCATCTGGTGGTCATCCCGTCGTTCTGGCGCGACGACAAGACCGGTGAGGTCGTCGAGGGGTCGACGCTCAGTGCCGAGCAGTGGGGGCATCTGGCCGCCGGGACCGAGCGGCTCGCGCGCGAGGTGGGTGAGCGGTACGGGCTGCGGGTCGTCGTCCATCCGCACGCCGACACCCACATCGACACCGAGGAGAACGTCGCCCGCTTCCTCGACGCCACCGACCCGGACCTCGTCTCGCTGTGTCTGGACACCGGGCACTACGCGTACTGCGGCGGCGACAGCGTCAAGCTCATCGAGACGTACGGCGAGCGCGTCGGTTATCTGCATCTCAAGCAGGTGAATCCCGCCGTGCTGGCGGGAGTGCGCGAGCGCGGTACGCCTTTCGGGCCGGCCGTGGCCCAGGGCGTGATGTGTGAACCTCCGCATGGCGTACCGGAGTTGGAGCCCGTGCTGGCCGCCGCGGCGCGGCTCGACGTCGATCTCTTCGCGATCGTCGAGCAGGACATGTACCCGTGCGAACCGGACCGGCCGCTGCCGATCGCCCGCCGTACGCGGGGCTACCTCAGGTCGTGCGGCGTCTGACCCGCCGGCTCCTGTGCCGCGCTTTCCGCCCCGCCTTCCCTGTGGTCGTGTGATCGCCGCCTGTCCGGGTCGCCCGTAGCCTCCTGTCCTTCCGCGCGCCGGTTCATGCGCCGACAACGCGCCACGTTTGCTTCATTCACGTCACAAACGCCCCTGTCTTGTCACACATGTCCGGCATACGCGGGTTCTGCGTCACAGAGGCCCCACAGGCCCTCGCTTCCTCACCGTGCGCATCGTTCTCCGGGCACAGGGTGAGTGATCGCCGACGGCCACCCCCGAGCCGTCGTCGCGACATCCGCCAGGGAGGAGCCACTCATGACCGACCGCAGGCTCTGGTCGTACAAAGAGATCGCCGCGCACATCCGGGTGCAGCCCGACACGGTCCGCTCGTACCGCAAGCACGGCCTCCTGCCGCCCCCCGATCACGTCGAGCGCGGCAAGCCGTACTGGTTCGCCGACACAGTCCGCGCCTGGGTCGCCTCCCGCCCCCGGAACAGGGGTATGACCAGAGATTGACGGGCCGGCCCGTCAGGGGGCGCCCCGCCCCCTGACCAACCCCCGCGCGAACGGCTCGATCACCGTCACACCGGCGCCTCCCCCATGGAGGCCGGCGCCGCGCAGTTGCCGCACGCGTACACGAACGGCACCGTCACCCGGCCCCCGGCCCGCCGGCCGCGCACATCGGCGCCCACTTCCCCGACCACTCCGGCGAGTTCGTGTCCGAGCACGTGCGGCAGCACGATGTCGGGGTCGTGGCCCTGCCACCCGTGCCAGTCGCTGCGGCACAGGCCCGTCGCCTCGACGCGCACGACGACCCCGTGCGGCGCGGCCACCGGGTCCGGCACCTCCGGTACCTCGGCCCGCTCGAACACGACGGCGCGCGTCCGCCCACCCCATTTCCCGTAGACGATCCACGACACCACCGTGAGCCGCCCTGTCACCAGGACTCCGTGCCCTGCCTCGGGCCCCGCGGCAGGGCCGGTCCCCCCGCGCCCGCGCGCAGCTTCAGGCCGATGAGCGGGAACACCAGCACGGACACCATCGCCGCCCCTACGAGCGACGCAGCCGTGTCGGTGGGCAGCACCCCGTCGTCCACGCCGATCGTGGTGATCGCGACGACCAGCGGCAGCGCGGTCGACGCGAAGAGCGTCAGCGCGCGCCGGTCGCGTACGCCCAGGTCGCGCGGTGCGAGCGCGTACACGGGCGCTCCGCGCACCAGCAGGAACAGCGCCAGGAACACCGGGAGCAGCAGCAGCGCCCGGCCGCCGCCGAGCAGCGCCTTCAGGTCGAACTCGATCCCGGTGACCACGAAGAAGATCGGCACCAGGAACCCGAACCCCATCGCCTCCACCTTCGCGACGATCTCGTGCGCACTGTCGGGCGCGGCCCCGTGCAGCACGAGCCGGACGACCATCCCCGCGGCGAACGCGCCGAGCAGTACGTCCACGCCCAGTGCCTGTGACGCGCCCAGCATGAGCGCGAGCAGCAGGACGACGAGCCGCACCGCGAACTGGCCGCTGCTGTGCAGGGTCTTGGCGATGACGCGGGAGAACCACGGCGGGCGCGGCCGCATCGCCCAGAGCACGGCGCCCGCGGTGATCGCCGCGAAGACGCCGAGGAGCGCGGCCGACTCGGCGGGTGAGCGCCCGCTGAGCAGCAGGGCCATGGCGATGATCGGCCCGAACTCCCCCACCGCGCCGATCGCCAGCATCACGGAGCCGAACCGCGAGTGCAGGTCGCCCGCGTCGCGCAGCACCGGGAGGACGGTCCCGAGGGCGGTGCTGGTGAGAGCCGTTCCGATGTAGACGCCTTTCGCGTACGACCATCCGCTGAGCGCGCACGCGAGCGCGAGGCCGACGGCGAGCGAGATCAGCCAGGCCCGGGCGGACCGTTTGAGGGTGTCGCCGCGAATCCTGTCGAACTCGATCTCGTATCCGGCGAGGAAGATCAGCATCGAGAGCCCCAGTTGGGAGAGGACGTCGATGACCTCCCCCTGCCGCGCCCAGCCGAGCACGTCGGGTCCGACGACGATGCCCAGCAGGATCTCGAAGATGACCAGCGGTACCGGCAGCCACCGTCCCGTCCCATAGGCGAGGAGCGGTGCCAGGACCGCGATGGTCATGATCAGAATGAGCGTTCCAGCCTGCGACATAGCGGGTGCTTACCATAAACTTCCGGCAAATCGGCCATGACTCTTGTCTGTTCGAGGGAAGTCGGAGGGAATCGCCGTGACGCACCCCCAGCCCCCCGGGGCACCCCGTGCCCACATCCCCCAGCAGCCCCCGCCGCCGGGACCGCAGATCCGCGCCGGTCTCTGGAAGCGCTGCCTCTGGAGCGGCCTGGCCCTCTGGGTGCTGACGGCGCTGGTCACGTACGCCACGAAGAACACCACCCTGCTCCCCACGCTGATCATGCTCGGCAGCTTCCTCGTGCCGGCGGTCTTCGTCCTCTGGGCGTACGAGCGGCACGGCCGTGGCCTGGGGGTGAACCTGATCCTGGGCTGCTTCCTGGTCGGCGGCGTCCTCGGTGTGCTGGGCGCCTCGGTGATGGAGTACTACCTGCTGCACCCCTCGGTCTGGATGTTCGTCGGCGTCGGCCTGATCGAGGAGGCGGTGAAGCTCCTCGCCCTCATGTACGTACTGCACCGCCATCCCCGCATCCACGGGCTGCGCGCCGGACTGATCCTGGGCGCCACCGTCGGCTTCGGCTTCGCGGCGTTCGAGAGCGCGGGCTACGCGTTCAACGCGGCGGTCACCATGAAGGGCATCGACCTGCGCTCCCTGCTGGAGACGGAGGTGCTGCGCGGTCTGCTCGCCCCGTTCGGCCACGGGCTGTGGACGGCGATCTCCGGCGCGGTGCTCCTCTCCTTCCGCAAGCCGAACGGGCACTACCGCTTCGCGGGGCCGGTGGTCCTCACGTACCTCGGTGTCGCCCTGCTGCACGCCCTGTGGGACTCGATGCACGGCATCGCGATCTGGCTGGTGGCGCGGATGACCGCCACCGGCCTCGACCGGGCGCTGTTCGCGGAGGGGTACATCCCCGAGCCCACCGACTCCCAGAAGCACCTCTTCACGCTCTTCTCCGTCGGCGGCCTGGTTCTGGTGTCGCTGCTCGGACTCGCCTGGGCCCGCTCGCTCGCCCGCCGTGATCCGTCTTGGAAAAATACCCCGTAGGGGTATAGCGTCGGCTGTGTCAGGAGATCCCGGGGGTACCCGGCCCCGCACCCTGCCATCCACCGAGGAGAACGTTATGAGCGCCCAGACCGAGCTCCACCAGATCGGCACCGAGGCCCCCGGATCCCCCGCGGCCGACGCGTCCTCCGGTTCCTGCTGCGGCGGCGCCTGCCACAGCGACGCCGCGGCCGCCGAGACCGCCGAGGATGCAGTCACCGTGGTCTACCAGGTCAAGGGCATGAGCTGCGGCCACTGCGAGGGCGCGGTCACCGCCGAGCTCTCCGAGCTCGACGGCATCTGCTCCATCCAGGCGGACGCCGCCTCGGGACAGGTCACCGTGGTCTCCGCGACCCCGCTCGACGAAGAGGCCGTGCGCGCCGCCGTCGACGAGGCCGGGTACGAGCTCGTCGGCAGGGCCTGAGGCCTCCGAGGCCCGACGGCATCCCGGGCCGGGCCCGCCGCGGCCCGGCCCGGCCGCCGTACCCTCGACACCACCATGACGGACGCACCTCCCACCGACACCGCCCCCGACACCGGCCTCACCATCGACCTCGCCATCGGCGGCATGACCTGCGCCGCCTGCTCCGCCCGCATCGAGAAGAAGCTCAACCGCCTCGAGGGCGTGACCGCGACGGTCAACCTGGCCACGGAGAAGGCGAAGGTCTCCTACGCCGCCGGGCTCGGCCCGGACATCCTGATCGACACGATCACCAAGCTGGGCTACACCGCCGAACCGGTCGTCAAGGCCGAGCCGAGCCCCGTGAAGGGCGTGGGGAACGGCGCGACCGGTCACGACGAGCCGGCAGGCGGCACAGACACCGCCACTGCCACCGCTACGGAGAGCGGCACAGGCACCCCCATCGGCCAGCGCCTGAAGATCTCCGCGCTGCTCACGGCCCCCGTGATCGCGCTGGCCATGATTCCCGCCCTGCAGTTCGACAACTGGCAGTGGCTCTCGCTGACCCTGGCGGCGCCGGTCGTGGTCTGGGGCGGCCTCCCGTTCCACCGCTCCGCGTGGACCAACGTCCGCCACGGCGCCGCCACCATGGACACGCTCGTCTCCCTGGGCACGCTCGCCGCGTTCGGCTGGTCCCTGTGGGCGCTGTTCCTCGGCCACGCCGGGATGCCGGGGATTCGGCACGGGTTCACGTTCGTCACCGAGCGGGCCGACGCCTCCTCCACCATCTACCTGGAAGTGGCCTCGGGCGTCGTCACGTTCATCCTCGTCGGCCGCTACCTGGAAGCCCGCGCCAGACGCAGCGCGGGCGCCGCCCTCAGAGCGCTGCTCGAACTCGGCGCGAAGGACGTCGCCCTGCTGGCCGCCGACGGCACCGAGGTGCGCGTCCCGGCGGACCGGCTGGCTCCGGGCGACCGTTTCGTCGTACGGCCCGGGGAGAAGATCGCCACGGACGGCACGGTCGTCGAGGGCGCGAGCGCCGTCGACGCCTCCGTCCTGACCGGCGAGTCGGTCCCCGTGGACGTGACCGTCGGGGACGCCGTCACCGGCGCGACCGTCAACGCCGGCGGCCGGCTCGTCGTCGAGGCCACGCGGGTCGGCGCCGATACACAACTCGCGCGCATGGCGCGGCTCGTCGAGGACGCCCAGACCGGCAAGGCGCAGGTGCAGCGCCTGGCCGACCGGGTCTCGGCCGTCTTCGTGCCGGTCGTGGTCGCCCTCGCCCTCGGCACGCTGCTCGTGCGCCTCCTCGCCGGCGGCGACCCGACCGCCGCGTTCGGCTCGGCCGTCGCCGTGCTGATCATCGCCTGTCCGTGCGCGCTCGGTCTGGCCACGCCGACCGCGCTCATGGTCGGCACCGGCCGCGGCGCCCAGCTCGGCATCCTCATCAAGGGCCCCGAGGTGCTGGAGGCGACGCGGGCGGTCGACACGATCGTCCTCGACAAGACGGGGACCGTGACGACGGGGCGGATGACCCTGCTCACCGCGCAGCCGGTCGAGGGAATCGACGAGAAGGAGCTGCTGCGCCTGGCCGGCGCCGTGGAGCACGCCTCCGAACACCCGGTGGCCCGTGCCGTCGCGTCGGGCGCCGCCGACCGCGCGGGCGAACTCCCGCCGGTCGAGGCCTTCGAGAGCGTTCCCGGGCTCGGCGTGCGCGGCACCGTGGAGGGCCATGCCGTCCTCGTGGGACGCGAGCGGCTGCTCGTGGACGCCGGGATCGAGCCGCCGCCCGCTGTGACGGCGGCCCGGCAGGCCGCAGAGGCGGAGGGCGGCACGGCCGTCACGGTCGCCTGGGACGGGGTGGCACGCGGAGTCCTGGCCGTCGCCGACACCGTCAAGGAGACCAGCGCCCCGGCCGTCGCCGAGCTGCGCGCGCTCGGGCTCACCCCGATCCTGCTGACCGGTGACAACCGGGCCGCGGCGGCGTCCGTCGCGCGGGCGGTGGGCATCGCCCCCGGCGACGTGATCGCGGAGGTCCTGCCGGCGGAGAAGGTCGACGTGATCCGGCGGCTGCGGGCCGAGGGGCGGGGCGTCGCGATGGTCGGCGACGGGGTCAACGACGCGGCCGCGCTCGCCACCGCCGACCTGGGTCTGGCGATGGGGACCGGCACGGACGCGGCGATCGAGGCGGGCGATCTGACGCTGGTCCGCGGCGACCTGCGGGTCGCGGCGGACGCGATCCGGCTTTCCCGCCGCACCCTCGCCACGATCAAGGGCAACCTCTGCTGGGCCTTCGGTTACAACGTCGCCGCGCTGCCGCTGGCCGCCGCCGGACTGCTGAATCCGATGATCGCGGGGGCCGCGATGGCCTTCTCATCGGTCTTCGTGGTCACAAACAGTCTGCGACTTCGCAGATTCACCTAGCCAGAGCTGGACCTCCACACAATCCACACGGCACAATTGCAGCACTCTCACGCAAGAGATTCACTTCTACATACCGGGCCTCTTGCGTACACACGGGACATAAGCAAGAGACGCAGATCACATCGATGTGAACGTAACCCTTTGCCGGTCCCGTGAGTCTAAGGAGGCGATGCAGAAACGTCTTGGGGGGCGTTTATGCATCGAGCGGGGCCGTCTTGGGGGACGGACCCGACTGCGTTGGCCGGGGCACGTGCACCGGGGAGCTTGAGCGGCCCACCCGTGCGTACGTGTTCCGGCGGCCACCGCGGCCGACGCAGACACAGACGCCCGGCCGGATCCCGTGGGGGGAATCCGCACCGGGAAAAGGAAAGCGCCCCGACTGTCGACCCGTGGGGGGATCGGCAGCGGGGCGCTTTCCGCTACTTACGGCCTGCTGGTCAGCGCTGCTCGACCGGGACGAAGTCCCGCTCGACGACGCCCGTGTAGATCTGGCGCGGGCGGCCGATGCGCGACCCGGGCTCCTTGATCATCTCGTGCCACTGGGCGATCCAGCCCGGGAGACGGCCCAGCGCGAAGAGCACCGTGAACATCTCGGTCGGGAAGCCCATGGCCCGGTAGATCAGACCCGTGTAGAAGTCGACGTTCGGGTAGAGCTTGCGCTCGACGAAGTAGTCGTCGGCCAGCGCGTGCTCCTCCAGCTTCAGCGCGATGTCCAGCAGCTCGTCGCTCTTGCCGAGCGCCGAGAGGACGTCGTGCGCCGCCGCCTTGATGATCTTCGCCCGCGGGTCGAAGTTCTTGTAGACGCGGTGCCCGAAGCCCATGAGCTTCACGCCGTCTTCCTTGTTCTTCACCTTGCGGATGAAGGTGTCGACGTCGCCGCCGGAGGCCTGGATGCCCTCGAGCATCTCCAGGACCGACTGGTTGGCGCCGCCGTGCAGCGGGCCCCACAGCGCGGAGATACCGGCGGAGATCGAGGCGAACATGTTCGCCTGCGAGGAGCCGACCAGACGCACGGTGGACGTCGAACAGTTCTGCTCGTGGTCCGCGTGCAGGATCAGCAGCTTGTCGAGCGCGGAGACGACCGTGGGGTCCAGGTCGTACTCGGCGGCCGGCACGGAGAACGTCATGCGCAGGAAGTTCTCGACGTAGCCGAGATCGTTGCGCGGGTAGACGACCGGGTGGCCGACCGACTTCTTGTACGCGTAGGCCGCGATCGTCGGAAGCTTGGCGAGAAGGCGGATCGTCGAAAGATTCCGCTGCTGCTCGTCGAAGGGGTTGTGGCTGTCCTGGTAGAACGTGGACAGCGCGGAGACGACCGACGACAGCATGGCCATCGGGTGGGCGTCGCGCGGGAACCCGTCGTAGAACCGCTTGACGTCCTCGTGCAGCAGCGTGTGCTGCGTGATGTCGTTCTTGAAAGTGGAGAGCTCGTCGACGGTGGGGAGCTCGCCGTTGATCAGCAGGTACGCCACCTCGGTAAAGGTGGAACGCTCGGCCAGCTGCTCGATCGGGTAACCGCGGTAGCGCAGGATGCCCTGCTCGCCGTCCAGGTAGGTGATCGCGGATTTATAGGCGGCTGTGTTGCCGTATCCGCTGTCGAGGGTCACCAGTCCTGTCTGGGCCCGGAGCTTCCCGATGTCGAAGCCCTTGTCGCCGACGGTGCTGTCGATCACCGGGTAGGTGTATTCGCCATCGCCGTACCGCAGTACTACAGAGTTGTCGCTCACGTCATCCCTCACCGACGTAGTGCCTCTTCTTCGAGGTGCCCTGACTGTCTCTACCATCCCCCACTTGGCCCAGCAGAGTGCACTCGGGGTCGACCATTGGGCCTATTGGCGGCACTGAGTGCCGCCAACCTGCTCATCCTGCCCCCTTCGCCCTGGTTCCGGAAGTGGTGTGTGACCTTCGCGACGAATTTGATCGATCAAAAATTTTGAAGGTTCGCACCGGAAAGACGGAAATCGAGCGCTGTACAGCGTCTGCCCGCCGAAACCGTGCGCACCGCCTGACCTAGAGCCTTCCGTGAACCGACCAGGACCACCAGCCTCTTCGCGCGAGTCACCGCCGTGTAGAGCAGATTCCGCTGGAGCATCATCCAGGCGCCGGTGGTGACCGGGATCACCACGCACGGGTACTCGCTGCCCTGCGAGCGGTGGATGGTGACGGCGTAGGCGTGCGTCAGCTCGTCCAGTTCGTCGAAGTCGTACGGGACTTCCTCGTCCTCGTCGGTCAGTACGGTCAGCTTCTGCTCGTCGGCGTCGAGGGACGTGACGACGCCGACCGTGCCGTTGAAGACGCCGTTGGCGCCCTTCTCGTAGTTGTTCCTGATCTGGGTGACCTTGTCGCCGACGCGGAACACCCGCCCGCCGAACCGCTTCTCGGGCAGCTCGGGACGGCCCGGCGTGATCGCCTGCTGGAGCAGCCCGTTGAGCGTGCCCGCGCCGGCCGGGCCGCGGTGCATCGGGGCGAGCACCTGGACATCGCGGCGCGGGTCGAGGCCGAACCTGGCGGGGATGCGCCGCGCCGCCACGTCGACCGTCAGCCGGCCGGCCTCCTCCGTGTCCTCCTCCACGAAGAGGAAGAAGTCCTTGAGCCCCTGAGTGACGGGCGGGACACCTGAGTTGATCCGGTGGGCGTTCGTCACGACACCGGACTCCTGGGCCTGCCGGAAGATCCGGGTCAGCCGCACGGCGGGAATGGGGCCGCCGTCGGCCAGCATGTCGCGCAGCACCTCCCCCGCGCCGACGCTCGGCAGCTGGTCCACGTCCCCGACGAAGAGCAGGTGGGCACCGGGCGCCACCGCCTTCACCAGCTTGTTGGCGAGGAGCAGGTCGAGCATGGACGCCTCGTCGACCACCACGAGGTCCGCGTCCAGCGGCCGGTCCTTGTCGTACGCGGCGTCGCCCCCGGGCTTCAGCTCCAGGAGCCGGTGGACCGTGGACGCGTCCGCGCCCGTCAGCTCGGCGAGGCGCTTGGCGGCGCGGCCGGTCGGCGCGGCGAGCACCACCTTCGCCTTCTTCGCGCGGGCCAGCTCCACGATCGAGCGGACGGTGAACGACTTGCCGCAGCCCGGCCCGCCGGTGAGCACCGCGACCTTCTGCGTCAGCGCCAGCCGGACGGCCTCCTCCTGCTCGGGCGCCAACTCCGCCCCTGTACGCCCCGCCAGCCAGGCCAGGGCCTTGTCCCAGACCACGTCGCGGAAGGCCGGCATCCGGTCCTGCCCCGTGCGCAACAGTCTCGACAGCTGGGCGGCCAGGGACAGTTCGGCCCGGTGGAAGGGGACGAGGTAGATCGCGGTGACCGGCTCCCCGTGCTCGCCCGGCACCTGCTCCCGTACGACTCCGGGCTCGCCGGAGTCCTCGTCCGGCAGCGCCAGCTCGGCCAGGCACTCGATGACCAGGCCGGTGTCGACCTGGAGCAGCTTCACCGCGTCGGCGATCAGCCGCTCCTCGGGCAGGAAACAGTGCCCCTGATCGGTGGACTGCGAAAGGGCGTACTGCAGACCGGCCTTCACGCGCTCGGGGCTGTCGTGCGGGATGCCGACGGACTGGGCGATGCGGTCGGCGGTGAGGAAACCGATGCCCCACACGTCGGAGGCGAGCCGGTACGGCTGGTTCTTCACGACGCCGATCGAGGCGTCCCCGTACTTCTTGTAGATGCGCACCGCGATGGAGGTGGACACGCCGACGCTCTGCAGGAAGACCATCACCTCCTTGATCGCCTTCTGCTCCTCCCAGGCGTCGGCGATCTTCTTCGTGCGCTTGGGGCCGAGGCCCGGCACCTCGATCAGGCGCTTCGGCTCCAGCTCGATGATGTCGAGGGTGTCCAGGCCGAAGTGCTGGGTGATGCGGTCGGCGAAGACCGGGCCGATGCCCTTGACCAGGCCGGAGCCCAGGTAGCGGCGGATGCCCTGGATCGTGGCGGGCAGCACCGTCGTGTAGTTCTCGACGGTGAACTGCTTGCCGTACTGGGGGTGCGAGCCCCAGCGGCCCTCCATCCTCAGCGACTCCCCGGCCTGCGCGCCGAGCAGGGAGCCGACGACGGTCAGCAGATCGCCGGCGCCTCTGCCGGTGTCCACCCGCGCGACCGTGTACCCGGTCTCCTCGTTGGCGTACGTGATCCGCTCGAGAACCCCCTCGAGTACCGCCGTCGACCGCGCGGCCGCCGCCTGCTCCTTCGCCATGATCCGACGGTATCGGGGAGGTCCGACAATCGGGCACCCGCCAAGGCCTCCAGGGTTTTTGGATGAGCGAGACGAGTGGGGCGGCGGCCGGGTTTCCGGTGGGTGTGCGGCGGCCGCTGCCCGAACTGCTGACCGCCGTGGCGCCGCTGGTGGGTGACCGGCTGGTGGGGTCCGGCTGTACGGGTCCGCCACGACGGGGTCGTTCGAGCCCGGGGTCAGCGACGTCGACGTGCTGACCGGGCCGGACGGTGAACTCGATCTGCACACGGGCGAGTCGGTCGCAGCGGAGGCGCACATCCCGCGAGCCCATCCGGGCTTCCAGGACCGGCTCGACCCGACGTTCGCGCCCGCCGCGTGAGGTGAATCACCGTGCGCCGCCGATGAGTTGCGTCCCCAAGCCATGTCGTACAGGAGACAGCGTCCGCTCCCGGCCGACAGGAATCCGTCATGACCAGCGTCAAAGGGCCCGCCAGTTACTTCCCGTCCATCGAGAAGAAGTACGGGCAACCGGTCTCCCACTGGCAGGGGCTCATCCGCGCATCGCCCCTGACCAAGCACATGGAGCTGGTCGGCTGGCTCAAGGCCGAGCACGGGCTGGGGCACGGGCACGCCAACGCGCTCGTCGCGCACACTCTCGCCGAGTCCGAGTCCGAGTCCGAGTCCGAGTCCGAGTCCAGGAAGTGAGCGGGGGCCGGGCGGGGCCCTACACCCCGCCCATCGGCTCCGGAGCGACCTTGACCGGCGTGCCCCAGACCCGCACCACCTCGTAGTCCGTGAACTCGTGCACCAGCCGGTACGCCATCGCCGCGTCGGGGCGGCGGCGCTGGGCCGCCAGGTAGAGGTCCGCCTCGCGCCGGTCGTGGCGCGGGGTGCCGCACAGCTGCCACACCTGTCCGTTCCACATCTCCGGGATCCAGCGCTGCTGGGGCTGGGGGCGGTCCTCGCGGGTGCCGTAGCGCGACATCACGGGCTGGTCCTCGGCGCGGGGGCGGGCGGGGCCGCCCCCGTACTCCGAGCGGCGCGCCTGCCGGCGGCGCGTCTCGCACAGGAGGCACAGGTCGGGCGCCGACTCGTCGACCGCGCCCTGCGGGTGCTCGGGGCAGCGGGTCGTGGGCGCCGAGCCGGTGACCGTGGTGTCGAGCAGCTCCAGGGCCCTCTTCACGTCGCCGCGCACCTCGTGGAGCTTGGTGTCCGAGGTGTCGCCGGTGAGGGTGTCGCCGTGTTCTCCGAGCAGGCGCAGGGCCCGGCCGAGTGCGGTGAGCTGCGCGTGGTTCACGGTCCTGCTCCGTCCCGGGTCCCGAAGTCCCGTCGTATTCGTGTTCGTGTTCGTCGTGTCGGCGAGTTCGCCGATCGGCGAGTTCGTGTCCGTCGTGTCCTCTGTCGGATTCCCACCATGCCACGCGGCACCGACAGCGCCCCGATCCGCACGCCACCCTGGTCACGATCCGGTCACGACAACCGGAACCCCTCTTGCCATCAGCCCGTGTAATCGATTCCAATCCTCCGTGTAATCGATTCCACGCCCATGTGCGGAGCACCCGCCACACATGAGCCCACGCAGCCACGAGGAGGTGGCCTGTGATGCCGTCGAGCGCGAGCATCAAGGATGTCGCGGCCGCGGCCGGGGTCTCCGTCGCCACGGTCTCCCGCGTCCTGAACAGCCACCCGTCCGTCAGCCCGGACGCGCGGACCCGCGTCATGGCCGCCGTGGACGCGCTCGGCTACCGGCCCAACGCCGTCGCCCGCTCGCTGCGCACCGACCAGACCCGCACCCTCGGCCTGGTCATCAGCGACGTACTGAACCCGTACTTCACCGAGCTGGCCCGCTCGGTCGAGGAAGAGGCCCGCGCGCTCGGCTACAGCGTGATCATCGGCAACGCCGACGAGCGGCCCGACCTCCAGGACCATCACGTACGGACCCTGCTCGACCGGCGGATCGACGGGCTGCTCGTCTCCCCCACCGACGGCGGCTCCCCGCTGATGCTGGACGCGGCCAGGGGCGGCACCCCGATGGTCTTCGTCGACCGGTGGATCCCGGGCGTCGACGTCCCCGTGGTGCGCTCCGACGGGCAGGCCGCCATCCGCGATCTCGTCGCGCATCTGCACCGGCTCGGCCACCGCAGGCTCGCCATCATCGCGGGCCCGGCGGCCACCACGACGGGCAGCGAGCGCGTCGCCGCGTTCCGGAAGGCGCTCGCCTCGTACGCGATCGAGCTGCCGGACGCCTACATCGGGCAGGGCGACTTCCAGGCGGGCAGCGGGCGCCGCGTGACGGACGGGTTCCTGGATCTGCCCGAGCCGCCCGAGGTCGTGTTCGCGGCCGACAACCTGATGGCCCTCGGCGCGCTGGACGCGATCCGCGCGCGCGGGCTGCGCGTCCCGGACGACATCGCGCTCGCCGCGTTCGACGACATCCCCTGGTTCGTGCACACGGATCCGCCGGTCACGGCGATCGCCCAGCCGACGGGAGAGCTGGGGCGGGCCGCCGTGCGCGCCCTGGTGGACCGCATCGAGGGCCGGCCGCCCGCGTCGGTGACGCTCCCCGCCCACCTCGTCGTACGCCACTCGTGCGGCGAGCCGCGTACTTCACCGTCACCTACTCGTACTTCACAACCGCGTACCTCAATGGAGAGGAGCAACCGGTGAGCAACCCGGACGAGTTGCTGCGTATCGAAGGGATACGGAAGACCTTCCCCGGCGTCGTCGCGCTCGACAGCGTCGACTTCGATCTGCGCCGGGGCGAGGTGCACGTCCTGCTCGGTGAGAACGGGGCCGGCAAGAGCACGCTGATCAAGATGCTCTCCGGTGCCTACACGCCCGACGAGGGCCGTGTCACCGTCGGCGGCGAGCAGGTCCGTATCCATGGTGCGCAGGACGCCGAACGGCTCGGGATCGCCACGATCTATCAGGAGTTCAATCTCGTTCCTGATCTGACCGTGGCCGAGAACATCTTCCTGGGGCGCCAGCCGCGCCGCTTCGGTCTCATCGACCGCAAGAAGATGGACGCCGACGCCGCAGCGCTCCTCGCGCGCGTGGGCGTGAATGTCTCGCCACGCGCGCGTGTGCGTGAACTCGGCATCGCCCGGCTGCAGATGGTCGAGATCGCGAAGGCGCTCAGCCTGGACGCCCGCGTGCTGATCATGGACGAGCCGACCGCCGTGCTCACCTCGGAGGAGGTGGAGAAGCTCTTCGCCATCGTGCGCGCGCTGCGCGAGGACGGTGTCGGCATCGTCTTCATCACGCACCACCTGGAGGAGATCGCCGCCCTCGGCGACCGGGTCACCGTCATCCGGGACGGCCGCAGTGTGGGCCAGGTGCCCGCCTCGACCCCAGAGGACGAGCTCGTACGCCTGATGGTGGGGCGGTCGATCGAGCAGCAGTATCCGCGTGAACGGCCCGACACGGGCGCCGCGTTGCTGAAGGTCGAGGGGCTGAGCCGGGACGGCGTCTTCCACGACGTGAGTTTCGAGGTAAGGGCCGGTGAGGTCGTCGGTATCGCCGGGCTCGTCGGCGCCGGGCGCACGGAAGTGGTCCGTGCCGTGTTCGGGGCCGACCCGTACGACGCGGGCAGTGTCGAGGTCGGCGGGGCCCGCCTCCCCCGGCACGACGTGAACGCCGCCATGGCCGCGGGCGTGGGCCTCGTGCCCGAGGACCGCAAGGGCCAGGGCCTCGTGCTCGATCAGTCCGTGGCCGAGAACCTCGGGCTCGTGACCCTGCGGACCGCGACCCGCGGCGGGTTCGTCGACCTCAGGGGGCAGTACGCGGCGGCCGAGCGGATCGCCGGTCAACTCGGCGTGCGGATGGCCGGGCTGGGCCAGCACGTGCGCACCCTGTCCGGCGGCAACCAGCAGAAGGTCGTCATCGGCAAGTGGCTGCTCGCCGACATCAAGGTGCTGATCCTGGATGAGCCGACGCGCGGTATCGACGTCGGCGCGAAGGTCGAGATCTACCAGCTCGTCAACGAGCTGACCGCCGCCGGGCACGCCGTGCTCATGATCTCCAGCGATCTGCCCGAGGTGCTCGGCATGAGCGACCGCGTCCTGGTGATGGCGCAGGGCCGCATCGCCGGTGAACTCGCGGCCGAGGACGCGACCCAGGACTCCGTGATGGCGCTCGCCGTCAGCACCAGCCACACACCCGACACCCTTGAGGAGGGCTCCCGTGACCTCGGCAAACACTGACACGCTCGGCAAGAAGAACGGCAAGAGCGCGACCACGACCGGCGGGAGCCTGCTGCGGCTGCTCCTCGACAACGGCGCGCTGACCGCGCTCGTCGTCCTCGTCATCGCCATGTCGCTGCTGTCCGGTGACTTCCTGACCACCACGAACCTGCTGAACGTCGGCGTGCAGGCGGCCGTGACGGCGATTCTCGCGTTCGGTGTCACCTTCGTCATCGTCTCGGCGGGCATCGACCTGTCGGTCGGCTCGGTCGCGGCCCTGTCGGCGACCGTCCTCGCCTGGGCGGCGACGAGCGAGGGGGTGCCGGTCGTCATAGCCGTCCTCCTCGCCGTCGTCACCGGTGTGGCCTGCGGACTCGTCAACGGCGCCCTCATCTCGTACGGCAAGCTCCCGCCGTTCATCGCGACGCTGGCGATGCTGTCGGTCGGGCGCGGGCTCTCGCTCGTCATCTCGCAGGGCAGCCCGATCCCCTTCCCCGACTCGGTCTCCCACCTCGGTGACACGCTGGGCGGCTGGCTGCCCGTGCCGGTCATCGTGATGGTCGTGGTGGGTCTGGTCACCGCCGTCGTCCTGGGCCGTACGTTCATCGGGCGTTCCATGTACGCGATCGGCGGCAACGAAGAGGCCGCCCGTCTCTCCGGGCTGCGCGTCAAGCGGCAGAAGCTCGTCATCTACGGTCTGTCCGGGCTGTTCGCCGCCGTCGCGGGCATCGTCCTCGCCTCCCGTCTCGCCTCCGCTCAGCCGCAGGCCGCGCAGGGGTACGAGCTGGACGCGATCGCCGCCGTCGTCATCGGCGGGGCCTCGCTGGCCGGTGGTACGGGCAAGGCGTCGGGCACGTTCATCGGCGCGCTGATCCTGGCGGTGCTGCGCAACGGCCTCAACCTCCTCTCCGTGTCCGCGTTCTGGCAGCAGGTCGTCATCGGCGTGGTGATCGCCCTCGCGGTGCTGCTCGACACGGTCCGCAGGAAGGCCGGGGCGACGCCGACCGCGGCGGGTGCCGGTTCGGGCGGGCCCAGGCAGGCGATGCAGTACGTGATCGCGGCCGTGGTCGCCGCGGCGATCGTCGGCGGCCTCGCGCTGTGGAACAACGGCTCGTCGTCGGGCGGCAAGAAGGACCTCAAGCTGGGCATGGCCGTCTCCACGCTCAACAACCCGTTCTTCACCGAGATGCGGGCCGGCGCGCAGGCCGAGGCCAGGAAGCAGGGCGTGAAGCTGACCGTCACCGACGCGCAGAACGACGCCTCGCAGCAGGCCAACCAGCTGCAGAACTTCACCAGCGAGGGCCTCGGCGCCGTCATCGTGAACCCCGTCGACTCCGACGCCGTCGGCCCGTCCGTGCGCAGCGCCAATGACGCGGGCATCCCCGTCGTCGCCGCCGACCGCGGTGTGAACAAGGCGAAGGTGGCGACGCTCGTCGCCTCCGACAACGTCGCGGGCGGCAAGCAGGCCGCGAAGACCCTCGCCGACAAGCTGGGCGGCAAGGGCACCATCGTGATCCTTCAGGGCCAGGCCGGTACGTCCGCCAGCCGTGAGCGCGGCGCGGGCTTCGCCGCGGGCCTCAAGAAGTACCCGGGCATCAAGGTCGCCGCGAAGCAGCCCGCGGACTTCGACCGCACCAAGGGGCTCGACGTCATGACGAACCTGCTCCAGTCGCACCCGGACATCGACGGCGTCTTCGCCGAGAACGACGAGATGGCGCTCGGCGCGGTCAAGGCGCTCGGCTCCAAGGCCGGCAAGTCGGTCTCGGTCGTCGGCTTCGACGGCACGCCGGACGGCTTCAAGGCGGTGCAGGCGGGCACGCTGTACGCCTCCGTCGCCCAGCAGCCGCGCGAGCTCGGAAAGATGGCCGTGCGGAACGCGATCCGGGCGGCGCAGGACAAGAAGATCGACAGCGCGGTGAAGGTGCCGGTCAAGGTCGTGACGGAGAAGAACGTCGCCGACTTCAAGTGACAGTGACGCTCTCGTAGGCTTTGTGCTGACATACGAAGAAAGGCACCGCATGAACACGTACGACCTCCTCGTCGTCGGGTCGGCCAACGCCGACCTGGTGGTGGGCGTCGACCGCCGCCCGGCCGCCGGGGAGACCGTCCTCGGCTCCGACCTGGTCGTCCACCCGGGCGGCAAGGGCGCCAACCAGGCGGTCGCCGCCGCCAAGCTGGGTGCCCGTACGGCGCTGCTCGCGCGGGTCGGCGACGACGGGCACGGGGCGCTGCTGCGGGAGTCGATGGAGTCGGCGGGCGTCGACACGTCCGGCGTCCTCGTCGGCGGGGCGCCGACCGGCGTCGCGCTGATCACCGTCGACCCGTCCGGGGACAACAGCATCGTGGTGTCACCGGGCGCGAACGGGCGGCTCACGCCGGACGACGTACGGGCGGCCGGCGAGCTGTTCGCGAACGCCCGGGTCGTGTCCACGCTCCTGGAGATCCCGCTGGAGACGGTCGCGGAGGTGGCGCGCAGCGTGGGCAGTGCGGGTGAGGGGACACGGCTCGTGCTGAACCCGTCGCCGCCCGCGCCGCTGCCGGACGAGGTCCTCGCGGTGTGCGACCCGCTCATCGTGAACGAGCACGAGGCCCGCGTGGTGCTCGGCGCGGACACCGGGGGCGAGCCCGAGGACTGGGCGCGGGCGCTGCTCGCGCTCGGCCCGCGCTCGGTCGTCATCACGCTCGGTTCGGAGGGCGCGCTCGTCGCGGACGCCTCGGGCTCGTCCCGGGTGGCGTCGGTGAGGGTGAAGGCCGTGGACACGACGGGCGCCGGTGACGCGTTCACCGCGGCGCTCGCCTGGCGCCTCGGCACCGGGGAGTCCCTCGCGGACGCCGCGGCCTACGCGGCCCGGGTCGGCGCGGCCGCCGTCACCAAGGAGGGCGCGCAGGCGTCGTACCCGACCGCGGACGAGGTCGCGGCGCTGTGAAGAAGTCCGGCATCCTCAACCGTCATCTGGCGGGCGCCATAGCCGAGCTGGGGCACGGGGACGGGGTGCTCATATGCGACGCGGGGATGCCGATCCCCGCGGGTCCGCGCGTCGTCGACCTGGCTTTCCGGGCCGGGGTGCCGTCGTTCGCGGAGGTCCTGGACGGGCTGCTGGACGAGCTGGTCATCGAGGCGGGCACGGCGGCGCACGAGGTGCGCACCGCCAACCCGTCGGCGGCCGGGCTGCTCCGGGAGCGGGTGCCGTCCCTCGGCTTCGTCCCGCACGAGGAGCTGAAGGGGCTGTCCGGGAGCGCGCGTCTGATCGTGCGGACCGGGGAGGCCCGGCCGTTCGCGAACGTGCTGCTGCGGTGCGGCGTCTTCTTCTGACCCGGCCGGAACCGACGAGGGGCCCGGTCCGTGGACCGGGCCCCTCGGGCCTACCCCCTCCTGCGCCAGAACTTCCTCGATCCCCCCAGATCCCCCTCCGAAAGTTCCGACGCACGCTAGACCCGCGGAGCCCCGGAAGGGTTGCACGGGGCGGAGCGTTTTCTTTCCGGGATTCTCAGCGGGCGTGCCGTGCGAACCGGTCCGCCGTCTCCGCGAGGACCTCGCGGCCGTCCCGCGCCCACAGCCCGTCGTTGAACAGCTCGACCTCGATGGGCCCGGAGTAGCCCTGCTCCTCCACCAGGCCGCGCCAGTACCGCATGTCGATCGAGCCGTCACCGATCTGGCCGCGTCCGTTGAGGACACCGGCCGGCAGCGGTGTCGTCCAGTCCGCGAGCTGGAACGTCGCGATACGGCCCTGCGCCCCGGCCCGCGCGATCTGCTCGGGCGCCCGGTCGTCCCACCAGATGTGGTACGTGTCCACGCAGACGCCGACCTGGTGCGCCGGGAACCGCTCGGCGATGTCCAGGGCCTGGGTGAGCGTCGAGACGACGCAGCGGTCCGCCGCGTACATCGGGTGCAGCGGCTCGATGGCGAGCCTGACCCCGTTCTCCGCGGCGTACGGGGCGAGTTCGGCGAGCGCGTCGGCGATGCGTTCCCGGGCGCCCGCCAGGTCGTACGAACCGGCCGGGAGCCCGCCGGAGACGAGGACCAGGACGTCCGTGCCGAGGGTGGCGGCCTCGTCGACGGCGCGCTTGTTGTCGTCGATCGCGGCCTTGCGGTCGGCCGGGTCGACGGCGGTGAGGAAGCCGCCGCGGCAGTGCGTGGAGACGGCGAGTCCCGCGTCGTTCAGCAGCTTGGCCGCGGCCTCGACGCCGTACGCCTGGACCGGCTCGCGCCAGGTGCCGACGTACTGGACGCCCAACTCGCGGCAGGCATTGACCAGTTCGGGCAGGGAGAGCTGCTTGACGGTCATCTGGTTGATGGAGAAACGCGGATCGGCGGCGCTCAAGAGGTGACTCCGTACAGGGCGAGCAGGTTCTTCATGCGGGCCTCGGCCAGCTCGGGGTTCGGGAACAGGCCGAGCCCGTCGGCGAGTTCGTAGGCACGCGCGAAGTGCGGCAGGGAGCGGGCGGACTGCAGGCCGCCGACCATCGCGAAGTGGTCCTGGTGTCCGGCGAGCCAGGCCAGGAGGACGACGCCGGTCTTGTAGAAGCGGGTCGGCGTCTGGAAGAGGTGCCGGGACAACTCGACCGTGGGGTCGAGGAGTTCGCGGAAGCCCTTCGCGTCACCGGTGTCGAGGACCCGTACCGCCTGCGCGGCGAGCGGCCCCAGCGGGTCGAAGATGCCGAGCAGCGCGTGGCTGAAGCCGTGGTCGTCGCCCGCGATCAGCTCGGGGTAGTTGAAGTCGTCGCCGGTGTAGCAGCGCACGCCCTTGGGGAGGCGGCGGCGCAGCTCGACCTCGCGGAGGGCGTCGAGCAGCGACACCTTGATGCCGTCGACCTTGTCGGGGTGGGCGGCGATGACCTGGAGGAAGGTCTCCGTGGCGGCGTCCAGGTCGGCGGAGCCCCAGTAGCCCTCCAGGGCCGGGTCGAACATCGGGCCGAGCCAGTGCAGGACGACCGGTTCGGTGGCCTGGCGCAGCAGGTGCCCGTAGATCTCCAGGTAGTCCTCGGGTCCCTTGGCCACGGCGGCCAGTGCGCGGGACGCCATGAGGATCGCCTGCGCGCCCGTCCCCTCCACGAGCGCGAGCTGCTCCTCGTACGCGGCGCGTACGGTCGCCACGTCCGGTGCGGGGGAGGTGAGCTGGTCGGTGCCGACGCCGCATGCGATGCGGCCGCCGACGGCCTTCGCCTCGGCCGCCGACCGCTCGATGAGCTCGGCGGCACCCGCCCAGTCCAGGCCCATGCCGCGCTGCGCGGTGTCCATCGCCTCGGCGACGCCGAGCCCGTGCGACCACAGGTGGCGGCGGAAGGCGAGGGTGGCGTCCCAGTCGACGGCGGCCGGGGAGTCCGGTGTCGTGTCGGCGAACGGGTCGGCGACGACGTGCGCCGCCGAGAAGACGACGCGGGAGGCGAACGGCGCGCCGGTGTCGAGGGCGAGCGGTGTGGCGCGGGGCTCGTAGACCCTCAACGTGCCACCCGTGTCGGGGAGTCGGATGGTCACAGCGAGATCTCCGGCACGTCGATGCGGCGGCCCTCGGCGGACGACTTCAGGCCCAGCTCGGCGAGCTGCACGCCGCGGGCGCCGGCCAGCAGGTCCCACTGGTAGGGCGCGCCGGCGTACACGTGCTTGAGGAAGAGCTCCCACTGCGCCTTGAAGCCGTTGTCGAACTCGGCGTTGTCGGGCACTTCCTGCCACTGGTCGCGGAAGGAGTAGGCGGCCGGGAGGTCCGGGTTCCACACCGGCTTCGGCGTCGAACTGCGGTGCTGCACACGGCAGTTGCGCAGCCCGGCGACGGCCGACCCTTCCGTTCCGTCGACCTGGAACTCGACGAGCTCGTCACGGTTGACGCGGGTGGCCCATGAGGAGTTGATCTGGGCGACGGCGCCGCCGTCCAGCTCGAAGATGCCGTACGCGGAGTCGTCGGCGGTTGCGTCGTAGGGCTTGCCGTTCTCGTCCCAGCGCTGCGGGATGTGCGTGGTGATCAGCGCCTGCACGGAGGCGACCCGGCCGAACAGCTCGTGCAGCACGTACTCCCAGTGCGGGAACATGTCGACGACGATGCCGCCGCCGTCCTCGGAGCGGTAGTTCCAGCTCGGGCGCTGTGCCTCCTGCCAGTCGCCCTCGAACACCCAGTAGCCGAACTCGCCGCGGATGGACAGGATCTTGCCGAAGAAGCCGCCGTCGATCAGCCGCTTCAGCTTGAGCAGGCCCGGCAGGAAGATCTTGTCCTGGACGACGCCGGACTTGATGCCCGCGTCCTTGGCGAGCCGGGCCAGTTCCAGGGCGCCGTCGAGGCCGGTGGCGGTCGGCTTCTCGGTGTAGATGTGCTTGCCCGCGGCGATCGCCTTCTTGATCGCCTCCTCGCGGGCGGAGGTCACCTGCGCGTCGAAGTAGATGTCGATCGAGTCGTCGGCGAGGACGGCGTCGAGATCGGTGGAGATGTTCTCCTCCCCGAGGCCGTGCCGCTCGGCGAGGGCCCGCAGGGCGTGCTCGCGGCGGCCGACGAGGACCGGCTCGGGCCACAGCACCGTGCCGTCGCCGAGGTCGAGTCCGCCCTGGTCGCGCAGGGCGAGGAGGGAACGGACGAGGTGCTGGCGGTAGCCCATGCGCCCCGTCACACCGTTCATGGCGATGCGCACCGTCTTGCGTGTCACGTGAGTCCCTTCGTCCTGCGTCTGCTGTGTGTGCCCGGCCGTACGTTCCCAGGCCGCGGGCGTACGCGAGATCGCACCTGCCGCACCAGGTGTAGCAAGCGCTTTCTATCTGGAAAGAAGCTAGCCTCTGCACAGCCGCTCGGACAAGAGCGGGTACGAGACCGGGGCTCCCCGACTCAGGAGTGGGCCCGGCCGTCGACGGAGGATGACTCGATGACCGTGACCCTGGCGGACGTGGCCGCCCGCGCGCAGGTGTCCCCCGCCACCGTCTCCCGCGTACTGAACGGCAACTATCCGGTCGCCGCCACCACGCGCGAGCGGGTGCTCAAGGCCGTGGACGAACTGGACTACGTGCTCAACGGCCCGGCCAGCGCCCTCGCCGCGGCCACCTCCGATCTGGTCGGGGTCCTGGTCAACGACATCGCCGACCCCTTCTTCGGGATCATGGCGTCCGCGGTGCAGTCGGAGATCGTCGGGCCGGGCGGCCGGGCCGGCGGGGAGCGTCTGGCGGTGGTCTGCAACACCGGCGGCTCCCCGGAGCGGGAGCTGACCTATCTGACCCTGCTGCAACGCCAGCGGGCGGCGGCGGTCGTCCTCACCGGCGGCGCGATCGAGGACGAGGCCCACGTCGCGGCGGTGGCGAACAAATTGCGGCGCCTCTCGGAGGCGGGCACGCGGGTCGTGCTGTGCGGCCGGCCTCCGGTGCCGGAGACGGACGCGGCGGCGCTGACCTTCGACAACCGGGGTGGGGCAAGGGAGTTGACCCAGCACCTGCTCACACTCGGACACCGCCGGATCGGTTACGTGGCGGGCCCCGAGGAACGTACGACGACACGGCACCGCCTGGAGGGCCACCGCGCGGCGCTGGCCGACGCGGGCGTGACGGAGTCGGACGGGCTGGTGGCGCACGGCCCCTACGACCGCGCGGCGGGCCACGCGGCGACGGTCGAACTCCTCAAGCGCGACCCGGAGTTGACGGCCGTGGTCGCCGCCAACGACACGGTGGCGCTCGGCGCGTGCGCCGCGCTGCGGGAGGCGGGCCTGCGCATCCCCGAGGACGTCTCGGTGGCGGGCTTCGACGACCTCCCCTTCAGCGTCGACGCGGTTCCCGCGCTGACGACGGTCCGCCTCCCCCTGGCGGAGGCGGCCGCACGGGCGGGCCGCATCGCGATGGGCCGCGAGCCGGAACCGGACGGCGGCGTCGACGTGGTGCGCGGAGAGCTGATGGTGCGAGGGTCGACGGGAGCGCCGCGTGGAGCGTGAACCCGGCCCCGCCCGCTGGATCACCCCGGTCCTGGTGAACCTGCTGCTCGGGCTGCCCGCGCTGCTGCCACTGGGGTGTGCGTGGTGGCTGCTGAGCGAGTGGCTGCCGATGGACTGCCAGAACATCGAGGAGTCGTACTCCCCCGGTTTCCAGGGGAGTTGCAACTACCACACGCTGGACGAAGGCCCGGTGGTGATGGGCCTCGCCGCGGTGTCCGGCGCGGTGGTCCTGCTCCTGGTCGCCCTCGCGAACAGGGGTCTTTCGCGGAACGCGGCCGTCGGCCGCGCCGTCTGGCTGCGGGCGGCGCCGTTCGTGTTCCTGCCGTTCGCGGTGGTGTGGGTACTGGCCTGAACCCGGCGGCCGGGGCTGCGCGCCGCCGGGTTCGCCCAGTCCTTACACGTGCGGCCGGCGCCCCCGCTCCTGGTGCGGGAAGTGCTGGTCCGCGCCCGGCAGCGTCGGCTTGGGGAGGGTCGCCACCTCGTCCTTGGCCTGTTCCAGCTGCGCGGCCGTGTTGTGCGGCAGGCGCGGCGGCCGGCGCGTGGCGTGGGAGAAGCGGAACGCCGAGGTGAGGTCGCCGAAGGTGTCCCGGCGCCAGTCGGTGATGTTCGGTTCCTCGACGCCCGTGAACCGCTCCAGGAACTGCAGCGCCGAGGTGTGGTCGAAGGACTCGGTGGCCACCCAGCCGCCGACCGTCCACGGCGAGACGATGATCGCCGGGACGCGGAAGCCGCCGCCGATGGGCAGGCCCTTGACGAACTCGCCGGGCGTGCCCGCCGGGGGCGTGGGCGGGGCCACGTGGTCGAACAGGCCGTCGTTCTCGTCGTAGTTGAGGATGAAGGCGGTCTTCGCCCAGACCTTGGGGTTGGAGGCTATCGCCTCGATCTTCTGGGCCACGAAGTCGGCGCCCGCCGCCGGCAGGTAGTCGGGGTGCTCCGACTGGTAGCTCGTCGGCATGATCCAGCTGACGGCCGGCAGGCGGTCGTTGCGGGCGTCGTCCTCGAAGGTGCCCTCGGGCTGCGGGCGCACACCGCGCTCGTAGAGGTCCGAGCCGGGCTGCGCGTTCTTGAACGACGCGAACTGCTCCAGCAGGTTGCAGCCGTAGTCGTCGTCCTGCTGGTAGACCTTCCAGCTGACGCCCGCGGCCTGGAGGCGCTCGGCGTACGTCGTCCAGCGGTACGGGGCGGGCGCCGTGTTGTTGAGGATGGGGCCGCCCTGGGTGCCGCCGGGGTCGATGCTGCCCGTCATCCAGTAGAGGCGGTTGGGCCAGGTCGGGCCGAAGACCGAACAGAAGTAGTTGTCGCAGATGGTGAAGGTCTCGGCCAGCGCGAACTGGAACGGGATGTCCTTGCGGGTGTAATAGCCCATCACGTAGGGGCCGTTGACGCCGTCGGCCTTGCGGTGGGCCGGGAGCCACTGGTCCATCGCACCGTTGTTCCAGGCCTCGTGCTGGACCGCCCAGGCGTGGCTGGTGGAGGGGATGGCCTGGGCGCTGGTGGAGTGCGTGTCCAGGTGGAAGGGGAGGAGGTACCCCTTCGGGTTCTCGGCGTCGGGCTGGTAGAAGACCGAGCGGCCGGTGCTCAGCTTCAGCGCGTCGGGGTCGTTGAAGCCGCGGACGCCCTTGAGCGTGCCGAAGTAGTGGTCGAAGGAGCGGTTCTCCTGCATGAGCATCACGACGTGCTCGATGTCGCGCAGCGAGCCCTTGCGGGGCGGGCCCGCGGCGACGGCCTTCTGCACGCTGGGCGGCAGGAGCGAGAGTGCG
Source organism: Streptomyces sp. NPDC050264 (assembly GCF_040655895.1). Taxonomy (NCBI): domain Bacteria; kingdom Bacillati; phylum Actinomycetota; class Actinomycetes; order Kitasatosporales; family Streptomycetaceae; genus Streptomyces; species Streptomyces sp. NPDC050264. Next base: position 58,690 of record NZ_JBFAKV010000005.1, read on the forward strand.
GCGGCGCCGCCGACGGCACCTGCCGCGGAACCGAGGAGTCTGCGTCGGGTCAGTTCGGCCATGGAAGCCCCTTGTGAGTGGCGTGGCATGAGTGGCTGGACAGGCGGTTCGGGCATGCGAACGGCCCGCGTGCGACGGGCCGTTGTCCCAGCGTGCGGCTCAGTCGATGTGGGGCGGAGGGTGCGAACGGTGAACTCGCGGCCAACGTGCGGGAAGGGGTTGGCCAACCCATGGGCTGCCCTTGAACCGCTATACCTGCCATAGACACGGACTTGACTTTCGGAGGGCGCGCGCGGTGGAGCCCGGACGGCCGATCCGTGGACGCGGCCACCCGCCGGGCGTACTCTGGCGCCCTCCCCCAGATCTCTGACTGAGTCAACTGTCCGTGTCCGCAAGCGCCGGCCGGTGCGGCCGAGACCAGAGGTGAGCCATGACCGTGCAGGACATCCGGTCCTTCAACCGCTTCTACACGCACGTCGTCGGCGCGCTGGACTACAGCCGCCACCTGTACGCCCCGTACACCCTCACCGAGTCCCGTGTGCTGTACGAGCTGGCCCACCCGGAGCAGGGCCACCGGCTCGACGCGGCCGACCTGCGGACGCGGCTCAATCTGGACGCCGGGTACCTGAGCCGCATCCTCGGCAAGTTCGAGCGGGACGGGCTCGTCGAACGCGGCACGTCCGAGCGGGACTCGCGGCGCCGCAGCATCACCCTCACCGCGCGCGGCCGCGGCACGGCGGAGCTGCTCGACGAGCGCTCCCGGGAAGCGGTCGGCACCCTCCTCGCCACCGTCCCCGAAGCCGAACGCGCCCGCCTGGCGGAGGCGCTGCGCACCGTGCGCTCACTGCTCGGCGACGGCCGGGCCGCGCCGCGCGCCGACGACGTGCTGCTGCGCGATCCGGGCCCCGGCGACCTGGGCTGGATCGTGGCGCGCAACGGCGCGGTGTACGCCGGGGAGTTCGGCTTCAACGCGGAGTACGAGGGACTGGTGGCCCGGATCGTCGCCGACTTCGCGCAGGACCACGACCCGCATCTGGAGCGGGTGTGGATCGCCGAACTGGACGGCCGCCCGGTGGGATGCGTGATGTGCGTACGGGACGAGGCGCCCGGCACGGCACGGCTGCGGCTGCTGCTGGTGGAGCCCGGGGCGCGCGGGCTCGGCGTCGGCGACCGGCTGGTGCGGGCCGTCGTCGACTTCGCGCGGGGCGTCGGCTACCGCGAGCTGGTGCTGTGGACGAACGACATACTGAAGTCGGCCCGCGCCCTCTATCTGCGCCACGGTTTCGTCCTCGTGGGAGAGACACCGCACCGCTCGTTCGGCGCGGACCTGACCGGGCAGGACTGGCGGCTCGCACTGCACCGGGCGCCTGAGTGAGGGACGCGAGCGCGGGTAAGTTCGCCCCCATGAAACTGGCGTTCTCCACTCTCGGTGTCCCCGGCCTCCCGCTGGCCGACGTCCTCCGCCTCGCGACCGCGAACGGCTACCACGGGGTGGAGCTGCGCGCCCACCCCGAGGAGCCGGTCCACCCGGGCCTCGACGACGCCGCCCGGGCGGACGTCGCGGCCGGGTTCAGGGCCGCGGGCGTCGAGATCCTGGGCGTCGCCGGGTACGCGCGCGTGGCGGCGCCCGGCGACGACGACGCCGTGCTCGCCGAGGTCCGCGCCCTGGTGGACCTCGCCCACGATCTGGGCGCTCCGTTCGTCCGGGTCTTCCCGGGAGGCGGGGACGGACAGAGCGCGGAGGAGGCCGACGCCACCGCGGCCCGCAGGCTCGGGGTGGCCGCCGAATACGCGGCCGACCGCGACGTCCGCGTCCTGCTGGAGACCCACGACTCGCACCGCACCGGGGCCGCCGCGTCCCGCGTCGTCGGCCCGGTCGGCCACCGCAACGTAGGCGTGCTGTGGGACATCATGCACACCTGGCTGGGCGGTGAGCAGCCCGCGGTCTCCTACGCGGCGCTCTCCCCCTACCTCGGCTATGTGCAGGTCAAGGACATCGCCGGACCGGACGACAAGACGCCGCTGGCGCTCGGCGCGGGGGCGCTGCCGCTGGCCGAGTGCGTGGAGGTGCTCAGCCGCGAGGGCTGGGACGGCTGGTTGTGCTGGGAGTACGAGGCCCGCTGGTACGAGGCCGCGGCCCCGCTGCCCGCCCTGCTCCACGACGGGCGGGAGCATCTGGCCCGGCTGCTCAACGAGTCGGCGTAGGCGCAATGCCGTTGCCTTAGCCGCGATCTTGGTGCGTGCACCCCCGAGCGCAGGCGCGGCGCGCATCCTGGTGACATTCTCAAGAACCGCAGGAGTCCACCGTGTCACGGCGGTTCATGAGCCCGGGGCGACGAAGGGCAAGATCGCCCGTAACGCAACGGCATTGGGCCTAGGCGGGGAGTTCAGGCGCGTACGGGTACGGGGTCCGGCTCGGGTTCCGGCTTCGGGCCGGATGCGGTACCGCTCCCGCGCACCCCGGCCGCGGACGCCAGCCCCACCCCGCCCACCAGGAGCGCGGCCGCGCACCAGCACCCCCTCCGCCGTCTCGCAGCAGATCGCGAAGCTGGAGCGGGAGACCAGGACCGTACTCCTGGAACGCGAGGGGCGCGGCATCAAGCTCACCGATGAGGCGCGTCAACTCGCCGTAACTGCAAGTGAGTTGATGGCCATCATGGAGCGCGCGGAGACCGGCCTGGAGGAGCGGCGCACAGTGCCCTCCGGGCAGCTGACGATCGCCGCGTTCGCCTCGGCGGCGCGCGGTCTGCTGCCCGCGGCCCTCGCCGACCTCGCCGCCCGGCACCCCGCGCTCGACACCCGCCTCAACGAGGTCGACCCGCACCTGTCGGTCGACCTCGTCGCCAAGGGCGCCGTCGACCTGGCCGTCGCACACGACTGGGACATCGCGCCGCTGCCCGCCCCCGCCGGGGTGGAGCAGGCCGTGCTCGGCGAGGACCTGTGCGATCTGCTCGTGCCGGCCGTGCATCCGCTGGCCGGACGGACGGGGGTGCGGCGGGAGGAGCTCGGCGGGGAGCGGTGGGTGTCGCAGCCGGCGGGGCGGGTGCGCCACGACTGGCTCGTCCGCACGGTGCGCTCCGCCGGGTTCGAGCCGTTCATCGTCCATCAGGCCGACGAGAACCCGACGTTGGTCGCGCTCGTCGCCGCCGGGCTGGGGGTCGCGGTCATTCCGCGGCTCGGCCGGGGGCCTTGCCGGAGGGGGTCGTCGCGGTGGGGCTGGATCCGATGCCGCGGCGGCGGGTCTACGCGTTGTGGCGGGCCGGGGCCGCGCGGCGTCCGGCGATCGCGGAAACGGTCCGTGCGTTGCGCGCCCAGGGGCGCGTCTGCCTGGTTGCGGAGTAGCCCAGGCCGCGGCCCGGTGGGGGCCGGTCGCGCACTTCGTGCGCCTCTCATGGAGCCGCGGCGAGGCCGTGCTCCAGGGGCGCGGGGAACTGCGCGGCCGGCCACGACGAAAGGTGCGCCCGGCCACACCCCACCCGCCACCCCACCCCTTCTCCGCCACCCGCGCACCAACTTCCCGGAACCTCCGGAAAGACGGGAACCCAGGCGCGGGCCCGCCCGTCAAAAGGACACGCTGCCGGTGAGTCTCCGCAGTGCGGTGTCGGCCTCGCTGCTGGCTGCGAACGCTGACCACCCTCTCCGCCGCCTGCGGCCGGCAGCACGCCGTCACCGGCACGCCCCCCTCCAACAGTGCCGGTGACGGCCCCTTGCCATGCCAGCCCCCTTGACTGGCAGAAACTTTCCCGATATCCGTGTCGCGTGGAAGTAATTTTCAGCACCATCCCGCACACCACCTTCCACACGGCTCGTGCCCTCCCCTCCCTCCGGAAGGAGCGCAAGTGCACCACCGCCAGTCCAGCCAGCGCAGCCAGTCCAGCAAGGGTTTCTCCAGACGTACGCTGCTCGCCGCCGCCACGGCCGGCGCCGCCGCGGCGGGCCTGGGCGCCGCACCCGCCCAGGCCGCGGGCCGGCCCCCGTCCGACCAGGCACTGAAGAAGATCATCTCCGGGATGACCCTGGAGGAGAAGGTCGGCCAGCTCTTCGTGATGCGGGTGTACGGCCACTCGGCGACCGACCCGGACCAGACCGACATCGACGCCAACCTCAAGGAGATCGGCGTCCGCACCGCGGCCGAGATGATCTCCAAGTACAAGCTCGGCGGCATCATCTACTTCGCCTGGGCGCACAACGTCCGCGACCCGCACCAGATCGCCGATCTCAGCAACGGCATCCAGGAAGCCGGCCGCCAACAGCCCTCCCGTATCCCCCTGCTGGTCTCGACGGACCAGGAGCACGGGATCGTCACCCGGGTCGGAAAGCCCGCCACTCTGCTCCCCGGCGCGATGGCCCTCGGCGCGGGCGGCTCGCGCTCCGACGCCCGCCGGGCCGGTGCGGTCGCCGGCGCCGAACTCCGCGTGCTCGGCATCAACCAGGACTACGCCCCCGACGCCGACGTGAACATCAACCCGGCCAACCCCGTCATCGGCGTCCGTTCCTTCGGCGCGGACCCGGCGGCGGTGGCCCGGCTCGCCGCCGCGCAGGTCGAGGGGTACCAGTCGGCCGGCATCGCCTCGACGGCCAAGCACTTCCCGGGCCACGGCGACACGGCGACCGACAGCCACACCGGCCTCCCGGTGATCACGCACACCCGCGAGCAGTGGGAGCGGCTCGACGCCCCGTCGTTCAAGGCCGTGATCGCCGCCGGTATCGACTCGATCATGACGGCCCACCTCGTCGTACCGGCCCTGGACCCGGCGGAGGACCCGGCCACCCTCTCGCGCCCGATCCTCACCGGCATCCTGCGCGAGCAGCTCGGTTACGACGGCGTCGTGATCACCGACTCGCTCGGCATGGAGGGCGTCCGCACCAAGTACGGCGACGACCGCGTCCCGGTGCTCGCCCTGAAGGCCGGCGTCGACCAGCTGCTCAACCCGCCGTCCCTGGACATCTCCTGGAACGCGGTCCTCGACGCCGTGCACAGCGGCGAGCTGACCGAGGAGCGGCTGGACGTCTCGATCCTGCGCGTCCTGCGCCTGAAGGCGAAACTGGGGCTGTTCAAGGACGCGTACGTCACTCACCGCGGCGTCGACCGCACGGTGGGGACCCGCGCGCATCTGGCGGCGGCCGACCGGATCGCCGAGCGCACGACGACACTCCTGGTCAACAAGGGCCGGCTGCTGCCGCTGTCCCGGCGCTCCCACAAGAACATCCTCGTGCTCGGCGCGAACCCGGCCTCGCCCTCGCTCAGCGACGGCCCGCCGACCACCGTGCTCGGCGCGGCCCTGACCGAACTCGGCTTCTCCGCAACGGTCCTGGCGACCGGCACCGCCCCGGGCAAGGCGGTCGTCGACCAGGCGGTGGCGGCCGCCCGGGGCAAGGACGCGGTGCTCATCGGCACGTACAACGTCACCGCGGGCAGCGCCCAGCAGGCCCTGGTGAACGCCGTCGCCGCGACGGGCGTCCCGGTCGTCACCCTGTCCCTGCGCAACCCCTACGACGTGGCCCAACTGGGCGCGGCCCAGGCCCACTTGGCCGCGTACTCCTGGATCGACGTCGAACTCCGGGCGGCGGTGCGGGTGCTCGCGGGCCGGGCCGGGCCGCGCGGCAGGCTGCCGGTGCCGGTGCAGAGGGCCGACGACCCGGCCCAGGTCCTCTACCCGATCGGGTACGGCCTGCGGTACTGATCCGGACGTACGGGTGGTACGCCGCAGCACCGGCGTACCACCCCCAACTGACGCAAAGCCCCTTGCCCATCTGGCGTGTGCCCGCATCCCCGGGCCACGCTGGGTGGGGATATCGGGGGGAATGCCATGTTCGCGCGGGCGGTTGGTGTGGTGTGCGCGGCGCCGTTGCTGGCGCTCGCACTGGTCGGTTGTCAGGCGCTGTCCGGGCCGGGGGGCGGACGGTCGGACCCTTCGTCGGCGGACCCGCTGCGCTCACCGTCCGGCTACGGGGCGGTGTTCCTCGCGGTGGGCGAGTGCAGTTCACGGGGGCGTACGTCGTTCAACGAGGTGGCGTGCCGCAGTGAGAGCGCGGTGGCGCGGGTCGTCGCGCGGTACGAGGGCGGGACGGCGCAGGGCCCGGACTGCCCGGCGCGCACCGACTTCGTCCTGCATATGAGCGAGCACCGCCCGGCGTCGGACGAGAACGGTGACGGGCACATCGCCCGCGGCTACGCCTGTATGCGCAACCTGGAGGAGCCGCATCCCGGCGACCCGGGCGGCGGGGGCGGCCCGCGCACGATCGTCGGCGACTGCGTGTACTCGGCGGGCGAGGGCCGGGTCCGGGAGACCGCGTGCGACGGTTCGGGCGAGCGCGTGCCGCAGTACCGCGTGCGCTCCGCGGTGGAGGACCGCTCCGAGTGCCCCTCGGCCACGGACCTGTACGTGTCGCTCGGCGGGGCCGAGCCGGTGGGGTGCGCCGCGCGGGTGTGAAAGAGGGGGCCGCGGGTGCGGCCCCCTCCGTCACGCGTGTGCGGTCACGGGCGGAGCGTGAACTGCCGGACGGCGTCCGGGCGGTCGAGCTTCGCGTCGTGCGGCGCCTTGGCCGTCGTGCCGGACAGGCCGGCCCACGCGAGGATCCGCGACGTGGCGAGGGCGTTGTCGTCGGCGGTGAGGCCCGCGACGTTCGCGCCGTGGTTGGCGTGCGGCGCCGTCAGGACGTAGCTGTCGCGGGCTCCGGAGCCGAGGCGGAAGCGCTCCGCGCCCCACGGGTCGTTGTCGCCGTAGACGTACAGCATCCGCGTCGCGTGGTGGCGTACCCACGTGTCGACGTCCCGCATCACGCCCCGCTGGAACTTCATGGGGATGGAGCTCGGGACGAAGTTGCGCGGCGGCTGGTAGCCGTAGCGGGAGAGCTTGCCGAGCCACGGCTGCTTGATGTCGGGCGAGCCGAGCTGGGTGCCCGCCTGGTAGTAGTACGGCGTGTACTGCTCCAGGCCCTGGTCGGCGTAGGACGACCAGCCGCCCACGGCGTCGACGTAGTCGAAGAGCGCCTGGTCGGTGACGGTCTTGGCGTCCGGCACGTCCGCGCAGGCCGACTCGGGCTGGTACTGCCAGAAGCCCCACACGAGGTCGAGGACGGTCGCCTCGTACGCCTTGTCCAGCGAACCGACCGTGTTCACGGTGTAGTTGTTGGCGGCGAGGTACTCCTTGTACTTCTTCTCCAGCGCGGTGCGGCGCACCAGCGTCTCGCGCTGCACCTTCTGCAGGGCGACGCGGCAGTCCTGCGGGCCGACGTCGGCGAGGAACCTGTCGTACGCGGAGTCCTCGTCGTTCACGACGTCGTTCGGGGCGACGTAGGCGACGACGCCGTCCATGTCGCGCGGGTAGTAGCGCTCGAAGTACGTGGCGGTCATGCCGCCCTTCGAGCCGCCGGTGGTCAGCCAGTTCTGGCCGTAGACCGGCTTGAGGGCCTGGTAGATGCGGTGCTGGTCACTGGCGGCCTGCCAGATGTCGAGCTTCGACCAGTCGGCGGGCTGGGGCCTGGACGGCGTGAAGAAGCGGTACTCCACGGAGACCTGGTTGCCGTCGACGATGCGGGTCGGCTCGCTGCGCGACGGGTTCGTCGAGACGTTGTAGCCGCTGGTGAACATGACCGTCGGGCGGCTGACGTCCTTGTGCAGCACGGTGATGCGCTGCTGGAAGGTGCCCTTGGACGGGTGCCGGTGGTCGACCGGCTGGGTGTAGTTGAGGACGAAGTAGCGGTAGCCAGTGTACGGCTTCTCCTCGATGAGGCTCATGCCGGGTATGGCGAGGAGCCGGTCCTTGATGTCGGCGGTGGCCGCGGCGTCGGCCGGCCGCGCGGCTGCCGCCGTCGATATCCCGGCGGCGCTCACCGTGCCTATGAGCACGACGAGCGACAGCAGCCATCTGAGCGCTTTGCGCATACACCCTCCCCTGGAGTTACACAGTCGCTCCGGAAACTATCGGAGCGACACGCGCACCACCAGGGGTACTTGGTGTCCGCTCAGCACGACATTCGGCACCGCTTCAGTACCGTTTCAGCACAGAATCCATCCCGAAGCGACCGATTTCGACCCGACTCGGCCCTTCACGCGGACGCAGCGGTGGCCGGCGTGCACGGTGACCGGACCCGCGTGGTGGGTGAAGCGGCCGGAGTCGACGACGGCCCGGTTCCCCCGGGCCTGGACGCTGACCGACATGGTCTGGCGGACGCCGGTGCGCTTGGCGAGCGTGACGGCGCAGACGTAGCCACCGCTCTTGTAGACGACGGTCCGGCCCGTGGAGAAGGACAGGGTGCGGACCTTGTGCCCGGCGCAGAGCGCGGCGGCCCGCGCCTCGCCCGTCCCCGGTCCCGCCACCACCAGCAGCGTGGCCGAGACCAGCGCGGTCAGCACGAGCGTGAGCACCCGGCGCGCCCCTCGGACACCATGGGCGCGGCCCTGCCCGACCCGCTCTCCCCCTATATCGCCTTCCTCACCTCTTTGCACCGCAGTCCCTCCCGTCACATCGGCACCAGAGTACTGATGAACGGACGCGACACACGGGCCGCACGGTTGCACGACGACCGGCTCCCTGTACGGATCGTCCGAATCACGGCGCCGTACCGACGGCCTCCCCCACGAAGGCGCTCCACAGCGCGGCGTACTTGCCGCCCCGCCGGACCAGCTCGTCGTGCGTGCCGTCCTCGGCGACCCGGCCGTGGTCCATCACCACGACCCGGTCGGCGCGGGCCGCCGTCGTCAGGCGGTGGGCGACGACCAGCGTCGTGCGCTTGCCGGCGATACGGTCCGTGGCCTGGTTGACCTGGGCCTCCGTGGCGAGGTCGAGGGCGGCCGTGGCCTCGTCGAGCAGCAGGATGTCCGGGTCGACGAGTTCGGCACGGGCGAGCGCGATCAGCTGCCGCTGGCCGGCCGAGAGGTTGCGGCCGCGCTCGGCGACCTCGTGCAGGTACCCGCCCTCCAGCGTGGCGATCATCTCGTGCGCGCCGACCGCCCGCGCCGCCGCCTCGACCTGTGCGTCGCTCGCGTCGGACCGGCCGTAGGCGATGGCGTCACGGATCGTGCCCTGGAAGAGGTAGGCCTCCTGCGGGACGACGCCGAGCCGGTGCCGGTAGCTCGTCAGGTCCAGGTCGCGCAGGTCGGTGCCGTCGACGGTGACCCGGCCGCCGGTCGGGTCGTAGAACCGGGCGACCAGCTTGACCAGCGTCGACTTGCCGGCGCCGGTCTCGCCGACGAACGCGACGGTCTGCCCGGCCGGGATGCGCAGGGCCACGCCGCTCAGCGCCGCCTCCGGCTCGTCGGTGGCGCCGTACGCGAAGTCGACGTCCTCGAAGGCGATCTCGCCGCTCAGGGAGAGCACGTCGAGGGGCTCACGGGCGGACTTCGTCGACGTCGGTTCGCGCAGCAGTTCCTGGATGCGGCCCAGCGAGACGGTGGCCTGCTGGTAGCCGTCGAAGACCTGCGAGAGCTGCTGCACGGGGGCGAAGAACAGGTCGATGTAGAGGAGGTAGGCGACGAGCGCGCCGGTCGTCAGCGTGCCCGCGTCGACCCGGTGCGCGCCCACCATCAGGACGGCCGCGGCCGCCACCGACGACAGGAGCTGCACGAACGGGAAGTAGACCGAGATCAGCCACTGGCCGCGGGTGCGGGCCGACCGGTAGCTGTCGCTGCCTGCCGCGAACCGTGCCGCGCCGTCCCCCTCGCGCCGGAACGCCTGCACGATGCGCAGTCCGGCGACCGACTCCTGCAGATCGGCGTTGACGACGGAGACCCGCTCGCGCGCCAGCTCGTACGCCTTCACGCTGGAGCGGCGGAAGAAGAACGTGCCGACGATCAGCGGCGGCAGCGTCGCGAACACGACGAGCGCGAGCTGTACGTCGATGACGAGCAGGGCGACCATGATGCCGAAGAACGTGACGACGGAGACGAACGCGGTGACGAGCCCCGTCTGCAGGAACGTCGACAGCGCGTCCACGTCCGTCGTCATCCGGGTCATGATCCGCCCGGTCAACTCCCTCTCGTAGTAGTCGAGTCCGAGCCGCTGAAGCTGGGAGAAGATCTTCAGGCGCAGCGAGTAGAGGACCCGCTCGCCGGTGCGTCCCGTCATCCGGGTCTCACCGACCTGCGCGATCCACTGCACGAGCACGGCGGCCAGCGCGAGCGCCGAGGCCGTCCACACGGCGCCGAGCGCGAGCTGCGAGACGCCCTCGTCGATGCCGTGCCGGATCAGGACCGGCAGCAGCAGGCCGACGCCCGCGTCGACGGCGACGAGCGCGAGGCTGACCAGGAGCACCGCCCCGAACCCGCGCAGCAGCCTGCGCAGCCCGTACGACTCCTCGGCGGCGACGGCCCGCCCCTCGTCGATCCGCGGAGTGTCGGTGGCGGGCGGCAACGCGTCGACCTGCGCGAGCAGTTCGGGCGTCGCGGGCATCCCGGACAGCGCGGTGTCCTTGGGCTCGCGGTCGCCCGTCCACAGCCTGGGGGTGACGCCCCGCTCGGCGTCGAACTCGGCGTCCAGCTCGTCCCGGACGGACGTGTCCTCAGGCTGCTCCGCGGCGGGCGCGGCATGTCCGGGTGAGACGCCGCCCAGCTCGTCCGGGTCGGTCAGCAGCCGCCGGTAGAGCGGCGAGTCCGCCTCCAGCTCCTCGTGCGTACCGACGGCGGCGAGACGGCCGCCGTCGAGGACGGCGATGCGGTCCGCGAGGTTCAGGGTGGAGCGGCGGTGGGCGATGAGGAGGGTGGTGCGGCCTGCCATGACGCCGCGCAGTGCCTCGTGGATCTCGTGCTCGACGCGCGCGTCGACGGCGGACGTGGCGTCGTCGAGGACGAGCAGGCGCGGGTCGGTGAGGATGGCGCGGGCAAGGGCGAGGCGCTGCCGCTGCCCGCCGGACAGCGTGAGCCCGTGCTCGCCGACCTTGGTGTCGTACCCGTCGGGCAGCTCGGCGATGAACCGGTCGGCCTGCGCCGCGCGCACGGCGGCCTCGATCTGCTCGTCGGTGGCGTCCGGGGCGCCGTACGCGAGGTTGGCGCGCACGGTGTCGGAGAACAGGAACGAGTCCTCGGGCACGAGCCCGATCGCGGCGCGCAGCGAGTCCAGGGTCAGCTCGCGCACATCGTGGCCGCCGATGAGGACGGCGCCGCGCGAGACGTCGTAGAAGCGGGGCAGCAGCAGCGAGACGGTGGACTTGCCGGAGCCGGAGGAGCCGACGACGGCGAGGGTCTCGCCCGCCCGGATCTCGAAGGAGAGACCGTCGAGGACGGCCCGGTCGGCGCCCGCGTACTCGAAGGCGACGTCGTCGAACTCGACGGTCGCGGGAGCGTCGGCGGGCAGTTCCTTCTTGCCGTCCTCGATGGACGGCTCGGTGTCGATGAGTTCGAGGACGCGCTCGACGCCGGCGCGGGCCTGCTGCCCGACGGTGAGCACCATGGCGAGCATCCGGACCGGCCCGACGAGCTGGGCGAGGTAGGAGGAGAACGCGACGAACGTGCCGAGCGTGATCTGCCCGCGCACGGCCAGCCAGCCGCCGAGGGCGAGCATGGCGACCTGCCCGAGCGCGGGCACGGCCTGCAGCGCGGGCGTGAACTTGGAATTGAGCCGGATGGTCCGCAGGCGTCCGGCGAAGAGGCGCCGCCCGACCTCCCGCAGCTTCCCGGTCTCCTGCTCCTCCTGCCCGAAGCCCTTCACCACGCGGACGCCGCTGACGGCCCCGTCGACGACCCCGGCGACGGCGGCGGCCTGCGCCTGCGCGTACCAGGTGGCCGGGTGCAGCTTGGAGCGGCTGCGCCGGGCGATGAACCAGAGGGCGGGGGCGACGGCGAGCGCGACGAGGGTCAGCGGCAGCGAAAGCCACGCCATGATCACCAGGGAGATGACGAACAGCAGCACGTTCCCGATGGTCATCGGAAGCATGAAGAGCAGGCTCTGGATGAGCTGCAGGTCGCTGGTGGCGCGGCCGACGACCTGCCCGGTGGACAGCTCGTCCTGGCGCCGGCCGTCGAGCCGGGTGATCGTCCCGTACATCTCGGTGCGCAGGTCGTGCTGGACGTCGAGGGCGAGCCGCCCGCCGTAGTAGCGGCGGATGTAGGTGAGCACGTACACGACGACGGCGGCGCCGACGAGGACGCCCGCCCACGTCCCCATGGACCGGGAGTGGTCCCCGATGACGTCGTCGATGATCACCTTGGTGATCAGCGGTACGAGCGCCATGACGGCCATGCCGCCGAGCGAGGCACCCAGCGCGAGCAGGACGTTCTTGGGATGCCGCCAGGCGTATCCCGCGAGCCTCCGCGCCCAGCCCCGTTTCTCCGCCACGCCACTGCCTCTCGCCGCACCACTCGTCCTGACCTGCCGAAGGGCCAACGCGAGGCGATACGGATTTCATCCCACCGCAACAATTCGGGCGCGGCGATCCGGGCGGCCCCGCGGCATCCACAGCTGACACCCAGGCTCGCCACAGCCCGCGCCCACCCGGCCCCGGCAGGGTGCACTGGTGACCTCCGCGACCGAACCGCTCCCCCACGCCCCCGCCCCGCCGCCGCCCGCGGCCGCGCCCACGGCGCACCGCGCGCCACGCTGGTCGCTGCCCGCTCTCCTTGCGATCCTCGTGCTGGCCGGGGTTCTGTACTCCTGGAACCTCTCCTCCTCCAGCCTGAACAGCTTCTACAGCGCGTCCGTGCTCAGCGGCACCGAGAGCTGGAAGGCCTGGTTCTTCGGCTCGCTGGACGCGGGCAACTTCATCACCGTCGACAAGCCGCCCTTCGTCCTGATGGTGATGGGCCTGTCCTGCCGGATCTTCGGCTTCGGCACCTGGCAGATGATGCTGCCGCTGATCGCGGCCGCGCTCGGCACGATCTGGATCCTGCACTCCTCCGTGAAGCGGGTCTGGGGCCACGGCGCGGCGACGGTCGCCGCGCTCGTCCTCGCGCTCACCCCGATCACGGTCGCCATCAACCGCGACAACAACCCGGACAGCCTGCTCGTCCTGCTGATGGTCGGGGGCGCGGCGCTGGCCCTGCGGTCCGTCCACAACGGCAGGCTGCTGCCGCTCGTCGGCTCGGCGGTCCTGTTCGGGCTGGCCTTCAACACCAAGATGCTGCAGGGCTACATCGCGCTGCCCGCCGTCTTCGCCGTGTATCTGTACGCGGCCCGGGGCGGCCTGTGGCAACGGGTGCGCAACCTGCTGATCTCGGCCGTCGCCCTGGCGGTCGCGAGCTTCTGGTGGCCGGTGGCCGTGTCGTTCGTGCCCGCGTCCGAGCGGCCGTACATCGGCGGCTCCACGGACGGCACCGCCTGGGACCTGATCATGGGCTACAACGGTCTCGGCCGGGTCCTCGGCGGCGAGGGCAACGGCGGTGGCGGAGGCGGCGGAGGCGGCGGCTTCTCCGGGACCGCGGGCCTCGGCCGCATGTTCAACGAAACCCTCGGCGGCCAGATCTCCTGGCTGCTGCCCTTCGCGGGCATCGCGCTCGTCGGCGGTCTCGTGCTGCGCGGCCGCGCCCCGCGCACCGACCTGACCCGGGCCGCGCTCATCCTCTGGGGCGGCTGGACAGTCCTGCACTACCTGACGTTCAGCATGGCCGAGGGCACCATGCACCCGTACTACACGACCGCGCTCGCCCCCGGCATCGCGGCGCTGTGCGGTGGCGGCGGCCTGATGCTGCTGCGCGCCTTCCGCGCCGACAAGCGGTGGGCGTGGGTGCTGCCGGTCGCGCTCGGCGTCACCGGGATCTGGGCGGTCGTGCTGCTGCGCCGCGCCTCCGGCTGGAACAGCTGGCTGTGGCCGGTGATCGCCCTCGTCATGGCGCTCGCCATCGCGGGCCTGCTCCTCTTCCGCCACCACTCCGTCGCCGGACGCCGGGCGAAGCTGCTCGCCGCGTCCCTCGCGGCGGCCGTGGTGGCCTCGGTCGCGGGCCCGGCGGCGTACGCCTGGTCGGTACCGGCCGCCTCCGGCGGCGCGGGCGGCATGGGCGGCACGAACCCGACGGCCGGGCCCTCGACGGGCGGCGGCATGGGCGGCCCCGGCGGTGGCGGCGGCGGCCGTGGCGGATTCCCGGGCGGCGGTGAGATGCCGGGCGGCCGACAGCAGGACGGTGGCTCCCAGCAGGGCGGTGAGATGCCGGGCGGGGGCGAGATGCCGGGCGGAGAGTCCGGTGGCTTCCCCGGCGGGGGCGAGATGCCCGGCGGCGGCGACATGGGCACGCCCCCCGGTGGCTCCGGCAGCAGCTCCGGCTCCGAGGGCGGCGGTATGCGCGCCGGCGGCATGGGCGCCATGGGCGGCGGCACCGACAGCGAGCTGACCACATACCTGGAGAAGCATCGCGATGGCGCCAAGTGGCTGGTGGCGGTGTCGAGTTCGCAGACCGCGGCCTCGATGATCGTCGCCACGAAGCAGCCGGTCATCTCCATGTGGGGCTGGTCCGGCACCGACAAGGCGATGACCCTGGCCAAGCTCAAGGAGCTGGTGAAGAAGGGCGAACTGCACTACATCCAGCTCGGCGGCGGCATGGGCGGCGGCATGGGCGGCTCGAACGGTGACAGCGCCAGTTCCGAGGTCACCGCGTGGGTGAAGAAACACGGCACGGCGGTGAAGTCGAGCGAGTACAGCAAGTCGACGTCGTCCGACGACGACAGCGACTCGGCCGACACGAACGACTCCTCGTCGCTGTACCGCCTGGACGCGTCCGACCTGAAGTAGCCGATATCCACCAACACAGCCCCACCGAACGGCCCCTGACACTACGTCAGGGGCCGTTCCGACACACAATCGACTCCTGGCATTCACCCAATCTCTACGTGTCCATGCCACGCTCCGGTCTACCCAGTCAACCCGCGTAGAACGGACGGACACCCCCCATGCCCGGAACGCGCATACGCACCCTCGCCCTCACGGCCGCGGGCCTGCTCGCCGCCGTCACCCTCCCCACGGCCACCGCGAGCCCGGCCTCCGCGACCACCACCGCGTACGACTCCACGTACTACAAGAACGCGATCGGCAAGACCGGCGCGAGCCTCAAGTCCTCGCTGCACACGATCATCAGCAGCCAGACCAAGATCTCGTACTCCGCGGTCTGGAACGCCCTGATGGCCACCGACCAGGACCCGAACAACAGCAACAACGTGATCCTGCTGTACAGCGGTGTCTCCCGAGCCAAGTCCCTCAACGGCGGCGACGTCGGCGACTGGAACCGCGAGCACACCTGGGCCAAGTCCCACGGCGACTTCGGCGAGACGACCGGTCCCGGCACCGACCTGCACCACCTGCGCCCCGCGGACGTCCAGGTCAACAGCATCCGCGGCAACAAGGACTTCGACAACGGCGGCAGCACTGTCGCGAACGGCGGCGGCAGCCTCACCGACTCCGACTCCTTCGAGCCCCGCGACGCGGACAAGGGCGACGTGGCCCGCATGATCCTCTACATGGCCGTGCGCTACGACGGCGGCGACGGCTTCGCCGACCTGGAGCCCAACGAGAAGGTCAACAACGGCAGCGCCGCCTACATCGGCAAGCTCTCCGTCCTCAAGCAGTGGAGCGACGAGGACCCGCCGAGCGCCTTCGAGGAGAAGCGCAACCAGGTCATCTACGACACCTACCAGCACAACCGCAACCCGTTCATCGACCACCCGGAGTGGGTCGAGTCGATCTGGTAGACGCTCAGGCCGTGCGCTGGCTCGGCTTGAACATCCGCAGCAGCGCCGGGAGTACGACCACCCGCGGCCCGGGGGCGGCCAGCGCCGTCGCCAGGTCGTCCCGCAGCGCCTCCGGTGACGTCCGCACCGCGGGCACTCCGAACGACTCGGCGAGGGCCACGAAGTCCGGCCGGGTCAGTTCGGTGCCCTCGGTCTCGCCGAAGGCGTCGGTCATGTACTCGCGCAGGATGCCGTAGCCGCCGTCGTCGACGATCAGCCAGGTCACGTTCAGCGATTCCTGCTTTGCCGTGGCGAGTTCGGCGATCGAGTACAGGGCGCCGCCGTCGCCGGAGACCGCGAGCACGGGGGTCGTCGGGTCCGCCGCGGCGGCGCCGAGCGCGGCCGGATAGGCGTAGCCGAGGCCGCCCGCTCCCTGCGCCGAGTGCAGCGGCCCCGGCCAGGCCGACCAGGCCCAGTAGGCCAGGATCGTCATGTCCCAGAAGGACGGGGACTTGCGGGGCAGCGCGTCGCGGACCGCCGCCAACACCCGCTTTTCCAGGGCGAGTTCCTGGCCGTCGATACGTTGTCGTACGCCGGTCAGGACATCGGCGACACGGCCCGCGGCCTTCTCGTCCGTGCGCTCCTCGACCGTCTCCAGGAGTGCCTGGAGCGCGAGGCGGGCGTCGGCGTGGATGCCGAGGGCGGGGTGGTTGGACTCCAACTTGCCCGCGTCGGCCTCGACTTGGATGACCCGGCCGCGCGGCGCGAACGTGTGGTAGTTCGAGGACATCTCCCCGAGCCCGGAGCCGACCACCAGCAGGACGTCCGCGTCCTCCAGGAACGTGGTCGTGTGCCGGTCCTCCAGCCAGGACTGGAGGGAGAGCGGGTGCTCCCACGGGAATGCGCCCTTGCCGCCGACCGTGCACACCACCGGCGCGTCGATCCGTTCGGCAAGGGCACGCAGCTTCCCGGCCGCGTCGGCGCGTACGACACCGCCGCCCGCGATGATCACCGGGCGTTCGGCCTTCGCGAGCAGGTCGGCGGCGATCGCGGTGAGCTCGGGGAGCGGCGCCAGTTCGTGCGGCATCGCGTCCGCCGCCGTCACCACGGGCAGCCGCGCCGGGGCGAGCAGCACGTCCTGCGGGATCTCCACGTACACCGGGCCGTGCGGCACGCTCAGCGCCGACTCCCAGGCCGCCGCGATCGCCGACGGGATCTGGGACTGGGTGCGGACCGTGTGGACCGACTTGACGACGTCCCTGAACACGGCTTTCTGGTCCGGGAGTTCGTGCAGGTAGCCGCGGCGGCCGCCGCCGAGCCCGGCGACCGGGACCTGGCTGGACACCACGAGCACGGGCGCCGAGGCCGCCGCCGCCTCCTGGAGCGCGGGCAGCGTCATCAGGGCGCCGGGCCCCGTCGAGACGAACAGCGGGGCGACCTCGCCGCTGACCCGCCCGTACGCGTCCGCCGCGAACCCCGCGTTCTGCTCCGTGCGCAGCCCCACGTACCGGAGCAGGTCGCTGCGGCGCAGCGCGTCGAAGAGACCGAGGGCGTGCTGGCCCGGCAGGCCGAAGACGGTGGACGCGCCGAGCCCCGCGAGCGCCTCCACGACGAGGTCGCCGCCCGTGCGCCCCGGCGGCGGGTTGAGCGCCGCCTCGGTCTGGCGGTCCGTGGGGCGCAGGACGAGGTCGTGGTCGTGGGTCATCGGGCGTCTCTCCTCGAAGGTTCAGGAGGCCGTACGGGACTCCGCGATCTGCCGGGACATGATCGTCGTCAGCTCGTACGCGGTGTGCGAGGCGGCGACGGCGGTGATCTCCGCGTGATCGTACGCGGGGGCCACCTCGACCACGTCGGCCGAGACCAGGTTGCAGGAGGCCAGGCCGCGCAGGATCTCCAGGAGCTCCCGGGAGGTCATGCCGCCCGCCTCGGGCGTGCCCGTGCCGGGGGCGTGGGCAGGGTCGAGGCAGTCGATGTCGATGGAGATGTACAGCGGGCGGTCGCCGATGCGCTGGCGCAGCTGGTCGGCGACCTCGTCGGCGCCGCGGCGGTAGATGTCCGCCGAGGTGACGATGCCGAAGCCCATCTTCTCGTCGTCGGTGAGGTCCTGCTTGCCGTAGAGCGGGCCTCGCGTGCCGACGTGGGAGAGGGCGGAGGTGTCGAGGATGCCCTCCTCGACGGCGCGGCGGAACGGGGTGCCGTGCGTGTACTCGGCGCCGAAGTACGTGTCCCAGGTGTCCAGGTGCGCGTCGAAGTGGAGCAGGGCGACCGGGCCGTGCTTCTTTGCGACGGAACGCAGCAGCGGCAGCGCGATGGTGTGGTCGCCGCCGAGCGTCATCATGCGGGCGCCGGAGGAGAGCAGGTCGTCGGCCGCGGCCTCGATGGTCTCGACGGCCTCGTTGATGTTGAACGGGTTCGCCGCGATGTCGCCCGCGTCGGCGACCTGGGCGAGCGCGAAGGGGGACGCGTCCTGCGCCGGGTTGTAGGGGCGCAGCAGGCGGGAGGCCTCGCGGATGGCGTTGCCGCCGAAGCGGGCGCCGGGGCGGTAGGAGACGCCGGTGTCGAAGGGCACGCCGACCACGGCCACGTCCGCGCTGCCGACCTCGTCCAGGCGCGGCAGCCGGGCGAAGGTCGCGGGGCCCGCGTAGCGCGGGACGCGGGAGGAGTCGGTCGGGCCGACCGGGGTGCGCTGCTGCTCGCTGGCCATGGGGTGCCTTTCAGGAACGTACGGGAGAGGGGGGCGCGGCGACCGTCAGTCGCCGTACAGCTCGGGGCGCCGGTCCCCGAAGACGTCGTTGTGGTCGCCGAGCCGCTTGTCGCGGGCGCTCGCGAGGTCGCAGGGGGCGAGCAGCAGGGCCGGGCCCTCGGTCGGGGTGTGCCCGGCGAGAGGGAAGCCGTCCGGGTCGACGATGACCGAGCCGCCGGTCCAGGTGACGCCGCGCTCGTCGCCGGCCCGGTCGCAGGCCGCGATGTACATCCGGTTGACGGCGGCGTCGGCCTGGACGCGGACGACCTCGCCGGGGCGTTCGCCGTCCGGGCGGGGGAAGAGCGGCCAGTTGACGGGGGCGCACAGCAGCTCGGTGCCGGCCAGGGCGGCGAGCCGGACCCATTCGGGGAACTCGGCGTCGTAGCAGACCATGACGCCGATCCGGCCGACGCCCTCGATCTCGACGACGGGCGGCGCAGCGTCGCCGGGTACGAAGAAGTCCTTCTCCGTGCCGAAGAGGTGGACCTTGCGGTAGACGGCGCGGACGGTGCCGGTCGGGTCGATCAGCACCGCCGAGTTCCGCACCCGCCCCTCGTCGTCCAGCTCGGCGAGGCCCGCCACCAGCGTCACGCCGTGCCGACGCGCGGCCGCGGACCAGGCGGTGACGGTCGGCCCGGTCACCGGCTCGGCGAGGGCGCGGGCCTCGGCGGCGTCCGCGAACACGTAGCCGCTGTTGGCGAGCTCGGGCAGCACGACGACGCGCGCCCCGGCGTCCGCGGCGGCGGCGATGGCCTCCTCCGCGGCGGCGAGGTTCTCGGCTACGTCTCCCACCCCGAGGGCGAGCTGCGCACAGGCAACGGTCGTCGTCACGCTTCAGCACCTTCCGGTCCGGCCTCGGACGTCATTTCGTACGTGATCCAGGATGCAGCTGGAACCTAACCGCGGGCGAGCGGACCCTTCGATCGCCCTGAGGGCGAATCCCTCCAGCCACCATGGACATCACGTACACACTCCGTCGGCGACACTGGTCGCATGGCGCTGCTCCTCTCCGACCTGGTCGACCGCCCCGAACTGCATCTCTGCGTCGCCGCGTGCCCCGAGCACCTCGACCGTCCGGTGCTCGCCGCGCACGTCTCGGAGCTGGTGCGCCCCGGCGCCTGGCTGCAGGGCGGCGAGCTCCTCATGACGATCGGGCTGCTGCTGCCGATGGACGTCACCGCCTGTCGCGCCTACGTCGACGACGTCACCGCCGCCGGGGCCCACGCGCTCGCGCTGGGGCTCGGCCACGACCTGCCGCACCAGGAGGCGCCCGGGCCGCTGGTGACGGCGGCGCGGGAGGCGGGCCTGCCGCTGCTGACGGTCGGCGAGGACGTGCCGTTCATCGCGGTGACCAAAGCGGTGTTCGCGGCCCAGGCCGCCGAGCAGCGGGCCGCCGTGGAGCGCGCCTTCGAGACGCAGCGGCGGCTGACGGCCGCGGCCGCGGCGGGCGGCGGCCTGACCCCGACCCTGGACGCGTGGACGTCGGCCACCGGGGTCCGCGCCCAGGTCACCGACCCGCTGGGCCGGACCGTCGCCGCGGGCTCGGAAGGACCGCCCGAACCGGACGCGGCCGGCGCCGAGCTGCTGCGGCGGGTCGCGTCGGGCGGGCTGCGCTCCAGCGCCGTCGCGCCGGGCCTGGAGGTGCAGCCGCTGGGCGCCCGCCGGCTGCGAGGCATGTTGGTCCTCGCGGGCGACCCGGGCCCGGACGCCCGCCTGCTGATCTCGGGACTGGTCTCGCTGCTCTCCCTGGAACTGGAGCGCCGCCACCTCGCCGACGAGCCGGAGCGCCGCCGCAGGGCCGGGCTCCTGGGCCGCCTCCTCGACGCGTCCATCACCGCGGAGCAGGCCGCCGACGTGCTGGCCGGGGCTGGGCTCGCAGCGGACGCGGTGCGCGGCGTCGTGGTGGCGGCGGCGGACGACGAGGCGGCCCGCGAGATCGCCGCGGACCTGGCGCTCGCGGTGCCGGGCGGGCTGACCCGGACCCGCGGCGCGCTCGTCGAGGCGGTGGTCGGCGAGGGCCTCGACCCGGACGCGGTCCTCGCCCACTTCGCCCCCGGCCGTCCGGCGGGCATCGGCTCACCGGTACCGCCCGGCGCGGCCCGCACCTCGCTCAGGGAGGCGGGCGGCCTGCTCGAACTCAGCCGCACCGCCGGCCATCCGGTCCGCGCCCGCCACGACCACTCCAGCGCGCTCCTGCTCGACCTCGGCGACCGCACCGCGCTCACGGGGTACGCGGACGCGCTCCTCGGCTCCCTCGACACGGCGGACCCCACCGGCGCGCTCTCCCTGACCCTGGCCACCTGGCTGGACAGCGGCAGCTCCTGGGACGAGACGGCCCGCCGCCTCGGCCTGCACCGGCACACCGTCCGCAACCGCCTCGACAAGGTCGCCCGGCTCACCGGCCGCCGCCTCGACGACGGCGACGACCGCTTCGACCTGTGGCTCGCGCTCCGGGCCCGGCGGGCGGCACGGCGGGGCTGACCGGTCCACACTTCGGTCCACCTTGCGGAACCGATCAACGCCGCACAGCGGCGCTGGGCACAATGGACCCATGCCGATACCCGGGATCCCCAGCGACAGTCCGACCCGTGCCGCCCTGACCGAGCACCTCGTCCGCACCCGCATCGCGGGCGATGTGGCCACCCCTCGCGAGAACAACCTCTCCCACTACCGCAAGCTCGCGAACGGCGACCGGCACTACTGGCTGGGCCTGGAACTCGGCGACCGCTGGACCGACGAGCAGGACGTGCTCGCCGTGATGGCCGAGCGCTGCGGCGTCGTCGACGACCCGGAGCACCGGTACGGCCAGGACACCATCGACCCGGAGCTGACGGTCGACGCCCTGGAGCGGATGGCGGCCCGGCTGAGCAAGGCGGCCGAGGACCGGCAGCGCGTCCTGATGGCCACCGGTCACCCCGGCGGCCTGCTCGACGTGCACCGCGCGACGGCGACGGCGCTGCGCGCCGCGGGCTGCGAGATCGTGGTGATCCCCGAGGGTCTGGCCACCGAGGAGGGCATGGTCTTCCAGTTCGCCGACGTGGCGATGCTGGAGCGCGGCGCGACGCTGTGGCACACGCACTCCCCCGACCCGATGACGGCGATCCTCGACGGCCTGGAGCGCGCCGGGCGCCCGCTGCCCGACCTGATCGTCGCCGACCACGGGTGGGCGGGCTGCGCGGCCCAGCGCGGCCTCGACTCCGTCGGTTACGCGGACTCCAACGACCCGGCGCTGTTCCTCGGCGAGGCCGAGGGCACGATGCAGGTCACGGTTCCCCTGGACGACCATGTGACGAGCCCGCGGCACTATGACCCGATGACGGCGTATCTGTTGAACGCGGCGGGGTTGCTGGACTAGCTCGCCGATTCGCCGCTGCCCCCATCCTGAGATGGCGCACGAAGTGCGCATCTCGGGGGCGCGGGGAACTGCGCGACCGGCCACGACGGCGCGGCACCCGGGAACGCGTCATCAGGTCCTACGGCACCGAGGCCTCGGGGCTCCGCCCCGGACCCCGCTCCTCAATCGCCGGAGGGGCTTGATTCACCACGGGCTCAACCCCTCCTCGCGGCGCTGGGCGAACCCGGGGGTGGGGTCCAGGTACACCCTGCGCACCGCGGGAAACCGCTCCTGCAACCGCCGCGCCGCGTCCTCACAGGCCCACTCGATCTGCGCGGCGGTGGACGCGTCCCGGAAGTCCACCTTGGCCGCGACGAGCGCCTCGCGGGGCCCCTGTACGAGCGTGGTGAGTTCGAGCACGGCCTCGACGTGCTCACCGGCGAGCAGGATGGCCCGGATCTCCGCCCGGACGGGCTGCGGCAGCGGCCGCCCCACGAGCAGCTGCGCGTTGGAGCGGCCCAGTACCCACGCGACCCAGAGCAGCAGCGCGCCGATGCACAGCGAGGCGATGCCGTCCCACACCCCGGACCCGGTGAGCTGCCCGCCGAGCAGCCCGCCCGCGGCGAGCAGGAGTCCGACGAGCGCGGCGCTGTCCTCCAGGACGACGGCTTTCACGGCGGTGTCGGGCGTGTGCCTGAGGTACGTACGGAAGGGCGCCCGGAACCGGGCGGCCTCGCCCCGCGCCTGCTTGACGGCGGTGCGCAGCGAGAACCCCTCCAGGAGGGCGGCGATCGCGAGGACGATGTACGACACCAGGGGGTTGCCCAGGTCCTCGCCCGCGATCAGCGTGTGGATGCCGTCGTACAGGGAGAAGACGGCGCCGCCGACGAACGTGGCGACGGCGGCGAGCAGCGCCCATACGTAGCGCTCGCCCCCGTAGCCGAGCGGATGCTCCTCGTCGGCGGGCTTCCCGCTGCGCTTCAGGGCGGTGAGGAGCAGCAGTTCGGTGATGGTGTCGGCGAAGGAGTGCGCGGCCTCGGAGAGCATCGCGCTGGAGCCGCTGATGACACCGGCGACCGCTTTGGCGAGCGCGATCCCCAGGTTCGCCACGGCGGCGACGATCACGGTGAAGACGCTCTCCCCGCCCGCCTCTTCCTCTGGACCCGCACCCTCATCCCGTACACCCATGTACGGGACGCTATGTCCGATCAGCGCGGAACGCGAACGACGCCTTCCTGGATGACGGTGATCGCGAGCTGTCCGTCCCGGGTGTAGATGCGGGCCTGGCCGAGCCCGCGGCCGCCGGACGCGGACGGCGACTCCTGGTCGTACAGCAGCCATTCGTCGGCGCGGAACGGCCGGTGGAACCACATGGCGTGGTCGAGCGAGGCACCCACCACGTCGCCGACGGCCCAGCCGCCGCGCCCGTGCGCGAGCAGCACGGAGTCGAGGAGGGTCATGTCGGAGACGTACGTGGCCAGGCAGACGTGCAGGAGGTGCTCAGCGCCGTCGGTGGGGCCGTCGAGCTTGCCGTTCGTGCGGAACCAGACCTGGGAGCGCGGCGGCTGCGGCTCGCCCACGAAGGCGAACGGCGGCGCGTCCACATAGCGCAGGTCGACGGCCTCGCGCGCTTCCAGGAGGCGGTCGACGACACCGGGGTCGACGAACGCGCCGGCGTAACGCGGCAGCATCTCGGCCGCGGTCGGCAGGGTCTCCGGGTCGGGCGCGTCCGGCATCGGGGCCTGGTGGTCGAGCCCGTCCTCGTACGTCTGGAAGGACGCGGAGAGGTGGAAGATCGGCTGCCCGTGCTGGATCGCGACGACGCGGCGCGTGGTGAAGGAGCGGCCGTCGCGGATCCGGTCGACGGTGTAGACGATGGGCGCGCCCGGGTCGCCCGCGACGAGGAAGTACGCGTGCAGGGAGTGGGCGAACCGGTCCGCCGGGACCGTGCGTCCGGCGGCGACGAGGGCCTGTGCGGCCACCTGTCCGCCGAAGACGCGCGGGACCACGGCGGACCGGGACTGGCCACGGAAGACGTCCTGCTCGATCCGCTCCAGGTCGAGCAGATCGAGCAAGGACTCAAGTGCCTGATTCATATCGCCAGTTGTACTTAATGTGCTGGTCGGGCGGGTTACAGGCCCGTGTTCTTCTTACGGGCCCGCGTTCCTACAGGCCCATGTTCTTCGCGATGATCATCTTCATGACCTCGCTGGTGCCGCCGTAGATGCGGTTGACCCGGTTGTCCGCGTAGAGGCGGGCGATCGGGTACTCGTTCATGAAGCCGTAGCCGCCGTGCAGCTGGAGGCAGCGGTCGATGACGCGGTGGGCGACCTCGGTGCAGAACAGCTTCGCGGACGCGGCCTCGGCGGCGGTCAGCTCACCG
Organism: Streptomyces sp. NPDC050264; assembly: GCF_040655895.1. Lineage (NCBI taxonomy): Bacteria > Bacillati > Actinomycetota > Actinomycetes > Kitasatosporales > Streptomycetaceae > Streptomyces > Streptomyces sp. NPDC050264. The sequence continues at coordinate 82,740 of NZ_JBFAKV010000005.1, forward strand.
GCGTCGAGCGCCTCCAGGGCGCGGTCGGCGACGGCCTCGGCCGCGTCCACCTCGGCCTGGCAGGCGGCCAGCTCGAACTTGGTGTTCTGGAAGGACGCGACCGGCTTGCCGAAGACGGTGCGCTCCTGGACGTACTCCTTGGCGAACCGGACGGCGGCCTTGGCCTGCGCGTACGCGCCGTAGGCGATGCCCCAGCGCTCGGAGGCGAGGTTCGTGCCGAGGTAGCCGAAGCCCTTGTTCTCCTCGCCGAGGAGGTCCTCGACGGGCACCTTCACGTCGACGAACGCCAGCTCGGCGGTGTCGGACGTGCGCAGGCCGAGCTTGTCGAGCTTGCGGCCGATGGAGTAGCCCTCGGACTTGGTGTCGACGGCGAAGAGGGAGATGCCGAAGCGGCGGTCCTCGGCGCTCGGCGCGGAGGTGCGGGCGCAGACGATGACGCGGTCGGCGTGGACGCCGCCGGTGATGAACGTCTTGGAGCCGTTGAGCACGTAGTGCGTGCCGTCGTCGGAGAGCTTGGCGGTGGTCTTCATGCCCGCGACGTCGGAGCCGGTGCCCGGCTCGGTCATCGCCAGGGCCCACATCTCCTCGCCGGAGACGAAGTTCGGCAGGTAGCGCTTCTTCTGCTCGTCGGTGGCGAGCATCTTGATGTACGGCAGGGCGAGCAGCACGTGCACGCCGGAGCCGCCGAAGGAGACGCCGGCGCGGGCGGTCTCCTCGTACTGGATGGCCTCGAACTTGTGGGTGTCCAGGCCGGCGCCGTCGTAGTCCTCGGGCACGTTGATGCCGAACAGGCCGAGCTCCGCCATCTTGGCGTACAGCTCGCGCGGCACGATGCCCTGCTGGAACCACTCGTCGTAGTGCGGGACGACCTCGGCCTCGATGAAGGCGCGCAGGGTCTCCCGGAACGCCTCGTGGTCCTCATTGAAAACGGTACGGCGCACGGAGAACTCTCCCTCTACGACGGTCTCTACGGCGGTTGCACTACAGGGCATACACGACTAAGCGCTTGCTCAGAGTCACGTTACCCGTCAGTTACGAGAGCGTCCAGAGATGCACGTCACTCGGGGGAGCGGCTATGCGGCGGCTGCCGCGAACGCCCCGCGCGCCAGCTTGTGCAGCATCCCGGCGGTCGTGGTCCGGCCGGGCAGCGAGCTCGGGCGGCTCAGGTGCGGCGTGGAGTTCAGCAGGCCGAAGACCGCGTGCACGGCCACGCGCGCGTGCGGTTCCGCCAGCTCGGGGTAGACCTTGCGCACGGCCTCCACCCACAGCTCCACGTACTGGCGCTGCAGCTGCCGCACCAGCTTGCGGTCGCTGTCGCGCAGCCGGTCCAGCTCCCGGTCGTGCAGTGTGATCAGGTCGCGGTCGTCGAGCGCGAAGTCGATGTGCCCCTCGATGAGCGAGTCGAGCAGCGCCTCGGGCCCCTGCTGCGCCTCCGCGACCCGCCGCTTCCCGCCGGTCAGCAGCTGCCCGCTGATGCCGACGAGCAGCTCGGCGAGCATCGCGTCCTTGCCCGCGAAATGCCGGTACAGGCCGGGTCCGCTGATGCCGACCGCGGCGCCTATCTCATCCACCCCGACACCGTGGAACCCGCGCTCGGCGAAGAGCCGCGCGGCCTCTCTGAGGATCTGCTCACGGCGGGTGGGGGCGTCGGTTCTGGTGGCCATGGAAGCAATTCTAGACAGGGAGGTTAGCGACCGTTAACCTGACGGCAACAGGTTAACGCTCATTAACGTTTTCGGTTGACGCTCATTGCTGGTGAGGAGAGCGCAGGATGCACGAGGCACCGGAGCTGACGAGCGCGGCGGACCCCGCGTCGGAGGCCTGGCGGGCCAATGAGGCGGCCCACCGCGCGCTCGGGGAGGAGCTGCGCGCGAAGCTCGCGGCGGCCCGTCTCGGCGGCGGCGAGAAGGCCAGGGCGCGGCACACCGCGCGCGGCAAGCTGCTGCCGCGCGACCGCGTGGACACGCTGCTCGACCCGGGCTCCCCCTTCCTGGAGCTGGCGCCGCTGGCGGCGGACGGGATGTACGAGGGGCAGGCGCCGGCGGCGGGGGTGATCGCCGGGATCGGCCGGGTCGCGGGCCACGCGTGCGTGATCGTCGCGAACGACGCGACGGTCAAGGGCGGCACGTACTACCCGATGACGGTGAAGAAGCACCTGCGCGCGCAGGAGGTGGCCCTGGAGAACCGGCTGCCGTGCGTCTACTTGGTGGACTCCGGCGGCGCGTTCCTGCCGATGCAGGACGAGGTGTTCCCGGACCGCGAGCACTTCGGGCGGATCTTCTACAACCAGGCGCGGATGTCGGGCGCGGGCATCCCGCAGATCGCGGCGGTGCTCGGCTCGTGCACCGCGGGCGGCGCGTACGTCCCGGCGATGAGCGACGAGGCCGTCATCGTCCGCAATCAGGGCACGATCTTCCTGGGCGGCCCGCCGTTGGTGAAGGCGGCCACCGGTGAGGTGGTGACGGCCGAGGAGCTGGGCGGCGGCGAGGTGCACTCCCGTGTCTCCGGCGTCACGGACCACCTGGCGGAGGACGACGCGCACGCGCTGCGGATCGTCCGGACCATCGTCTCCACGCTGCCGGAGCGCGGGCCGCTGCCGTGGTCGGTGAAGGCGGCCGTGGAGCCGAAGGTCGACCCGGCGGGTCTGTACGGAGCGGTGCCGGTCGACTCGCGGACTCCTTACGACGTACGGGAAGTGATCGCGCGGGTCGTCGACGGCTCGCAATTCGCCGAGTTCAAGGCCGAGTTCGGTCAGACGCTGGTCACCGGATTCGCGCGGATCCACGGGCACCAGGTCGGCATCGTCGCGAACAACGGCATCCTGTTCGCCGAGTCCGCCCAGAAGGGCGCCCACTTCATCGAGCTGTGCGACCAGCGCGGCATCCCGCTGCTGTTCCTGCAGAACATCTCGGGCTTCATGGTGGGCCGGGACTACGAGGCGGGCGGGATCGCCAAGCACGGCGCCAAGATGGTCACCGCGGTGGCCTGCACGCGCGTGCCGAAGCTGACCGTCGTCATCGGCGGCTCGTACGGCGCGGGCAACTACTCGATGTGCGGCCGCGCCTATTCGCCGCGCTTCCTTTGGATGTGGCCCGGCGCCAAGATCTCCGTGATGGGCGGCGAGCAGGCCGCGTCCGTGCTCGCGACCGTCAAGCGCGACCAGCTGGAGGCGCGCGGCGAGTCCTGGCCCGCGGACGACGAGGAGTCCTTCAAGGCGCCGATCCGCGCCCAGTACGAGTCCCAGGGCAACGCCTACTACGCGACGGCCCGCCTCTGGGACGACGGAGTGATCGACCCGATGGAGACCCGTCAGGTCCTGGGCCTCGCCCTGACCGCCTGTGCCCACGCGCCGCTTCCGGAGAAGTCCGGCGGCTTCGGCGTCTTCCGGATGTGACGGCTATGACCAGGAGAACGACGTTGTTCGAGACGGTACTTGTGGCCAACCGTGGCGAGATCGCCGTCCGCGTCATCCGTACGCTGCGGGAGCTCGGCATCCGCTCGGTGGCCGTGTACAGCGACGCCGACGCGGACGCGCGGCACGTGCGCGAGGCCGACGAGGCGGTGCGCATCGGGCCGCCCCCGGCCGCCGAGAGCTATCTGTCCGCGGAGCGCCTGATCGAGGCGGCGACCAGGACGGGCGCCCAGGCCGTGCACCCGGGGTACGGGTTCCTGGCGGAGAACGCCGGGTTCGCGCGCGCCTGTGAGGAAGCGGGCCTCGTCTTCATCGGCCCGTCCGCCGACGCCATCGCGCTGATGGGCGACAAGATCCGCGCCAAGGAGACGGTGGAGGCGGCCGGTGTGCCGGTCGTGCCGGGCGGCCGCGACCCCGAACTGGCCGACGCGGCAAGGGAACTGGGCGCCCCCGTCCTGCTCAAGCCGTCGGCGGGCGGCGGCGGCAAGGGCATGCGCCTGGTCCGCGACCTGACCACCCTCGATGACGAGATCGCCGCCGCGCGGCGCGAGGCACGCGCCTCCTTCGGTGACGACACGCTCCTGGTAGAGCGGTGGATCGACCGGCCCCGGCACATCGAGATCCAGATCCTGGCGGACGCCCACGGGAACGTGGTGCACCTGGGCGAGCGCGAATGCTCCTTGCAGCGCCGCCACCAGAAGATCGTCGAGGAGGCGCCCAGCGTCCTGCTCGACGAGGCCACGCGCGCGGCGATGGGCGCGGCGGCCGTGGAGGCGGCGCGCAGTTGCGGCTACCGGGGTGCGGGCACGGTGGAGTTCATCGTGCCGGGCGGCGACCCGTCGGCGTACTGCTTCATGGAGATGAACACCCGCCTCCAGGTCGAGCACCCGGTGACCGAGCTGGTCACCGGCCTGGATCTGGTGGAGTGGCAGGTCCGGGTCGCGGCGGGCGAGCCGCTCTCCTTCGCCCAGGACGACATCACGCTCACCGGCCACGCGGTGGAGGCCCGGCTGTGCGCCGAGACCGTGTCCGTCAAGGCGGGCTCGCGCGGCTTCCTCCCCTCCGGCGGCACGGTCCTCGCGCTGAGCGAGCCGAACGGCGACGGTGTGCGCACCGACTCGGGGCTCAGCGAGGGCACCGAGGTCTCCTCCCTCTACGACCCGATGCTGGCGAAGGTCATCGCGTACGGCCCCGACCGGGCCACGGCACTGCGCAGGCTGCGGGCCGCGCTGGCCCGGACGGTGACGCTGGGGGTGCCGACGAACGCCGGGTTCCTGCGCCGTCTGCTGGCCCATCCGGACGTCGTGGCCGGCGAGTTCGACACCGGGCTCGTGGAGCGCGCGATGGACGGCCTGGTCGACTCCGAGGTCCCGGCGCCGGTGTACGCGGCGGCGGGCGCGCTGCGCCAGAAGCGGCTCACGCCGCCCCCGGCGGAGGCCTGGACCGACCCGTTCGCCCGCCCCGACGGCTGGCGGCTCGGCGGCGAACCCGCCTGGACCGTGCACCACGTGCGCGTGCCGGGCCACGACCCGGTCGAGGTGCGGGTGCGCGGCGCCGAGATCCTGGTCGACGGTGTCCCGACCGACCCGGCCCGGCTCACGGCCGTCGCGGGTGACTGGCTGGGCCGCGACGGCGACGCCTGGCACGTACAGGACCACGACCCGGTGGCGGCGAGCCTCACCGGCGCCGCGGCCGGCGGCGCGGGCTCACTGACCGCGCCCATGCCCGGCACGGTGACGGTCGTGAAGGTGGCCGTCGGCGACGAAGTGGCCGCGGGCCAGAGCCTGTTGGTGGTGGAGGCGATGAAGATGGAACACGTCATCGCGGCCCCGCACGCGGGCGTGGTCACGGAACTGGACGTGGCGCCCGGGACGACGGTGGCGATGGACCAGGTGCTGGCGGTGGTGGACCCGCTCGGCACCGAGCAAGAGAGCGCCCCGCCAGGGGCGCGAGCAACCACGACCGCGGATCACGCACAAGCAGACCACAACACCCACGGCGCCGAGGGGGCTGCGCGATGACCTCGTCACTCCCCATGGTGGCCCCAGCCGCAAACCTGCCCGACAAAGTCCGGATCCACGAGGTGGGCCCCCGGGACGGCCTCCAGAACGAGAAATCCACGGTCCCCACGGAGGTGAAGGCGGAGTTCATCCACCGCCTCGCCGGAGCCGGCCTCACCACCATCGAGGCAACGAGCTTCGTCCACCCCAAGTGGGTCCCCCAACTGGCGGACGCGGAGACCCTGTTCCCCGCCCTCCAGGACCTGGGACACGTAAATCTGCCGGTACTGGTGCCGAACGAGCGCGGCCTGCAAAGGGCCCTGGCGCTCGGCGCGAGCCGCCTCGCCGTGTTCGCCAGCGCGACCGAGTCCTTCGCGAAGGCCAATCTGAACCGGACGGTGGCCGAGTCGCTCGCCATGTTCGAGCCGGTCGTGGCCCGCGCCAAGGAGAGCGGGGCGCACGTGCGCGGCTACCTCTCGATGTGCTTCGGCGACCCCTGGGAGGGCGCGGTCCCGGTCCCCCAGGTCGTCTCGGCGGCCAAGTCCCTGAGGGACATGGGCTGCGACGAGCTGAGCCTCGGCGACACGATCGGCGTGGCCACCCCCGGCCACGTAGAGACGCTGCTCGCGGAGCTGAACGGGGCGGGCGTGCCGACGGACGTCGTCGGCGTGCACTTCCACGACACGTACGGACAGGCGCTCGCCAACACCCTGGCGGCGCTGCAGCACGGCGTGACGACGGTGGACGCCTCCGCGGGCGGCCTCGGCGGCTGCCCGTACGCGAAGAGCGCCACCGGCAATCTCGCCACCGAAGACCTCGTCTGGATGCTCGACGGACTCGGCATCGAGACCGGGGTCGACCTCGGCCGTCTCAGCGCCACCAGCGCGTGGATGGCAGACCAGTTGGGCCGACCCAGCCCCTCCCGCACCGTCCGCGCCCTGACCCACCAGGAGCAGTGAGTACACGATGGACCACCGTCTGAGCCCCGAGCTAGAGGAACTGCGCCGCACGGTCGAGGCGTTCGCCCACGACGTCGTCGCCCCGAAGATCGGCGACTTCTACGAGCGCCACGAGTTCCCGTACGAGATCGTCCGCGAGATGGGCCGCATGGGCCTGTTCGGTCTGCCCTTCCCCGAGGAGTACGGCGGGATGGGCGGGGACTACTTCGCGCTCGGCATCGCCCTGGAGGAGCTGGCCCGCGTCGACTCGTCCGTGGCGATCACGCTGGAGGCGGGCGTCTCGCTGGGCGCCATGCCGCTGCACCTGTTCGGTACGGAGGAGCAGAAGCGGCAGTGGCTGCCGAGGCTGTGCTCGGGCGAGGTCCTCGGCGCCTTCGGGCTCACCGAGCCGGACGGCGGCTCGGACGCCGGCGGCACCCGCACGACGGCCGTGCGGGACGGCGACGACTGGGTGATCAACGGCTCCAAGTGCTTCATCACCAACTCGGGTACGGACATCACGGGCCTGGTCACGGTCACCGCCGTCACGGGGCGCAAGCCGGACGGCCGGCCGCTGATCTCCGCGATCATCGTGCCGTCGGGGACGCCGGGCTTCACGGTGGGAGCGCCGTACTCGAAGGTCGGGTGGAACGCCTCGGACACGCGGGAGCTGTCCTTCTCCGACGTCCGCGTCCCGGCGGCGAACCTGCTGGGCGAGGAGGGCCGGGGGTACGCGCAGTTCCTGCGCATCCTCGACGAGGGCCGCGTCGCGATCTCCGCGCTCGCCACCGGGCTGGCCCAGGGCTGTGTGGACGAGTCCCTGAAGTACGCCGGGGAGCGGCACGCCTTCGGCAAGCCGATCGGCGCGAACCAGGCCATCCAGTTCAAGATCGCCGATATGGAGATGAAGGCGCACATGGCCCGCGTCGGCTGGTACGACGCGGCGTCGCGGATGGTCGCCGGGGAGCCGTTCAAGAAGGAGGCGGCGATCGCCAAGCTCTACTCCTCGACGGTGGCCGTGGACAACGCGCGGGAGGCGACGCAGATCCACGGCGGATACGGCTTCATGAACGAGTACCCCGTGGCCCGCATGTGGCGGGACTCCAAGATCCTGGAGATCGGCGAGGGCACGAGTGAGGTTCAGCGGATGCTGATCGCCCGTGAGCTGGGGCTGAAGACCTGAGTCGGGCCTACCGGGGCCCCTGCCCCCTGGACACGCCAGGAACTTAGGTTAACCTTCCCTCAGTTCCAAGAACCAGCCAGCGCCGGTCCGGCACGTCCGAAAGCAGCTCGTCATGCCCATCGCCCAGCTGTCCCGCCCCACCCGCCGCGGCGTTCTCGCCGTCGGCGGCGCCCTCGGCCTCGGTGTCGCGCTCGCCGCGTGCGGCAACGACGACGGTTCCAAAGACAGTGGTTCGGGCTCCACGACGAAGGGCAAGTCCGGCCCCTGGTCGTTCAAGGACGACCGCGGCACCACGGTGAAGCTGGACAAGGTCCCGGCGAGCATCGCCGCCTTCACCGGTGTCGGCGCCGCTCTCTGGGACTACGGCGTCCAGGTCAAGGCGGTCTTCGGCCCGACGACGACCAAGAGCGGCAAGCCGGACGTCCAGGCCGGCGACATGGACGTGTCCAAGGTGACGGTCCTCGGCAACGCCTGGGGCCAGTTCAACATCGAGAAGTACGCGGGCATCGCCCCGGACGTGCTGATCACCACGACGTTCGACGACGCGGGCACCCTGTGGTCCGTCCCCGAGGAGTCCAAGGACAAGATCGCCAAGCTCGCCCCGAGCGTCGCGATCTCCGTCTTCGACCGCCAGCTGACCCAGCCGCTGGAGCGCATGTACGCGCTGGCCGAGTCGCTCGGCGCCGACCTGAAGGCCGACAAGGTCGTCGCGGCGAAGAAGCGCTTCGAGGACGCCGCCGCCCGGCTGCGCAAGGCCGCCAAGGCCCACCCCGACATCAAGGTCCTGGCCGGCAGCGCGAGCCAGGACATCTTCTACGTCTCCGGCACGAACCTCTCCATCGACCTGGAGTACTTCAAGGCGCTCGGCGTGAACTTCGTCGAGCCCACGGAGGCCGCGAAGAAGGCGTCCGGCGGCTGGTTCGAGAACCTGAGCTGGGAGAACGTCGACAAGCACAAGGCCGACATCATCATGATGGACGACCGCAGCCAGACCATTCAGCCGGCCGACATCGACGAGCCGACCTGGAAGCAGCTGCCCGCCGTCAAGGCCGGCCAGGTCATCCCGCGCTCCCCCGAGCCGATCCTGTCCTACGACAAGTGCGCCCCGCTCCTGGAGAACCTGGCCAAGGCCATCGAGACGGCGAAGAAGGTGTCCTGATCCCATGACCGTGACGGCCGAAGCCCCCGCTGTAACCCCTTTCCGATTCTTCGATCTGCGAGTGGTCCGCACCCGGCGGCTCGGCCCGTCGCTGCTCCGGGTCACCTTCACGGGAGACGACCTCGCCGGCTTCAACGGCGGCGGCCGCGACCAGTCCCTCTCCCTCTTCCTGCCGCACCCCGGTCAGGACGCCCCCGTCCTGCCGCCCGCCGAGCCGGGCGACGACGGCCGTGCCTGGCACGCCGCGTACCGGGCGATCCCGGACCACGAGCGCGCGATCATGCGCTCGTACACGCTCAGCGGCCAGCACCGCGGGCCGGCCGGGACCGTCGAAGAGATCGACATCGACTTCGTCCTGCACAACGACGACCCGGCCGCCGCCGGTCCCGCCTGCCGCTGGGCGGAGGCCGCCCGGGCCGGCGACAAGGCCGTCGTGCTCGGCCCGGCGATCGCCGACAACGCCGCCGTGCGCTGTCAGCCGCCGCGCGACTTCGACCACATCCTCATGTGGGGCGACGAGACGGCCCTGCCGGCGGCGCTCGGCGTGCTCGCGTGGCTGCCGGAGTCCGCGTCCGCGCACGTGTGGCTGGAAGTCCCGCACCGGGACGACATCCAGCCCATCGTGACGCTCGCCGATGTCACCGTGACGTGGCTGGTGCGCGACGAGGACGGCCCCTCGGCCCTCGAAGCCCTCAGGGACACCCCGCTGCCCGACGCCGTGCGCCCGTACGCCTGGCTGGCGGGCGAGTGCGGGACCATGAAGGAGCTGCGGCGCCATCTCGTGCGCGAACGCGGCTACGACAAGCGTGCGGTGACGTTCGTCGGGTACTGGCGGCGCGGTATGAGCGAGGACGCGCTGCGGGCGCAGCCGGCACAACCGGCCGCCGCGTAACGCGAATCCAGCCACTTCAGGGCAATCCGGTCACATACGTGGGGCGGGGTCGCGGGCTCAAATTAGGTTAGGCTAACCTAAGAATCGAGTTCGCGACCTCGCCCTTTTTCCTGCCCCGCCCGGGAACACCCTCATCCCCACCCGGAGGAACCGTTCATGCGCTCGCACCTGCTCAATGACACGACCGCGGAGCTGTACCGCAGTTCCGTGACCGAGGGAATCGAGCGGGTGGCGGCCAAACTCGCCACCACCGCACGGCCGTTCACGGGCGTCACCCCGGACGCCCTCTCCCCCACCATCGACGCCGTCGACCTGGACAAGCCCCTCCACGACACCATCGCCGTCCTCGACGAGCTGGAGGACGTCTACCTCCGCGACGCCGTCTACTTCCACCACCCCCGCTACCTGGCACACCTCAACTGCCCGGTCGTCATCCCGGCCGTGCTCGGCGAGGCCATCCTGTCCGCCGTCAACTCCTCCCTCGACACCTGGGACCAGTCCGCGGGCGGCACGCTCATCGAGCGCAAGCTCATCGACTGGACCGCCGCGCGGATCGGCCTCGGGCCCGCCGCCGACGGCGTGTTCACCTCCGGCGGTTCGCAGTCCAACCTCCAGGCGCTGCTCCTCGCCCGCCAGGAGGCCAAGCCGGGGCCGGAAGGCTGGGACGGACCGGCCTCGCTCGCGAAACTGCGTATCTTTGCCTCCGAGGTCAGCCACTTCAGCGTCAAGAAGTCCGCGTCGCTGCTCGGCCTGGGCGAGGAGGCCGTCGTCACCATCCCGGTCGACCGGGAGAAGCGCATGCAGACCGTGGCGCTCGCCGCCGAGCTGGAGCGCTGCCGCCGCGACGGCCTCGTCCCCATGGCCGTCGTCGCCACCAGTGGCACCACCGACTTCGGGTCCATCGACCCGCTGCCGGAGATCGCCGAGCTGTGCGCCCAGTACGACACATGGATGCACGTGGACGCCGCGTACGGCTGCGGGCTGCTCGTGTCGACGAAGAACCGCGACCGGCTCAACGGCATCGAGCGGGCCGACTCCGTCACCGTCGACTACCACAAGTCCTTCTTCCAGCCGGTGAGTTCGAGCGCCGTGCTGGTCCGGGACGGCGCCACGCTCGGCCACGCGACCTACCACGCGGAGTACCTCAACCCGCGCCGCACGATCGCCGAGCGCATCCCCAACCAGGTCGACAAGTCCCTGCAGACCACCCGCCGCTTCGACGCCCTCAAGCTGTGGATGACGCTGCGCGTGATGGGCGCCGACGGCATCGGGAACCTCTTCGACGAGGTCTGCGACCTGGCGCACGAGGGCTGGCGGCTGCTCGCCGCCGACCCGCGCTTCGACGTCGTCGTGGAGCCGAGCCTGTCCACGCTCGTCTACCGCTACATCCCGGCCGCCGTCACCGACCCGGCCGAGATCGACCGCGCCAACCTCTACGCCCGCAAGGCCCTGTTCGCCTCCGGTGACGCCGTCGTCGCGGGCACCAAGGTGGGCGACCGGCAGTACCTGAAGTTCACCCTGCTCAACCCCGAGACGACGCTCGACGACATCCGGGCCGTCCTCGACCTCATCGCCGGCCACGCCGAGCAGTACCTGGGAGACACCCTTGACCGCGCTTCCTGAGTCCCGTGACTCGTACGACTTCATCGGGATCGGGCTCGGCCCGTTCAACCTCGGTCTCGCCTGCCTGACCGAGCCGATAGCCGAGCTGAACGGCATCTTCCTGGAGTCCAAGCCGGACTTCGAGTGGCACTCGGGGATGTTCCTCGAAGGCGCCCACCTGCAGACGCCGTTCATGTCGGACCTGGTGACCCTCGCCGACCCGACCTCCCCGTACTCCTTCCTCAACTACCTCAAAGAGTCGGGGCGGTTGTACTCGTTCTACATCCGCGAGAACTTCTATCCGCTGCGCGTCGAGTACAACGACTACTGCCGCTGGGCCGCCGCGAAGCTCTCCTCGATCCGTTTCGACACGACCGTCACCGAGGTGACGTACGACGAGAGCGACGGCCTCTACACGGCCACCACCGAGGACGGCGCCACCTACCGCGCCCCGCACCTGGTCCTCGGCACCGGCACCCCGCCGAACATCCCCGAGGCCGTGCAGGGGCTCGGCGGCGACTACCTGCACAACTCCCGCTACGTGCAGCACAAGCAGGAGCTCCAGCAGAAGAAGTCGATCACGCTCGTCGGCAGCGGGCAGTCCGCCGCCGAGATCTACTACGACCTGCTCGCCGAGATCGACGTCCACGGCTACCAGCTGAACTGGGTCACGCGCTCGCCGCGCTTCTTCCCGCTGGAGTACACCAAGCTCACGCTTGAGATGACGTCCCCGGACTACATCGACTACTTCCACGCGCTGCCGGAGACCACCCGGTACTCCCTCGAAGAGCGGCAGAAGGGCCTCTTCAAGGGCATCGACGGCGAGCTCGTCAACGCCATCTTCGACCTGCTGTACCAGAAGAGGCTCGGCGGCCCCGTCCCGACGCGCCTGCTCACCAACTCGGCGCTTCGCGGCGCCCGTTACGAGAACGGCACGTACACCCTCGGGCTGCACCAGGAGGAGCAGGACAAGGAGTACGAGCTGAGCACCGAGGGCCTGATCCTGGCCACCGGGTACAAGTACCAGGCGCCCGCGTTCCTGGAGCCGGTCAAGGACCGCATCCGGCTCGACGGCCGGGGCCGCTTCGACGTCGCCCGCAACTACGCGATCGACACGACCGGGCGCGGCATCTTCCTGCAGAACGCGGGCGTGCACACGCACTCGATCACCAGCCCCGACCTGGGCATGGGCGCCTACCGCAACAGCTACATCATCGGCGAGCTGCTCGGCACCGAGTACTACCACGTCGAGAAGACCATCGCCTTCCAGGAGTTCGCCGTATGACCTTCGCAATACGCACCCTCGATCCGCTGAAGGACGCCGAACTCGTCCACGGCTGGGTCACCCACCCCAAGGCCGCGTTCTGGCTCATGGGCGATGCGACGCTCCCGGACGTGGAACGCGAGTACATGTCCATCGCCGCCGCCGAGCACCACGACGCCTTCATCGGCGAGCGGGACGGCGTGCCCGCCTTCCTGATGGAGCGCTACGACCCGCGGTACGTCGAACTCGTCGGCCTGTACGAGCCCGAGCCGGGCGACATCGGCATGCACTTCCTCGTCGCGCCCACCGACACCCCCGAGCACGGCTTCACCCGCGCCGTGATCACCGCCGTGATGGAGCACCTCTTCGCCGACCCCGCGGTCAGCAGGGTCGTCGTCGAGCCCGACGTGAGCAACAAGGCGGTGCACGCGCTCAACGAGGTCGTCGGCTTCGTCCCGGACCGGGAGATCGACAAGCCGGAGAAGAAGGCGCTGCTGAGCTTCTGCACGCGCGCCCAGTTCGAAGCCGCGATCGCGCAGGGCAAGGAGGTCCGGGCATGACCCTCGCCGACACCGTCTCCCACCTCTCCCCCGAGCGCTGGGCCGAGGCGAACCGCCTGCTGGTCCGCAAGGCCCTCGCCGAGTTCAGCCACGAGCGGCTGCTCACCCCCGAGCCCGTCGAGGGTGAGGACGGCCGGTACGTCGTCCGCAGCGACGACGGCTCCACCCGCTACCGGTTCAGCGCCCGCCGACTGCGCCTGGACCACTGGCAGGTGGCCGCCGGCTCGATCACCCGGGAGCGCCACGGCGCCGAACTCCCGCTGGACGCGCTGCAGTTCTTCACCGAACTGAAGGGCGCGCTCGGCCTGACCGACGCGATCCTGCCGGTCTACCTGGAGGAGATCTCCTCCACCCTCTCGGGCACCTGCTTCAAACTGACGAAGCCGGACGTGACCTCCGCCGAGCTCGCCGCGACCGGGTCCTTCCAGGACATCGAGACGGGCATGACCGAGGGCCACCCGTGCTTCGTCGCGAACAACGGCCGGCTCGGCTTCGGCATCCACGAGTACCTCTCGTACGCGCCCGAGACCGCGAGCCCCGTACGGCTGATCTGGCTGGCGGCGACGCGCGAGCGGGCGGCGTTCACGGCGGGCGCCGGCATCGACTACGAGTCGCTGCTGCGGGCCGAGCTGGGCGAGGAGACCCTCGACCGGTTCTCCACGACCCTGCGCGAGAAGGGCCTCGACCCGGCCGACTACCTGCTCATCCCGGTCCACCCGTGGCAGTGGTGGAACAAGCTGTCCGTCACGTTCGCCGCCGAGGTCGCCCAGCAGCGTCTGGTCTGCCTGGGCGAGGGCGACGACGAGTACCTGGCGCAGCAGTCGATCCGTACGTTCTTCAACTCGACGTCCCCGTCGAAGCATTACGTGAAGACGGCGCTGTCGGTCATCAACATGGGCTTCATGCGCGGTCTTTCGGCGGCGTACATGGAGGCGACGCCGGCGATCAACGACTGGCTGGCCGGGCTCATCGAGAACGACGAGGTGCTCAAGGGCACGGGCCTGACGATCATCCGCGAGCGCGCGGCCGTCGGCTACCGGCACCTGGAGTACGAGGCGGCCACCGACCGCTACTCGCCGTACCGCAAGATGCTGGCGGCCCTGTGGCGCGAGTCGCCGGTCCCGTCGCTGGCCGAGGGCGAGCGCCTGGCCACGATGGCGTCGCTGCTGCACGTGGACCGCGCGGGCCGCTCCTTCGCGGGGGCCCTGATCGAGCGTTCGGGGCTGACGCCGCGCGCGTGGCTGAAGCCGTACCTGAAGGCGTACCTGACGCCGCTCCTGCACAGCTTCTACGCCTATGACCTGGTGTTCATGCCGCACGGCGAGAACGTCATCCTGGTCCTGGACGAGCGCGGCGTGGTCCAGCGGGCGATCTACAAGGACATCGCCGAGGAGATCGCGGTGATGGACACGGACGCGGTGCTGCCGCCGAAGGTGGACCGGATCCGGGCGCAGGTCCCCGACGACATGAAGCTCCTGTCGATCTTCACGGACGTCTTCGACTGCTTCTTCCGCTTCCTCGCGGCGAACCTGGTCGAGGACGGCATCCTGGACGAGTCCACGTTCTGGTCGGCGGTGGCCGACTGCGTGCGCGAGTACCAGGAGTCGGTGCCCCACCTGGCCGACAAGTTCGAGCGGTTCGACATGTTCGCCCCGAGCTTCGCGCTGTCCGCGCTCAACCGGCTCCAGTTGCGCAACAACGAGCAGATGGTGGACCTGGCGGACCCGTCGGGCGCGCTGCAGCTGGTCGGCGACCTGGAGAACCCGATCGCCTGAGGGCTTTCACACAGGCCGGAAGGGGCTCGGGAGACGGTCCTCCCGAGCCCCTTTCCTACGTCGGCGTCAGCTGTTCCAGGGCACTTGCGGCGACTTGTAGTAGCCGATGCCCAGCGCGTCCCAGCGGGGCGCCTGCGCGGCGAGCCGCACCTTGTACGTGTCCCAGTCGTGCGTGGCCGCGGGTGACCAGCCGAGCTCGGCGACGCCGGGCAGCCGCGGGAAGGCCATGTAGTCGAGGTGCGCGGACGTCGACAGGGTCTCCGACCACAGCGGCGCCTCGACGCCCTTCACGGCCGAACCGGGGGCTCCCGGAAGGTAGTTGCCCGGGTCCCAGTCGTAGGAGCGCTGTACCTCCACGTAGCCCGCCCAGGACAGGCCGAGGGGCGTGTCCTTGGTGTACTTCATGTCGAGGTACGTCCGGTCGGCGGGCGAGATGATGAGCCCCGTCCCGTTCTTCGCGGCGGCGGCGACCTGTGCCTTCTCCGCGGCGCTGGTCCCTTCCGTGCCCCAGTACTGCGCGAGCGCGCCCTTGGCGGGGGCCGCGCCGGTCAGCTGATGCCAACCGACCACGGTCTTCCCGTACTTGGCGACAATCGGCTGCACTTTGTTCATGAAGGTGACGTAGTCCGCCTGGCTGGTGGAGTGCGCCTCGTCACCGCCGATGTGCAGGTATTCGCCCGGCGTGATGGCGGCCAGTTCGCGCACCACGTCGTCGACGAACTCGTACGTGATGTCCTTGTTGACGCACAGCGAGCTGAAGCCGACCTCGGTGCCGGTGTAGAGCGGCGGCGCGACACCGTCGCAGTTCAGGTCGGCGTAGGAGGCGAGGGCCGCGTTCGTGTGGCTGGGCATGTCGATCTCGGGCACGACCTCCAGGTAGCGCGAGGCCGCGTACCGGACGATGTCCTTGTACTGGGCTTTGGTGTAGTGGCCGCCCGCGCCGCCGCCGACCTGCGTCGAGCCGCCGTACGTGGCGAGGTTCGGCCAGGAGTCGATGGCGATGCGCCACCCCTGGTCGTCGCTCAGGTGCAGATGCAGCTTGTTGATCTTGTAGAGCGCCAACTCGTCGATGTAGCGCTTGACTTGCTCGACCGTGAAGAAGTGCCGCGACACGTCGAGCATGGCGCTGCGGTAGCCGTAGCGCGGGCTGTCCTCGATGGTGCCGCCCGCGACGAGCCACGGTCCGGGCTGCCTGCTGTCCGCCTCCACGGCGGCGGACAGCTGCTGGCGCAGCGTCTGTACGCCGTGGAAGAGCCCGGCGGCCTCGCGCGCGACGATGGTGAGGGACCGGCCGGTGCTCGTCAGCCGGTACCCCTCCGCGCCGAGCCCCTTGTCCTTCCCGCTCAGCCGGAGCCGGATGCCGTCGCCGGAACCGGCACGGTCGCCGGTGACGGGCAGCTTGTAGCCGGTGGAGGGGCGCAGCACGCCGGCGAGGTAGTCGCCGACGCGGCGCGCGTCACGCGAGTCGTCGTCGACCCGGATGCGGGTCTTCTCCGTGATCCGGTACGCGGATCCGCCCGCCGTCGCCTTCGCGGGCGCGGGGACGATCTGCCCGAGCGGGGTGGCGGCGGCCGGTGCGGAGGCCGCCGCGGGGACGGCGCCGAGGGCCCCGGCTCCGGCGGCGACGAGCAGCAGCGCGCCCAGCAGGGCAGTCCCCGACCTGTAGCGCGGCGTGCGATGCGGCCTGTGCTGCGATCTGTTCTGCGTCCTCACGAACGGTCCCTTCGACGGAGGTCGTTGGCGGAGTTCGTTGTGCGGGCTGAGCAACCGATCGGTCACCATGCGTACCGCCCGTCCCTCGACCGGTCAAGGTGTAGACCACTTCCCGGGGGCCGGATGCCAGAATCGTCCCATGGCGGAAATCATCCAGCGCGACGGCATATGGACGTTCGACGGCGAGACGCTGCGGCTGGTGCCGGGGCGCGACAAAGGTGTCGCTCTGCTCCGTAAGACGCTGGGCGAACTGACCGTACCGCTAAGGGCGTTGGCCGGCGTCTCCTTCGAGCAGGGCAAGAAGTCCGGGCGGCTTCGGCTGCGGCTCCGGGACGGCGCGGACCCGCTGCTGCAGGCGACCGGCGGCAAGCTGACGGAGGGCGCCGACCCGTACCAGCTGACGGTCGAGTCGGACCGGTACGGGGTCGCCGAGTACCTCGTGGACGAGGTGCGCAACGCGCTGCTCCTCGAGCAGGTCTCCTCGGCGGCCTGCACGGCGTACGTGCTGCCGGGCCCGCCGGTGCCGCTGTCCGTCTCGGCGGGCGACGGCACGGCGAGCTTCGACGGGGAGCACGTCCGGCTGGAGTGGAACTGGAAGACGGAGGACGCCAAGGCCGCGGCCGGGACGCGGCTGCTCGCCCTCGCCGACATCGTGGCGGTGGAGTGGCAGCCGGCCGTGGGCCTGGAGAACGGCTGCCTCCGCTTCACCGTCCGCTCGTCGCCGACGAAGGCGCCGCCGAAGTACGACCCCAACTCGATCGAGCTGTGGGGCTTCAAGAAGGACCCGCTGATGGCGCTGGTCGCCGCGGCCGTCCAGGCCCGCCTGCCGCACCCCGGCGCGCACGCCGCCCCCAAGGAGCTGACCCCGCGCCCCACGCCGCAGCCCGCGCCCGCCTCCGCCCCCACGGAGGACGGCCACGACGCACTGCTGCGGCGCCTGCGCGAACTGGGCGAGCTGCATCAGGCCGGGGTACTGACGGAAGAGGAGTTCACGGCGGCCAAACAGGCGGTTCTGAAGCGGCTGTAGCCCCTGTCGGAGCCCCGTGCGCCGGGCCCCGTTACCGGCGCACCTTGCGAGCGACCACGAACCGGTCGATCTCCTCGCCCGTCTCCGCGATCCCGCGAACCGTGAGCCTGGCCGTCCGCCCGACCGCCGCCGGTTCCACGTCCACCCGCAGGAACGAGTAGTTGGTGTAGCGCACCCGGGACCAGTCCACGGTCACGGCCTTCTTGCTGCCGTCGGCCTGGGTGACGTACGACTGGAACGGGTCGACGTCCTTCTCGTGGCCCTGGTAGGTGTCGGCCACCGGGAACGCGTACAGGCTCTTTCCGGCCGCGCCCGCCGTCACGTACACGATGCCGTCGGTCTCGGGGTAGGCGGTGCCGCCGATCGGCAGCTCCTTGGTGACCTTCTCGCCCTTGAGCACGTCCGAGCGCTCGTACACGTGGTTGTGCCCGTTGATGACCAGGTCGACGGTGTACTTCTCGAACAGCGGCACCCACTCCTTGCGCACGCCCCCCTCCGAGGCGTGCGCGGTGGCGGTGCAGTACGCGCAGTGGTGGAAGAAGACGACGACGAAGTCGATCCCGGAGCCGTGCGCCCGGAACTTCTTCAGCTGCGCCTCGAACCACTTGGTCTGGGTGCCGCCGGACAGGCCGAGGTTGGCCGGGATCTCCCACGACACGTCGTTCGCGTCGAGCGAGATGATCGCCGTGTTGCCGTGCACGAACGAGTACACGCTCGGCAGGTTCTTCGGGTCGGGGCCGTTGCGCGGCGGCGCGAAGCGGGCCTCCTGGCTGCCGTAGCCGTGCGGCGCGTACCAGGCCTCCATGTCGTGGTTGCCGTAACTGACCATCCACGGCACGGACTTGGCGACGGACTCGGTCTGCGCGAGGAACTGGTCCCAGGTCCGCGCGTCGAACGTGTCCGTGGTCTGGCCCGAGCCGGACGGGTCCGCGTACGCGATGTCACCGGCGTGCAGGTGGAAGGACGGCCCCTGGGCGAGGATCAGGCTGTCGTTGGCGAGGGCGTGGTAGCTGACGCCCTGGTCGCCGAAGGCCGTGAAGGTGAAGGGCTGCGAGCGCGCGGGCGCCGTGGTGAACGTGCCGATCGTGCCGGCGAAGCGCGGCGCCGCCGGGTCGAAGCCCTGGTGCCCGACGCCGTAGTAGTACGTCTTGCCGGGCTTGAGGTGGGTCAGTTCGGCGTGCACGTAGTACTGGGTGTGGTCGGCGCTCGTGCCGACGCCCGCCGGGGTGTACAGCGCGCGGACCTCGGCCGGTATCTTCCGCGACAGGTCACCGGCGTGCGCGCCGATGCGGATGAACGGGTTCTTCACCGCGACCGGCACCTGCCAGGACACGGTCATCTCGGTACGCGGGTCACTGCCGTACGAGAGGTGCCGGCCGAAGGGGGCGACGAGCGCGCCGTCGACGTGCTGGGTGGCCGTCGCGGTGGCGGCGGACGAAGAGGCGGAGGGGGTCGCGGCGTTCGCGGCGCCCGGGACGAAGACGCCGCCGGCGACCGCACCGATGGTGACGGCGCCGCCGCGCATCATGGTGCGGCGGGAGAACTTGCTGCGCAGGTATTCGTGCTGCTCGGCGAGGCTCCGGTCGGCCAGCTCGTCGGGTACGCCCATGCGTGGAATGTCCATGGCTGAAAGTTGCTGGGGGCACCCATCCCGCCCGGATACGCCGGATGAACGGGGCCCGAACAAGCGGCATGGCACGCTTCAAGGCTTGCCCACTTTCCTGCCAAGGATTCCGGACACCACCCGGCCGCGGGGATTCCTGCCCGATATCGGGCAGATTTCTTGCGAAAGCCCCAGCGGTCCCTCAGGATCGACCGGGTGCACGAGGAACTGGTCGATCACCTGACGCGCAGCACGCCCCTGGGCAGGGGCGAGGCACTGCGGGTGATTCAGGACGTGCTCGCCTACTTCGACGAGTCGACGGAGGAGTACGTCCGCCGCCGCCACCGCGAGCTCCAGGGTCAGGGCCTGGTGAACGCGGTGATCTTCGAACAGATCACGACGGAGCTGCGGTACCGGGCGGTGGCGCCGCCCGAGCTGTCGCTCAGACAGCTGCGCCGCATGGTCTACGGCTGACCGGCCGATCCATCCTTACCAAGAGGGGACCCTTCTTACTTATGTGCGGAATTGTCGGTTACATCGGCAAGCGCGACGTCGCGCCGCTCCTCCTCGAGGGGCTGCAGCGCCTGGAGTACCGCGGCTACGACTCCGCGGGCGTGGTGATCACCAGCCCGAAGGCCGGCGGCCTGAAGATGGTCAAGGCCAAGGGCCGGGTGCGCGACCTGGAGGCCAAGGTCCCGGCCCGCTTCAAGGGCACCACCGGCATCGCCCACACCCGCTGGGCCACGCACGGCGCCCCCTCCGACGAGAACGCGCACCCGCACATGTCGGGCGACAACAAGGTCGCCGTCGTCCACAACGGCATCGTGGACAACGCCGCCGAGCTGCGCGCGAAGCTGACCGCCGAGGGCGTGGAGTTCCTCTCCGAGACGGACACCGAGGTCCTCACCCACCTCATCGCCCGCTCCCAGCAGGCGGACCTGGAGGACAAGGTCCGCGAGGCGCTGCGCCTCGTCGAGGGCACGTACGGCATCGCGGTCCTGCACGCCGACTTCCCCGACCGCATCGTGGTGGCCCGCAACGGCTCGCCGGTCGTCCTCGGCATCGGCGACAAGGAGATGTTCGTCGCCTCGGACATCGCCGCGCTCGTCTCCCACACCCGCCAGATCGTCACCCTCGACGACGGCGAGATGGCCACGCTCAAGGCCGACGACTTCCGTACGTACACGACGGAGGGCACGCGCACGACGGCGTCCCCGACCACCGTCGAGTGGGAAGCCGCCTCCTACGACATGGGCGGCCACGACACGTACATGCACAAGGAGATCTTCGAGCAGGCCGACGCCGTGGACCGCGTGCTGCGCGGCCGCATCGACGACCGCTTCTCCACGGTGCACCTGGGCGGCCTGAACCTGGACGCCCGCGAGGCGCGCTCGGTGCGCCGCGTGAAGATCCTCGGCTGCGGCACCTCGTACCACGCGGGCCTGATCGGCGCCCAGATGATCGAGGAGCTGGCCCGCATCCCCGCGGACGCCGAGCCGGCCTCCGAGTTCCGCTACCGCAACCCGGTCGTCGACCCCGACACCCTGTACATCGCGGTGTCGCAGTCCGGCGAGACCTACGACGTCCTCGCGGCGGTCCAGGAACTGAAGCGCAAGGGCGCCCGCGTCTTCGGCGTCGTGAACGTCGTCGGCTCGGCCATCGCCCGTGAGTCGGACGCGGGCGTCTACGTCCACGCGGGCCCCGAGGTCTGCGTCGTCTCGACGAAGTGCTTCACCAACACCACGGTCGCCTTCGCGCTCCTCGCCCTGCACCTCGGCCGCATCCGCGACCTGTCCGTCGCCGACGGCAAGCGCATCATCGAGGGCCTGCGCAAGCTGCCCGCCCAGATCACCGCGATCCTCGACCAGGAGGCGGAGATCAAGAAGGTCGCCGAGGAGTACGCGGACGCCCGCTCGATGATGTTCATCGGGCGCGTCCGGGGCTACCCCGTGGCCCGCGAGGCGTCCCTGAAGCTCAAGGAGGTCTCGTACATCCACGCCGAGGCCTACCCGGCGTCCGAGCTGAAGCACGGCCCCCTCGCCCTGATCGAGCCGGCGCTCCCCACGGTCGCGATCGTCCCCGACGACGACCTGCTGGAGAAGAACCGCGCCGCCCTCGAAGAGATCAAGGCCCGTTCCGGCCGGATCCTGGCGGTCGCCCACCAGGAGCAGGAGAAGGCGGACCGCACGATCGTCGTCCCGAAGAACGAGGACGAGCTTGACCCGATTCTGATGGGTATCCCGCTGCAACTCCTCGCCTATCACACGGCGTTGGCCCTCGGCCGTGACATCGACAAGCCGCGCAACCTGGCGAAGTCCGTGACGGTGGAGTAAGCGCCGGTACGCAAGTGAAAACGAACGGGTCCCTTTGCGCGCCACCAAGCGCAAAGAGACCCGTTCCCGAAGGGCCGGGGTCGCCCATTACCCCGGCCCTGTGTCCGGCGACCGGTATGTACCCTTCACAAGGGCACAAACCACCTCTACGCGCGAGTAGATTCAACTGTTCCGGAAATGCCCGCGGAACGGCCGGCGGACCGGGCAACGGGCCTGCCGCGTACACAAGTTGAAGGACCGGGCCGACGGGCCCGGTTCAGGGAACTGCTCAGGGAACGGCTCGCGGAACGGCTCAGGGAATGACGATGACGGGCCGCTGGGCCCGGCGGGCGAGCCGCCCCGCGACCGAGCCGAAGATCCGCCCGACGAGCCCGTGGGTCGACCCCACGACGATGGCGTCGGCGGAGTACTCGCGCCCGACCTCCTCCAGCTCGTGGCAGATGTCCCCGCCGCGCTCCACGAGGATCCAGGGCACCTCGGACAGGTAATCCGCACAAGCGAGTTCGAGGCCGAGCACCTCGGTGCGGTGGTCCGGTACGTCCACGAAGACAGGGGGCTCACAGCCGGCCCACACCGTGGTCGGCAGCCGGTTGGCGACATGCACGATGATCAGCCCCGAGCCGGAGCGGTGGGCCATGCCGATCGCGTAGGAAAGGGCCCGCTCGCTGGAGGTCGAGCCGTCGAATCCGACGACGACGCCGTGGCGGAACGCGGGATCACATGCGTGACGTGTTTCTTCGGCCGCCTGGGGGGTCGCCGTGGGGTCGGCGACCTGCCGCTTGCGGTCCGCGGGTTCAGGAATCTCGTGACCGGCCATGAGTGTCTCGGCGTGTACCTCGTGGGCCTCTGTATGAGGGGACGATGTATGAGGGGACGACAGCGGATTCGGCGGAGTTGTGTCCGGGAATCATCTTCCCAACCCCATACCCCCAAGGGTACGGCGACACTCCTCCTCTGCCCAGACTCCGGCCTGCGGCCGGGCCTGCTCCCTGCCTGCTGACAGCTCCCGCTCCGCAGCGTTCAGGGGAGCATGCACGAGGCCCCGCCCGTATGGCAATGGTTGCTGCCCCGTACAGGCGGTTTGCACACTCTTGCGGTCCTGTCCGGGGGCGGATCAAGTGACCGGGAGGGCGGCCGCGCGTTGAACTCCCGACCGAGAGAACACAGGGAGCACTCCGTGCCCGGACCGACCAGCGCGCACCACCCGGCCCCCACGCGCCGGAGCGTTCCGGCCCCTGCCCGCACGCCCTCGCCGCACACCCATGCGACCCCTCACGCCGAGGACGCGCCATCCGCGGGGTCGGACGCGGTGAGCGACGTCGTCCGCTGGGCGGCGTTCAGTTGCGTCCTGGTGCCCCTCGTTCTCGTCGGCTACGGCATCTCCGCCGCCGGCGCCGCGGGGGCCGCGATGGGGCTCGCGGCGGTCACCGCGGTCTGCCGCGTACTCCTGCGCCAGTGCGAACGTGGCGCGGAACAGTTGCACAGTGAACAGTGTTGCCGTCATCGTGGCCGTCGTGGTCGAAGCGGCCCGGGAGCGCACCGGGGCGGGCATCGGACGGACCTCGGTACGTCGGCGGAGTGACCCCGATCCGGGTCCTACTCCGTAGATTTTCAGCCAACTTCGCCTTGCGGCTTACCCCTTGTCACCCCCCTCCCCCAACGCCCCTTCCAGCAGGGCTGAAAGGACCGCGGAGGGCCCGTGCGCCCTACGGGGACCGGCCACTGCGTCGAGGCGCACTTCCCAGCAACGCCCGTGAGTGCAACGCTTCGTGATCGACTGCTTCACGCCACGTTGCCATGTCGACAATGTGCCAGGTTCTTAACTGGTCACGACGGCACCACGGAACACAGTAGATTCGATCATGACTGTCTGATCTGAAGGCGGCGGGGGACTTCGTGCAGGACCGAGGGGAAACGTGCAGGAGCGAACAGCCCGTCAAAATATTGAGGGAGCCGCGAGCACCGAGGGGGGCTTAGCAGGATGAGCCACGACTCCACCACTGCGCCGGAGGCGGCGGCTCGCAAGCTGTCGGGGCGCCGCCGACGAGAGATCGTCGCAGTGCTTCTGTTCAGCGGCGGACCCATCTTCGAGAGTTCCATTCCGCTCTCCGTGTTCGGCATCGACCGGCAGGATGCGGGAGTTCCGCGATACCGGTTGCTCGTGTGCGCGGGTGAAGAGGGGCCGCTGCGCACCACCGGGGGACTCGAACTCACCGCGCCACACGGCCTCGAGGCGATCTCGCGGGCAGGCACGGTCGTCGTGCCGGCCTGGCGGTCGATCACCTCGCCGCCGCCGGAGGAGGCGCTGGACGCGATTCGTCGCGCCCATGAGGAGGGGGCGCGCATCGTCGGTCTGTGCACCGGCGCGTTCGTGCTCGCCGCGGCCGGCCTGCTCGACGGCCGGCCGGCCACCACACACTGGATGTACGCACCGACGCTCGCCAAGCGCTATCCGTCGGTCCATGTGGACCCGCGCGAGCTCTTCGTGGACGACGGAGACGTACTGACGAGTGCCGGCACCGCGGCCGGCATCGACCTGTGCCTGCACATAGTGCGCACGGACCACGGCAACGAGGCGGCCGGAGCGCTCGCCCGCCGGCTGGTGGTCCCACCGCGCCGAAGCGGCGGCCAGGAGCGCTATCTCGACAGGTCTTTACCTGAGGAGATCGGCGCGGATCCGCTGGCCGAGGTCGTCGCCTGGGCCCTGGAGCACCTCCACTAGCAGTTCGACGTGGAGACGCTGGCGGCCCGCGCCTACATGAGCCGCCGTACGTTCGACCGGCGTTTCCGTTCGCTGACCGGGAGCGCTCCGCTGCAGTGGCTGATCACCCAGCGGGTGCTGCAGGCGCAGCGGCTCCTGGAGACCTCCGACTACTCGGTCGACGAGGTCGCCGGACGCTGCGGCTTCCGCTCACCGGTGGCGCTGCGCGGGCACTTCCGGCGCCAGCTGGGCTCGTCCCCGGCGGCGTACCGGGCGGCGTACCGCGCGCGCAGGCCGCAGCCGGGTGACTCCGGGGGCGCCGCGAAGGCGGAGAAGCCGGTGGAGATCGTCCCGGTGCAGGGCCCCGAGACTCCGGGCCCCGGGCCGGTGCCCGCCCAGTCCCGGCGGACCGCTGCCGCGAACGCGTTCGGCGCGCCCGCGGCCTCGATGCCGACGGGTCCGACGAACCACGCGGAGGGCCTCAAACCGGTGTCCGACGCGTTCGCGACGGGCCGGGCGAGCGTGCCGGGGCCGCGCACGGCGCCGTAGCACGCCGGTCGACGGATACAGGAGCTGACGCCCGTCGTCTGCCAGCGGGAAGGTCCGACCCGTAGGGTTGGTCGCATGAACGATCGCATGGTGTGGATCGACTGCGAGATGACCGGACTCTCGCTGGCGAACGACGCGCTCATCGAGGTGGCCGCACTGGTCACCGATTCGGAGCTGAACGTACTCGGCGACGGTGTGGACATCGTGATCCGCCCGCCGGACGAGGCCCTGGAGACGATGCCCGAGGTGGTGCGCAACATGCACACCGCCTCGGGTCTCCTCGACGAGCTGGCGGGCGGAACGACGCTCGCGGACGCCGAGGAGCAGGTCCTCTCCTATGTACGTGAGCACGTCAAGGATGCGGGCAAGGCCCCGCTGTGCGGGAACTCGGTCGGTACCGACCGCGGTTTCCTGCTGCGTGACATGCCGACGCTGGAGGAATACCTCCACTACCGGATCGTCGATGTGTCCTCGGTCAAGGAACTGGCCCGGCGCTGGTACCCGAGGGCGTACTTCAACAGTCCGGAGAAGAACGGCAACCACCGGGCACTCGCCGACATCCGCGAGTCCATCGCCGAGCTGCGCTACTACCGTGAGGCGATCTTCGTCCCGCAGCCCGGGCCCGACTCTGACACCGCGAAATCGATCGCGGCGAAGCACGTCCTGCCCACGGAGTAACCCGTCCCACGTCCACCCGTACGGGGTCCGTAAAAGGAGTGCGCGAGCACCCCTTCGGACCCTGTACACTTTTTCTCGGCCGGTCGGAAGAACAACAAAAGACCGGACATGGTGGGTGTAGCTCAGTTGGTAGAGCACCTGGTTGTGGTCCAGGTGGCCGCGGGTTCAAGTCCCGTCA
Source organism: Streptomyces sp. NPDC050264 (assembly GCF_040655895.1). NCBI lineage: Bacteria > Bacillati > Actinomycetota > Actinomycetes > Kitasatosporales > Streptomycetaceae > Streptomyces > Streptomyces sp. NPDC050264. The sequence goes on from NZ_JBFAKV010000005.1 coordinate 108,307, forward strand.
CTCACCCTGAATGATCAAGGCCCGACCTGCGAAAGCAGGTCGGGCCTTCGTCGTTTCCAGATCCTTGGGAACAGAACGGGAACAGAACCCCCTCCCATCTGGCCCATCAGCCCCGTATCTTCCCCTCCATGGCGAGCATCGTTCCGCGCCCGAAGCGATCGGGCGAGATCACGTATCAGGTGAAGTGGCGCGAGGCCGGCGACTGGCAGAGCGAGAAGTTCGGCGACGAGCCCAGCGCCGAGCAGTTCCGGCTGCTGGTAGAGGCGCACGGCAACCGGTGGCCGCACGGCTGGACCAGGGGCCTGGGGTTCGTGGAGCCCGAGGAGCACCCCGGCGACCGCGCCCTGGGCGAGTACGCGCACGCGTACGTGGACGGGCTCAACACCGTGGACGCGAGGACTCAGCACGACTACAAGCGGGACGTCGAGAAGCACTTTCTCGGCGTGCCGTACCGCGACGCGGCCGGTCTCGAGCGGCGCCTCGGCGGCCTGGTGCACACCACGGCGGACGGGACCGAGCACCCGCCCACGATGTGCAACATCACGCAGGCCGACGTGAACGAATGGGTGCGCCGGCAGCGGCACGCGGTCACCGACCCAGACGACCCCGAGAAGGTGCTGCGGATCAGGGCCAGCGCCAAGTCGGTGGCCAACCGCCACGGCCTCCTGTACGTGATCTTCCAGTCCGCGGTCGAGGCGGAGCCGCAGCTGCGCGAGTCGAACCCCTGCAAGAAGACGGGCCTCCCGCGCCAGGACGACGGCGTGGATGAGGAGATGGTGTTCCTCGAGCACACCGAGTACGCCCGCATCAGTGCGGAGCTGAGGACCCTCGACCCCAACGCCGCGGACCTTGCTGACTTCCTGGTGGGCACGGGCATGCGGTGGGGTGAGGCGACTTCCCTGCAGGCCCGGGACATCAACTGGACGACGGGCAAGGTCAACGTGCAGCGGGCATGGAAGCGCACCGAGGCGAACACCTTCGAGCTGGGGCCGCCCAAGACCCGGAAGGCGCGGCGCCTGGTGGCGCTGAACGAGGATCAACTCACGATGCTGCGCCGCCACGTGGCCGGCCTCGGGCCCCACGACTTCATCTTCCGGGGCGGGCAGGGCAAGGCGTGGCGGCACTCGAACTTCTACCACCGCAAGTGGGAGCGGGCGCTGGGCGAGGCCATCAAGAAGGGCCTCACGAAGCGCCCGCGGATTCACGACCTGCGGCATACCCACGTGTCGTGGCTGATTGCGCAGAACATCTCACCGGCGGCGATCCAGCGGCGCCTCGGGCATGAGTCGATCACTACGACGATCGACCGGTACGGGCACCTGTTGAGCAACTTGGACGATGAGATCAGTGCCGCGGTCGCGAACGCGATGCGGGCGACTGCGCCGAGCCGGGGGCTGGGGCTGGTGCAGCCTGCGTGATCAGTGCCCGGGGTGAGGCGCGCCGTCGCCGTCCCAGTTCTGGGTCCACTTGCCGCTGCCGACGATGGCGAGCAGATAGGCGCGCAGCTCGTCGAAGCACTGCTGCGTCATCGCGCCGGCGCGGACGAGCCAGACGAACCGGCCCGGGCTCTCCTCGGGCATGATGGCTGCGCCGTCGGGGAGAGTGGGGCGAAACTCCATGTCGAACTCGGCTGCTACGGGCGGGGGTTCGGCATGGGAACGCTCCCACTCAGGATCGGCCGAGACGTCTGTCTCGGCGTCCAGGGAGGGCCACTGCTGTAGCCAGCTGCCGCCGCCGACTATGGCGCGCAGGTGGCAGACCATTTCGTCGAGGCATTGCTGGGTCATCGCGCCGTCGGCTACCGCGAACGCGAACGCGCCCTCGGTCTCGAGTGGTGCGAGGGCTCTGCCGCCGGGGATTTTGGGAACGAACTCCATCGTGAAGTCGGCCTGGGCCGTACCCTCCGTCGCGTCCGCCTGCGGCTGGGCGCCGCTGCCTACTGCCATCGTCTTGCCCCCTTGCATGGCACACCCGCGCATTCACGCATATGTTCGATCGTGCGGGTGCAGTGCTGATCCGACACGCCCCCCAGGCGGATCACTGACGATGCCACATAGATCACACTCGGACCAGAGGGTTCCTACATGTAACTGACGGTAGCAACTATGCCCAAAGGTGCAGCTCACCCCCCGATTTTCCGCCGTCGCATGACGATCTGCGCGAGGCCCTCGTACTCCTCGAGCTCCTCGTCACTCAGCTCGTCGATCTCGGCGATGAACACTCGCGCGCGCTCACCCCGCTCGATCCAGCGCTCGGCGACGTACCCGAGGAACTGGGCGGCCGCGGCCCGCTGCAGGGCGACAGTCGGGTACCTCAGGATGTCGGCCAGGGCGCGCAGCTGCGCCTCCGTCGGCGCCTTCACATGCGGCACCGCGTTCACAAGATTGATGAACGTCGAGCGCTTGTACGTGGCGTCTGGGCCGTACGCGGCCGTGGCATCGGCGACGTCTCGCAAGCTCATCTTGAGTTCCTGCGAACGGTTGCGCAGCAAATCGGACAGATCTGTCCGCCTCTCCGCACCGCCTGGCGTCTCCCCCGCCGTCTCCTCGGGTTCCATTTCCCTCGTCTCCGTGTGGCCCCTGGTGTCCACGTGACTACTACTCCGCGACTGGCATATGCGCTGGTGGGCGCACACCTATAGCCGCCTGCCTGGCCATAGTGTCCAGGGATTTGGGCACGTGGCGCCACCCCACCCGGGGCATTGGCCAGAATCCTCACAGGTTTTCTGACCAAGTTTCTGGACAGACCGTCCAAGGTTCTGTAATGCTTGCGCTGACCAAATTTCTGGCCGATATGACCAAGGGGTAACCGTGGCTTCCGAGCGTCGATATGCGCTGGTCAAGCCGGGAACGATGCGTCTGCTGATGGAGCGCACCGGGGCTGGCTGTGATGTCAGTGTCCGCGAGCTGGCCGAGCTAGTCGGCATTCCACACAGCACTGTCGACGCGCTACTTAACGGCAAGACCGCGTCTCAGCCGATGTCGGTCGCCTTGCGGATCAGCCAGGCCCTCGGAGTTGACGAGCTCTGCCTGTGGTCGCCGTGCGGCCGTGCCGTCCGGGACGACGAGCCGTTCCCGGCTCTGAATGTGCCGGCCTCGGCATGAGGCGCTTCGACTACGCCGAGGCAGCCGCCGAGCTGCGCGTAACGGAGGGCTGGCTGCGTCGGCACATCAAGCAACTCCCGCACACCAAGAAGGGCCGCGTCGTCACGTTCACGGACGCGGACCTCGAGCGCATCGACGCACTGCACCACCACGAACCGACCACCGGCCCGCTGGCCCAGACGCCGCCGGCCGCCGAGGACGCGCACCCGCTGCGGCACCTGCGTCCGCTGCCGGCACGCAACGCGGCCGCGCGATCCCTGTCCGGATCCCGCGGCCGCGGCTGAAAGCCAAACCTCAACACCCGTTTCACGAAGTGAGGTTCATATGGAACAGGCTACCCATTCCACCGACCGCGCCACGCCGCCCGTTGCCCCGGGCGCCAGCACCGAGCGCGAGGCGTACCGCCGCGCGTCGACCGTGATGGACGGCATCGTTGCCAGGTTGCAGACGCTGCCCCGCTCGGCCGCCGTGGTCGGCGAGCTGGTCGGGTTCCGCGTCCGGTTCAACTTCGGCACCAACGACCCCTCTGGGATACGGCAGTTCGTCAAGATCGCCGGTGCTAAGGCGGTCGTCACCCAGGAACAGTCGGGCGCCTGGCTCGAGGCCAAGACTGTCGTCGATGGCGTCGAGGTGTGCGCCGAGGTCCTGCTGTCCGCCGAGGCCGCTGCCGCGTACGAGGCAGCGGTGGCTCCCTCCCGACCGGCCGCCACCGCGCCGCTCGGCAAGAGCGTTCTCGCGCTGGTCCCCGTTCTGTCGCCCGTCGGCGCCCCCGAGTGACAGACGCAGCCGCCCCGGCTGTCATCGGCAGTGCCGCGTGGGGCGCGCTCCTCGCCACCGCCGCCACCGTCGTGCTCCTGGCCGTGCTGATCAAGGGGCTCATCGACGCCGACAGCAAGAGGCGCTCGAGTGCCCCGCGTCCGCCTCCGCCGCCTGCCACCCCGCGCCATGCCCAACCCGCCGCGCCGGACGAGACCGCACCCATTACCACCGTGCAGCCCGCCCGCGCGCGCCACCGCAAGGATCCGCGATGGAACTGATCACCGAGACGTATTTCGGCTGGACCCCGTACCCCCACACCGACACCTGTCCGCACCCCGTCTGGGACGCGGTCGAGGTACGCCACGACGAGGGCGCCCACCCGATCGCCACCGGCGCCGAACCCCACGCCTGCCCGAACGACATGTGCGACCACGGCCCGACGTTTCCGCGGGTGCGGGTGCGGCTGCTGTGCCGGGACTGCAGCACCGTGCACCTGCTCGTTGGCGAGGGACTCACCCAGGCCACCACCACGGTGGCCGCGACCGGCTGGGGCCAGGCGCCCAGCCGCTGGGGCAGCGTCTGGCTGTGGCCGGGCCGTCCCGTCGTGAAGGGAGGCGAGCCCTCGCAGTACCTCGTCACCCGCGAGCCCAACGAGCTCACCACCGCCACGCTGTGCGGAATCATCACCGGATACCGCGACGCCACCGGCGCCCGCCGCTGGATCGCGGGCGTGCAGCCTGACAGTGACGGGGCGCACCAGATCGACACCCTGCGCTGGCGCCACGCCTCGCGCGGCCTGGACTCGCTCGAGGTCGCCGCCGAATGGCTCGCCACCACCGACAAGCACGGTCGACGTCTCGAGGTGGCGGTATGACACCCACCGAGGAAGTCCTGGTCAACAGGGCGCTGCAGAAGGACACCCGCGGCGGCAGCCAGCCGCTGGCGGGCGGGTCCACTGCGCGCGCCGAGATCCTCCAGGTGAATACCGAGACACTGCGCAGCTACCTCCTGAGCGGCGCACGCAGGATGGGTCTGCCGATCACCGCCCAGCACGCCGACCGGCTGGCCCGCCACGTCATCGCCTGCGCCGCCGAGGACGCCGTGATTCTGCACGGGCCCGAGCTGCCCAAGATGCGGGGGCAGGTTCTCGTCGGGCTGGCCCGAGGAGAGTCGGCGGCCGCGACCGCCCGGCGCCTGTTCGTGCACGTCGACACCGTCAAGAAGCACCGCCAACGCCTCTACGAGGCGCTTGATGTGTCGACGGGAACGGCGGCCGTTGCCGCGGCCTACCGCTGCGGTCTGCTCAAGGTTCCTGCCCGCCGGGCCGTGCCCGCCGGGAGGCGCGCATGAGAGTCACGACGGACGCCGAACGCATCTTGGGCCAGATCCAGCGCGGCGAGGTCCGCGCCAACGCGGCGGCCGCGCGTGCCATCGCCGCCCGCCACGAGCGTGCGTACGGCCGCGTCTGGCCCCGCGCTGCAGACGCCCCGGCGGGGGCCGCGGACGCTCCCGAGTGAAGCGGCGGCGCAGGCCTCCCGCCTGCACCTCGCTGACCAGCCCCCACGCCCTGACCTACGCCCGGCTCTACCCCACCGGCTGGTGGTGCGCCCTGCACACGCCAGCCGCTCAGGCAGGCCGGCCCGAATCCCCACCCGGCCCGGGCTGGCCGATCCACCGTCAGCCCCCACCTGGCACCCAACCGGACGCCGCCCCCACCGGCACCACGCACGACAAGGACGACCACCATGACCACACCGGTGACGCGCAGCATGCCGACCCCGGGCGACCTCGCCCGCCGTACGCCCCGCCCCTCCCTCACCCCAGCCCGCGCCCCTCAACCTCGGCCCGCCACGGCGCCTGAGCACACCACCTCGGCCGCCGACCTGGCCGGCCCCGGCCGCCTGCAGTCCGACGAGGTGCTGCGCACCGTTTACCAGCACGGCATCCGCATCAGCGGCACGACCCCGCACACCCGGCTGATCGCGCTCACCCTGCTCGGCAACGCCCACCACCGCAGCGGCCTGGTCAACCGGTTCGTGAACCCCGAGCAACTCGCCGCCGCGACCGGTCTGGACATCGCGCAGGTGCACGTCCAGCTCGAGATCCTCACCCAACGCGGCTGGCTCACCACCCGCGCCCCGCACTCCGGTCCCCGCCAGGGCCAGCAGGTCTATCAGCTGTGCGTTCCGCAGGCCGTGCTGCTGCGGATCCGCCGGGACCGCGCTACCCGCCACAACTGACCCGGGCCGAGCCGGGCGCGGGCTGGCGTCCACGCCCGGCGCCCATCACCCCCGGCCAACCGAAGTCACCAAACCGAATGGAACCCGCATGTCCGCCGCCGCGCTCGCAGCCATTCCGGCTGCACCGCACGCCCAGCCGCAGCCCGCGGCCGCCGGCGTGCACCCGCGCGGCGGCGGTCTGACCGTTCGTGTCCCCTTGCGTCTGGTCATGGGCGCTCAGTACGGCGACGCCGCCCTGAGCGCCTATGTCAAGGTCGCAGCCCTGGCCCTCCGCCCGGAGGGCTGCACAGCACGCGTCGCCACCCTCGCCGCCTACCTCGGCATGTCCAAGAGCGCGGTCGAGCGAGGCCTGCGCGACCTGCGCAACCCCGATGAGGTCGACGGCCTGGTCGAGGTGCCGACCATACGGCGCACCCTGCCCGGCGGCCGCGGCGAATCCGCGCACCGCGTAACCCGCCCGCTCGAGGCAGATGAGTTGTGGGTGCGCATTCCCGTGCGCTCGGCCGAGGCCCTGACGCCGCGACTGCTACGCCTGTACGCGCTGCTCGCCTACGCCACCGCTCGCCGCATCCCCATGACCGTGGCCGAGCTCGGCCAGATGCTGCGCCACCACACCGGACAGCGCGCCGGCGAATGCCTGGGCGAGCGGCAGGCCCGCCGCCTGGTCGACGAGCTCGAGGGCACCGGATGGCTCACCGTGCACCGCCGCCAGGGCGAGCGCGGCCGCCACGCCTACGAGACCCACCGCCACCCACTGCGCGCCGTCGACTCCGCGGCGGGCGCGACAGTCATTCATGACGGATCGGGTGCGGGCGATCAAGACGGATCCCTCGCGTCTAGGGAAGACCACCTGACTGACCGACCCGATGAGACGAACCCTGTGGGGGGTTCCCGCCGTAGGCGAACTACCGGTAGTTCGCCTGTGGAAAACCCGGACCGCCCTGTGCACAACGTGACGGGCACGTTCGGGCCAGGCGCCTCTCGCGCTGCGCGCGGCAACCGCCCCACGCCGACGGCCGCCCCTGCGAACTACAACGGCCCGACCCTGCAGCTATCGCCCAGGGTCTGGCGCGTGCTGGCCCCTGTCCGCCATGAGCTGCCCGGCATCCGCCCGTTCGTGCTGCGGCGCATCGCCCGGACTATCGGCGAGCAGCTGCGCACCTACGCCGACGAGGAGCGCCTGGCCGAGCGAATCCGCCGCCGCTACGCCTCCGTGCTGCGCGCAGACATCCGCGACATGGGCGCCTGGCTGCTCGGCACCGGCATCGTGCACCGCGGCTGCGGAGTGAGCTCCTGCGAGGACTCCACCGTGTGGCCAACCGGCGCCCCCTGCCAGATCTGCGCGCACCAGCGGCAGGTCATCAGCGCTCAGTGGCGCGTGGCCCGCGAGGTCCAGGCGCGCCTGGAGCAGCTGCAGCAGGACCAGCACCAGGACGAGCACACACAGGCTGCGGCGGGGCACGAGCTGCCGCCGCTGCTGGCACCCGAAGAAGCGGCCGCCCTGCCCCGGAAAGCGTCGTACCGCCAGCGCGACCGGGCCAGCGACGCGCAGATCCGGAGGGCGATCGCCGACCACGGCAAGGCCGGCGCCCTACACATCTATGGCCACCTGCGAGTCCTGCCGCTCTTGGCCGACTCGCCCACGCCCGAGACCGGTACCGACCGGAGGACCCATGACCAGTGACCACGACGTCGTGCTGTGCGACGGCTGCCGAACTGCCCGCATCCGCTGGGCCATTACTGCCCGCGGCCGCCGCCAGGCCGTCGACGCCGACCCCAACCCGGCCGGCAACCTCGCCGCCTACCGCGACGGCACCGGCACCCTGCGCGTGCGGGTACTGACCGCCGAGCGGGCCCGCCTCGAGGGCATGGAGTGGCGTGCGATGCCGCACGTCGCGACGTGCAACCGCCCGCGGCCGCGGCCCGCGCCCTCGAGCAGGCCCGGCCGCCGCGCCGCCGTACGGCCCGGTCAGTGGCGGTGGGGGCGGTGACCGCCGCCGAGCTCCTCGACCAGGCGCTGTCCGAGGACGCGCCCACTGGCAAGTTCGGGGGCCCCCTCTCCGAGCTGCTGCCCGTCACCGCCGAGCAGCAGGCGCAGCACCGCGCCGAGGTATGCGAGGCGCTGCGCGGTTGGCGGTGGCGCGACGACACCCGTATTTCCGCCGCCCGCCGGGCGTAGCGGGCCGGCCGATGACGGTGGCCGCGCTGCGCCAGCTCCTGGACCAGATCGACCTCGAGGGCGGGCCCGAGCTCGCCCGCCGCACTCGCCCTCTGTCCACCAACCCAAAGGACCGCACCATGACCGCCGTACCAACCACCGCGTCTGCCCCGGTCTCCCTGCACGAGGCCGCCGAGAAACTGCCCGTTGGCCAGCTCCTCGCCTGGGGCGACAACCACCCCGACACCAACGTCCGGGATGCTGCGACCCGGGCCCGCGCGGCCCTCGTCGGACTGCGCGCCCGCTACGTCACCGACCACGAGCTGGCTGAGCTCGACAGCGAGCAGGCCGCCCTCGAGGAGCGGCTCGCCACGCTCGCCGCCCGCAAGGCCGAGCTCGCCCCGCCCAAGGCCCGCAAGGTGCGCAAGCCGCTGGACTACAACGCGGCCGAGGTGCGGGCGTGGGCCCGCGCCCAGGGCGTGGAGTGCCCGCCGGTCGGGCGCATTCCCAAAGCCGTTGTCGAGCAGTGGCGTGCAGCGCCCACGTTGGAGCAGCAGCCGTGATCATTCTCGATCTCGCCGCGCTCGGCCCCGAGATCATCGGCCGGGCCATCATCACCGTCGCCGGCATCGCCGGCCTCGGCGCGCTGCTTGCCGTCCTCGCCGCTTGGGCGCTCACCTGTGCCTGGCCCATCACCGGTCGGCGCACCCGACAGTGTGGGAGCAGGCCGTGAGGTTCCTCCTCCTCCACACCGAGCCGGTCCAAGAGGTCGCCGCCGAGCCCTCCACGCTCGCCGCGCTCACCAGCGCACTGCGCACCGTGCCCGTCCACGAACCCGGACCCGGTCAACTCGGCGCCCTCGTCGGCATCGGTCTCGTCCCGGATCCGGCCATCCCGCCGGGAACCCTCCACCTCCGGCCCCGAAAGGCCACGCCATGACACCCGCGCTCCGCACCACCGTCGCCCTCACCTTGGCCGCCGTCGCGCTCACCGCCAGCGCCACCTACCTCGCCGCCGCGTTCAGCCCGTGGGCAGCCGTGGCCGGCCTGTACGTGGCCGCGTTCCTCGCCTGGTCCGCCACCCGCCAGTACGCCGCGCACCGCCTGGCCCGCGCCCGCGCCGTACTCGCCGAACGCGCAGCGAGAGGCTTGCCGATCGACCCGCGGGTGTTCGACACGATCCCGTGCTGCCACCTGTCCGGCCGCGCCGCCCGGCAGACACACAGCGCGGACTGCCTGCGCCAGTACGCCACGGCGACCAGGGGCAGCGCCGCGACCGAGCTGAACGCAGCACTCGAGGAGCAGCCCGCCCCGCCGCCGCTGGGCTAAGAGCAAGGACGAACAACGATGAGCCCCACCTGCAGACTGTGCGAGACCAACACGGCGCACCGCTACCTGTGTCCCCGCTGCGCGTACGCCCTGGCCGAGCGCCTCGAGCGGCTCCCCGAGCTGGACAACGAACTGATCCACTGCCTGATACCTCGCCGCTCGGGCTGGGGCGACATCATCGCGACCAGGAGTGCGGCCGGCCCTCAGTCACCACTCGACGAGACCGTGCTGGACGAGCTGAACAGCGGTCAGATGACTGCCGTGGTCCGCTCATGGCGCGTGGACGTACAACGCGTGCGATGGCCGCAGCACGCCGCGCCCCCGCCGGGTGGCCTCGCAGCTGACTGCCGCTGGCTCGTGATGGAAATGGACTGGATCCTCAAGAACTACTCGCCGGCCGGGGACCTGGCCCGCGAGGTGCGCGAACTGGAGGCACATGCCCGCTCGCTCGTCGGTGATCCCGTGCCCCGCCTGCAGCACCTTGGTACCTGCGTGACCGCCCACGCCGACGGCCGGGTGTGTGGGGCCGTCATCAAGAGGCTGCCCGGCGAAACGCGGGTGCGCTGTAGGGAGTGCGGCTACACCTACGCGACCGCCCTGGACTGGATGCGGCTGCAACACTTCCAGCCCGACGAAAGCACCGAGCTCACAGTGCCCTGACGCCCGGTGTGAAGACGCCAGCACGAGGCCCCCGGCCCAGGCCGGGGGCTCGTTCGCGTGCGGGCACCGCCTCAATCGCCCTCGGACGCCGTGCCCTTGAGGTCTGTCCGCTCCCCAGGGCGCAGCTCGCGCCCGCGGTAATAGGTGCGCGCTTCCGCCAAGTCCCAGAAGTCGCGGGTACTGCCCGGCTTGCGCTGCGGTGTGGGGAACTTGGGGTCGTTCAGGCGCAGAGCGTGCAGCCACTGCCTGGTCACGCCCAGCTCAGCGGCAAGCTGCGAGAGATTCACCAGCTTGGCCTCCTCATCGTCGCCCTGCGTATTTCCCGGCTCCTGCGCGTCCGGCATGGCTTCCATCCTGCCCAACCTTGTTGACACTGTAAAGCAGGTTCCCTAGCTTGGAACCTGCACCACTACAAAGCCCCCGGCCCGGCACTGGCATGCCATGTGGGCCGGGGGCGGACCCACCCATCAGCGATCACAGAGGCAGGCCCGCATGGAGCGTACCCAGCCCACCCCCACCGACGTGGCGTTACGGCGGCTGCTCGAGCAGCCCACGTACGCCGCGCAGACCGCGACCGTCACCGCCCGGCTCCTCGAGATGGACCCCGCCGCGGAGCTGACACGCACGGTCCTCGAGCGCGGCATCGACATCGCCGCGGACACGGTCCTCGGCACGTTGCCCGGTGTCGTCAGCCGCGAGAGCCTGGCGGCGCTTTACGCCACGCTGCCGCCCCTGGCGGTCTCGATCACCCGAGGCGAATACGCGATCCGTCTGCGCGCTGCAGCGCGGAGCCTGTAGTGGGCACCCCGCACTACGGCCGCTCATCGTCACAGACACGACAGATCGCCCTGCAGATGCTGGCCGAGGTGGCCGAGCGTCTCGAGGAGCGCCGGCCGAACGAGACTCTGACCCCGGCCGGGCACCTCGCTGTACTGCAGGCGACGTCGATGGATCCGCCCATGCTGCGGGCGCTTCGCGGCCTCGCCCCGCCGGTCGACGGGACAATCACGCGTCGTGCGTACGCAGCTCAGTTACGCGCCGTGGTGGTGCCCGAATGAAGGACGAGCAGACCCAGGCCGAGCGCGTCGCCGCACTCCAGGCGCAGGCCGCCACCGACTACATCAAGGCGCAGGCACGGGCCGCAGAGCAGCAGGGCGCTGCCCGCGATCAGCTCGCCCTGGCCATTGCCCACGGCAACGGCCAGGGCGGCAGCCGCGGATGAACTGCTGCGGCAAGCCCATGACCCAGCAGGGCGACAAGTTCGTCTGCGGCCGATGCGGCGCATGGATCATCCCCGGCGTCGTGGCCGGCGTGTTCGCCGCCGTCTCGATCGCCACCACCTGATCGACCGGGCCCCGCTACATCCCCCGGGCGGGGCCCGGTCTCCATCCCGTGAAGGGACCAACCCTCATGCCGACGCGCGACCGCGTCCAGCTCACCCTCGTGCAGCGCAGGCTTGTCATCACCGTCGCCGCCGGGTCCGCCGTCATCGCCGCGATCGGCTTCATCGGCTCCTACGCAGCCGTGCGCACCCTGGCCGAGGCCAAGCACTTCGGCAACTTCGCCATGATCTTCCCGATCGGGCTTGACGCCGGAATATTCGTGATGCTCGCGCTCGATCTGCTGCTCACCTGGCTCGGCATGTCGCTGCCCCTGCTGCGCCACACGGCATGGCTCCTCACCACCGCAACGATTGCCTTCAACGCGGCCGCCGCCTGGCCCGACCCGGTCGGGACCGCCATGCACGGCGTGATCCCCGTGCTGTTCGTCGTCATCGTCGAGGCCGCCCGGCACGCCATCGGCCAGGCCGCGGACATCGCCACCGGCCGTCACATGGACTCCGTCCGTCTCGCCCGGTGGCTCCTCGACCCGGTCTCCACGTTCCTGCTGTGGCGGCGCATGAAGGTGTGGGAGCTCCGTTCATACGACACGGTGATCGAACTGGAGCAGTCCCGGCTCGTCGAGCGGGCCCGGCTCCGCTCCCGCTACGGCCGCCGCTGGCGCAGCCGGGCACCCGTGGGTGCCGTCATGGCGCTGCGCCTCACCCGCTACGGCCGGCCCCTGGCCCCCGTCGAGGGCGTCCTCAACATCGAACGCGTCCCGGCCGGCGCTCCCGTGCCCGCACTGACGAACACCAACCTGCCCGCGGCGATCGAGTCGAGCACGTTCGCCGCCGCGGCCGAGCAGGCGATCGACGTTGTTCGCGAACCCGAGCACGACGACCGCGAGCATCCGAACGCCGTCGCGAACACCGAACCCGCCGCCCCGAACACCGTCCGCGAACACATCGCGAACAAGGCCGTGACCAGTCCGAACGTCGATCGCGATCAGCCGAGCATGGCCGACGTCGTCCGCGAGCAGATCGCGATCCACCCGAACAACGCGGACGCCGTTCGCCACGTGATCGCGATCATCCCCGACGCGAACAAGGACAGCGTCGGTGCGGCTGTTCGCCGCGAACGCCGGAAGGCCGCGATGGAAGGCGGCTACGGATGATCGCCGCCCTCGCCCCGTCCGGCGCACCCCTCACTCTTTGATCAGGAAGCCACACCATGCCCAAGCACGACCAGGACGACGAGCAGGAACCGGACTGGTTCTCCGTCAGTCCTGACGACGACATCTCCCCGCCCGCTCAGCCGGGCGTACACATCACCGTGACTCCGCCGCCCCCGCCGCCCGCCGACCCGGCCAAGGCCGACCGCCGCGCGCGGATCCGGCGCTGGCTCGCCATGCATGGAGCAGCCGCGGCTGTCGGTTGGTGGACCGGACTCGGCCACGTGGCCAAGCAGTTCATGACGGACGTCGGCGACGGCGCACCCATGGCCGCGCTGGTCATGGCTGGAGTCGCCTGGTGGGGCGCTGAACTGGCCACGGAGTACGTGCGGCTGGTGCCCGCCAAACTGCGCCCCGCCGCCCGCGTCGTCTACCGCATCCCGTTCGCCACCATCCTGCTCGCCCTCGCGCTGAACACCCCGCACTCGATCCTCGGCTAGGAGCCTCGATGTACCTCGCTGCAGACACCAGCGGCGCCGTATTCGGCGTGCTCGGCTCGGGCGGGATCGCCCTCTGCCTCACCGTCCTGTTGATCTTCGGCATCGTGGGCGGACGGCTCACGTTCCGCCAGAACGGCGCCGCTGTGTGCGCGTTCATCGCGGGCACCACGTACGTGTCCGCCGGGAAGATCTGGGCCAACCCCGGCAAGGTCGTCGAGCAAGGGCTGACCGGTCTCGGCGTCGGCGCCGGCAGTGGCCCGTTCGGCGACGTCGGAATCGGCGCCGTCTCTCTGCTCCTGGCCATCATCCTGGTCGCGTGCCCGGCGAAATGGCTACCGCCCGGCCGCGCCGCCATCGTGGCTATGATCGCTGCGTTCGTCTGGCCTGCCGCTGGGGACGGTTCGATCTGGGCCATGCCGGTCCAGTTCGCGGCCGCCGTCCTGATGATGGTCGGTGCCTGATGCGCGTCTGGGTCTCCGTCTGGACAGGGTCGACGATCATCTGCCGGGCCGTCGCCGTGTGGATCGCTGGGGGAGCCGTCGCCCGCCTCCTGGTGCTCGTCCTCGCGGCCGGATTCATCAAGGGCCTGCCGCACTCCTGGGACATGGCCCTCGTACTCGCCTGGGCCTGGCTCGTCACGGCCGTCGTGCTCGGGCTCCGCGAGCCCTGGCCGCCGGCCTCCCCCAAGAGCGAGGAGCCCGCCCCCGCCGAGGGCGAGCCGGAGGCCCCGTCGGTGAGCCGCGATGACCTCGTGATCGCGCTCCACACGGTGGCTGATCCGCACGCCCACACGGCCGTCGTCGCCGCCCACCTGGGCGCCTCCCCCGAGGCCGTACGCGAGGCACTCGCCGCGGCCGACATCCCCACCAAGGCAGTGCGCATGAAGGGGCGCCGTACCTCAACCGGTGTAGACCGGTCCGCTTTCCCGCCCCTTCCCCCATCGGCTGACCGCTCTCTTGAGGATGTTGTTTGTGCAGGTCAGCCCAGCAACAACAACAAACCTGCCTTCGAGACAGTGCCCGACCAGAAGCGCCCGCAGCGCACTCTCGTCCGCTGGCTGAAGGCGAAATAGACCCCGGGACGGCCGACTGCTGCCAGGCGATCCGGCCGCCCCGGTTCCCCATCCCGATCACGAGACAGGAGCATCATCATGCCCGGACTTCCGAAAGACTTCCCGACCCGCGACCCTGCGCGCGTGCCCGACGCGGGCCGTCACGCCACCGATTACCGGCCCTCGCGGGGCGGTTGGGTCAAGGATGTCGACAAGCCGGTTCCTGGTACGCCCAAGCGCGGCCGCTGACACACTGATGGCTGCACGCCGGGTAACGCCCGGCCGCAAGAAGCCCCGCCGCATCCCCCGTTGCGGCGGGGCTTCGCGCATGAATGTTTCAGTATGCATCTATCTGAGCAGAACGATCATGCTGCCAGGCCACCGCTACGACTCGCTCGCGACCAGCGCATGCGACCCAGCGAAAGGCCACCACCATGAGCACCTGGACACTGCACTCTGGCGACGCGCTCACCGTGCTTCCCACGCTGACTGCCCCAGTCGACGCCGTCATCTGCGACCCGCCCTACAACAGCGGCGGCCGCACCATGACCGAACGCACCAGCCGCACCGCCCGCCAGAAATACCTCAGCAATGACGGCCGCAACCACGGGCACGACCTCGGCGACTTCACGGGCGAGAACCGCGACCAACGCTCCTACCTCGCCTGGCTGTCCCTGATCCTCGCCGAATGCCACCGCCTCACCAGACCCGGCGGCGCCGCGCTCGTCTTCACCGACTGGCGCCAGCTCCCCATCACCACCGACGCCCTGCAGGCCGCCGGCTACACCTGGCGCGGCGTCGCCGTGTGGCAGAAGCCGATCGCCCGCCCGCAGCCCGGCCGCCTCCGCCAGGAATGCGAGTTCATCGTCTGGGGCAGCAACGGCCCCGTCTTCACCGGCGACAACCCCGTCTACCTGCCTGGCCACTTCACCGGCAGCCAGCCACGCGGTAACAACCGCCAGCACATCACGCAGAAGCCACTCGACGTCATGCAGCAGCTCGTGCGCATCGTGCCCCCTGGCGGGACCGTACTGGACCCCTTCACCGGCTCAGGCACCACCGGCGCGGCCGCGCTCCTCGAGGGCCGCGCGTTCATCGGTATCGAACAGTCCGAGCAGTACGCCGCCGTGGCGCGTTCCCGGATGGCCGAAGCTGCGGGCCTAGCGACCTGACAAGGAGGCTCGGCCGAGCCCCGCCACCCGCCCCCATCGTGGGGCCCTACCGCATGATGGGAGTCATGGAGTCACAGCTGTTGCGCCCCGGCTTCCTCACCGCTCACCAGACCGCCCAAGCCCTCGGCGTCACCCTCGGCGCAGTCCGCAAGCTCGTACAGCGCGAGGAGATCCGACCCGCTCACGGCAGCAGCGCGAGGCAACGCTGGTTCGCCCTCGCCGACGTGCACGCGTATGAGACACGGCGGGCCGAGCGCGCCGCAGCTTGACGCGCAGGTCAGAGCGGTGTCACGATCTCGGAGAACAACTGTGCCCCGAGACAGGCACCACAGACGCACGACAGAGCCCCCGCTTTCGGTTCCCCCGACGGGGGCTCTGTCGTGCCAGGGGTGGCGCGGAAGAGCCGGTGACAACGGCGGGCGGTGGGAGAGGGCAACCCGCCCGCGCCGCCCCTGCAGTACGTCACAGGAGCGTCACGTAGGCTTCACACTGCACCCACATGTCCCAGATGATGCAGGGTCAACACCGCATCACTGGGGGGACCATGAACGTCCGTACAACCGCAGCCGCGATCGCTCTGCTTGCTGCCGCACTCACTGCCTGTACGAGCAGCGACGGCGACGCCGGGACGTCCAAGCCGTCAGCCGCAGCCACCACCTCGCCGGCCGCAGACCCGGCCCAGGCCCGGCAGGACTGCGTCGATGCCGTGAAGGACGCCATCGACGCCGACCCCAGCAACGACGACCTGGACCCGCCCAAGGAGTGCGCCACGCTCCCCAACAGCGAGTACCTCGACGCGTACATGGACGGCATGGAGGCGCACAACCAAGAGGGCCGCGACTCCCTGCAGGACGCCATCGACGAAGCCTCCAAGGCCGCCGAGGACCAGTGACCGGAGGAGGCGCCCGTGGCCGGCAACCCCCGCAACGGGCGCCCCTACCGCCGCCTCTGTGCCTGGCTCCGAGCCCAGCGCCTGCCCTGCTGGCTGTGCGGCCACAACATCGACTACGCGCTGCACGCCAAGCATCCGCTGTCCTTCACCCTCGACCACGAGCAGCCGCTCACCCGCGGCGGCAACCTGCTCGACCCCGCCAACGCCCGCGCCGCACACCGCCGGTGCAACAGCAGCAGGGGCAACCGCACGGCGGCCCAGCGACCACGGCGAGCGTCACGGAGGTGGTGACCATGCCCGATGACGAACCGCCGGACCGCTGCTGCGGATGCGTGGGCAAGTACTGCTGCACACACGGTGAGGCGCCGTGCTGTACGTCGTGACCGGTCCGCCGACTGCAGGCAAAAGCAGCTGGATCGACGCGCACGCCAAACCGACGGACATCGTCATCGACCTGGACCGCATCACCATCGCGCTCACTGGGCCAGGCGCACCGCACTGGAACCACGGCACAGTGCAGCAGCGCGTCGCACAGCGCGCCCGATACGCCGCCATCGACGAGGCGACCCAGCACCTGGACACGGTCGACGTCTACCTGATCCACACCATGCCCAGCCCCAAGGCCCGAGCCAAGTACCAGCGGCTCGACGCGCGCATCATCGTCGTCGACCCCGGCGAGTCCATCGTCATGGCGCGCATCGAGACCATGCGATCACCAGCCATGCAGAGGGTGGCGGCCCGGTGGTACGGGGCCCGGCGTAGGGGCCGGCAGGCGGGCATGCCCCAGGCCTCGCGGGCATGGTGACCGAGCGCCTGGACCACCGAGCACCGAGCGTCATCGAGCGTTGAACAAAGATCGAAAAGCGAAAACGATCAACGCTCGCGAGTGATCGAGACCGCCGGTCGGGGAGAGTGGGTCCAAAGTTCAGCGATCAGCTGGGCGACCTAAACGCCCTTGTCGCCCGATTGTTTACGCGGGGCCTGTACTCGCTAATCCGGCGAAGCCAGCGCCAGCGATTTAGCGGACCCCCATCACTCTCCGTGACGCAACGCAGTGTGACGGCTGGGGGTGATCATGAGTACCAACGTTGAAGCGACCGCTGCCGAAATAGCGCACCTCCGCGTCGGCGACATCGCTCCTGGCCTGGCACAACTCGCCCTGACTCTGGCGGCGACGATGGATGAGGGGGGCGGGGCGACGGCGAAGGCAAACGCTGGTCGGGAGCTACGCGCCGCACTCGACTCCCTGCGGAAGCTGGCACCCGTTGCCGTCGAGAACGACCGCGTGGACGAGCTCACCAAGCGACGCAGGAGGCGACGTGACCGCACCGCCTGACGTCGTTACTGGCGTCCAGGTGCCCCGCCTGTTCACTGCCCCGGCTACGTTCCTCTCGTCGTCCGGGCAGGAGGCTGTCGAGCTGGCGGCGATGGCCGGGCTCGAGCTGTTCCCGTGGCAGAAGCACGTCCTCGACGTGGGCCTGCGCGAGCGCGCTGACGGGTCGTGGGCTGCGTTCGAGGTCGCGGTGAACCTTCCGCGCCAGAACGGCAAGGGCGGGTTGATCGAAGCCAGGGAATTGGCCGGGCTGTTCCTGCTCGACGAGCAGCTCATCATCCACAGCGCGCACGAGTTCAAGACGTCGAAGGTTGCGTTCCAGCGGATCGAGGCCCTGATCCTCGGATGCCCTGACCTGCGTAAACGTGTGCTGCGGGTGCGGAACAATACGAACGAGACGTCGATCACCCTGGTAACGGGCCAGGTGCTGCAGTTCCTCGCTCGCTCGGGTGGCAGCGGCCGAGGCTTCACCGGTGACTGCAACATCATGGACGAGGCAATGATCCTCGGCGATGACGCAATGGGTGCGCTCATGCCGACCATGTCGGCCGTCGAAAACCCGCAGCTGTACTACCTGGGCAGCGCCGGCATCGGGCCGCAGTCGGTGCAGTTGGGGCGGCTGCGCCGCCGTGCGCTGGCTGCTGTGGAGTCCGGTGTCCCGGACCCGAGCATGGCGTACTTCGAGTGGTCGGTGGACCCGCACGTGGACGAGTGCGGCCCGTCCTGCACGGAGCACGACGACGCCGATGACCTCGCGTCGTGGGCTAAGTCCAACCCTTCGCTGGGCTATCTGATCAGTCCGGAGTTCATCCGTAACGAGCGGGCGTCGCTCGGCAGTAGCGGCATCTTTGAGCGTGAGCGGCTCGGTGTGGGCGCCTACCCGTCGGACACCGCGGACACGTGGCAGGTCCTGGGCGAGGACGTGTGGCGGGCGCTGGCCGCTGCTGAATCGTCGCCGGGCGACCCCGTCGCGTTCGCCGTTGACATGACGCCCGAGCGGTCGCACGTCGCCATCTCTGTGGCGGGGCTGTGGCGCGGCGGGACGCACGTCGAGGTCGTCGACCATCGCCCGGGTACGGGGTGGTTCAAGGATCGGGCACGCGAGCTGACCAAGCGGTGGGGGCCGCGCTGCTGGGTCATCGACTCGGGCGGGCCGGCCGCGGCGCTTATCGGGGATCTGGTCGACGCGCTCAAGGTGGACCCTGAAGACACGTCCGACGAGCCGCAGCTGCTAGCCCCGGTCGTACAGGCCAAGGCCCGCGACGTGGTGGTGGCCACCGGCCAGTTCTACGACGCGGTCACTGAGCAGAACCTGTCGCACCTCGACCAGGCCCCGCTCGCCGCGGCCCTGGCAGGTGCGCAGAAGCGCCCGTTGGGTGATGCGTGGGCGTGGGCGCGACGGATTGTGTCCGTGGACATCAGCCCGCTGGTGGCTGTGACCCTGGCCCGCTGGGGGCTCGGTGCCGAGGTGGAAGAGGAAGGGGCGCCCAACCTGTGGTGAGGACCGTTGTGCTGACCGTGGCAGAGGTCGTATCCCTGCTGTCCATCGTCTACGGAGTCGCGCTCATCTACCTGCCCGCGGCGCTCATCCTGGGCGGCGGCATGGGCGTTGTGGCCGCAGAGCAGAAGCTGACTCGGCCCGAGGCCGCGCACCGTAAGGAGCCGACACCGTGAGCCTCTTCGGTCTGTTCGACCGGCGCTCGTCTCCGGAGAATCCGGCAGTGCCGCTCACCGACGCATCGTTGCTGGGATGGATGGCCGGCCCCCGTGCGGAGGCTGGGGTGCAGGTCTCCGAGCGCACCGCGGTGCACATGCCGGCGGTGTGGCGGTCGGTGGCAGTCATCGCCGGGGTGTCCGCGGCGCTGCCGCTGAACTCCTACAAGGCCGGGACGAAAGACCGCACGGACTCGTCGCTGCTCTCGAGCCCGCACCCCGAGCTGACGCCGCTCGAGCTGTGGCGGCTCGCCTACGTGCACAAGGTGCTGTGGGGCAACGCGTATCTGCAGAAGCTGCGAGCCCCGTCCGGACAGATCAAGGAACTGTGGCCGGTGACGCCAGACCGGGTGACGGTCGACCGGGAACGGCCGAGCGAGGCGAACCCGTCCGGGAAGTTCTTCTACATCACCGACGACTGGGGCGTGCTGTTCCGGCTCACGCCGCGCGAACTGCTGCACATGCCGGGGATCGGCTACGACGGCCTGCAAGGGCTGTCACCCATCGCTGCTGCGCGGCAGGGCATCGGGCTCGCCCAGGCCGCCGAGCTCGGCGCGGCCAAACTGTTCGGCCGCGGCAACATGGTGTCCGGCGTGCTGCAGACCGAGCAGCGGCTGAACGCCGAGCAGGCGCAGGCCCTCAAGTCCCGGTGGCAGGCCAAGGTCGGCGGCATCGAGAACGCACACGAGGTGGCCGTGCTGGACGCGGGCGCCACGTTCAAGCCGGTGACAATGCCGCTGCGTGACGCACAGTTCCTGGAGTCGCGCGAGTTCCAGATCAGCGAGATCAGCCGCATGTTCGGCGTGCCGCTGTTCCTGCTGTCCGAGACGGCGAAGTCCACCTCGTGGGGCACGGGCCTCGAGCAGCAGGCGCAGGGCTGGGTGACGTTCGACCTTGGCCCGACGTGGCTGTCACCGACGGAGCAGCGCATTTCCAAGGAGCTGCTGCCGCCCGGCGAGTACGCGCACTACCGGCTGCAGGGGCTGCTCCGCGGCGACTCGTCGTCGCGGGCAACGTTCTACCGGGCGATGCGTGACACGGGCGTCATGTCCGCCAACGACATCAGGGCCCTCGAGGAACTGCCCCCGATCCCGGGCCCGGAGGGCGACACGTACCTGCAGCCCACGTACATGGCGCCGCTCGGCTCCAACCCGCTGGCGCCGGACGAGGCGCCGGCGCCGGTGCGCGCTGCCGCACTGATGGCCGAGGCTCGCCGCCTGCTGGCCGAACATGCCGACAAGGAGGCGGACGATGCCGACGACGACAACGAGCGCTGAACGGCGCCACCTGGCCATCGGCGAGGCGGGCGTGCAGATCCGCGCGGACGACCAGGGCGGGCAGCGGTTCGCCGGGTACGCCTCGGTGTTCAACAGCCGGACCGCCATCGGGAACCCGCTGCGCTGGGGGTTCTACGAGGAGATCGCTGCGGGTGCGTTCACCAAGACACTCGGCGAGGCCGACGCCCGCATGCTCATCGACCACGACTCGTACTACGTCGTGTCGCGCATGTCAGCCGGCACCCTCGCGCTGGCCGAGGACGAACGCGGCCTGGCCGTCGACTCTGCCCTGGACGGCGAGCTCTCGTACGTCCGGGACCTGCAGGCGAACCTACGCAACGGCAACATCACCGGGATGTCGTTCGGGTTCTACGTCATCAAGGACGAGTGGAGTACCGAGTCCCTCGAGGTCGAGGGCGCTGACCCCGTCGATGTCGAGGTCCGCGTGATCCGTGAGGTACGCCTGGTCGAGGTCAGTGCCGTCACGTTTCCTGCCTACCCCGAGACCGAGGCCGAGCTGAAGGCCGTGGCCCGGGCGCTGGACCGGCGCGGCGACTACGCCGCCGTCGAGGCCGCCGCCCGGCACCGGCCCGAGCTGCTCGACCTGGTGCACATCGAACGCGAGCCGGGCGAGTCCACTCGCGAACAGAGCCCCGTTGAGCCGGCGGTGTCCACTCAACCCGCGGTCCTGCCTCTCTCGATGCGCATGAACGCGCTGGCCGCCCGCTACGGGCTGCCTCGCTGACCAACAATCCAATCCTTCAGCCCCGCCACTGGTGGGGCTGTTCGGCGTGCCGTGAAAGGACACAACGCCATGAGTGCACTGCTCACCCGGGCCCTGGAGAAGCGGGCCAACCTCTGGTCGCAGATGCAGGGAATCCAGTCCCGTGCCGAGACCGAGAACCGAGACGCTCTGACGGCCGAGGAGCGAGAGACCTGGGACCGCATGGAGGCCGACCTGACGGCCACCTCGCAGGACATCGAGCGCATGGAGCGCTCCGCCCGCATGGACACGGTGCAGCGGGACCAGGCCATCGTCACCGGCGGTGGCGCTCCCGAGGACCGCGAGGCCGACCAGGATGCGGCCTACCGCGACGCGTTCGGCCGCTTCGTCCGTCGGGGCATGAGCGCCCTGTCCAACGACCAGCGCGAACTGATGCTGGCCAACCACTCGGAGATCCGGGCACAGGCCACCTCGCCGGGCAACGCGGGCGGGTACTTCATCCCGACCGACACCCTGAACAAGATCACCGAAACGCTGAAGGTGTACGGCGGCCTGCTGTCCGAGGTCAACGTCATCACGACCGCATCCGGCAACACGCTGAACTGGCCGACCAACGACGACACGGCGAACGTCGGTGTGATCCTCACCGAGAACGCTCAGGTCACGGACACAGACCTCACCCTGGGGCAGAAGGATCTCGGGGCGTACACGTACAGCTCCAAGATGATCCGCGCCTCGCTGGCGCTGCTGCAGGACTCGGTTTTCGACACCGAAGGATTTATCGCCCGCAAGCTTGGCGAGCGGATCGGCCGCGCTATCGCGGCGCACCTGGCCACGGGCACCGGCTCGTCGCAGCCCGAGGGCCTGTTCACCAACGCCACAGCGGGAAAGACCGGCGCGACCGGTCAGACCACCTCGGTCATCTATGACGACCTGATCGACCTGCAGCACTCCATCGACCCCGCCTACCGGGGCACCGCGAAGTGGGCCACCTCGGACTCCGGTCTGAAGGTCGTCCGCAAGCTGAAGGACGAGCAGGGCCGACCGCTGTGGGAGCCCTCCGTTCAGGCCGGCGTCCCGTCCACCCTGCTGGGGTCCGCGGTCGTCATCGACAACGGCATTGCCGCCCCGGCGGCCAGCGCCGCATCGATCGGGTTCGGGGACCTGCGTGCCGCCTACGTCGCCCGGCAGGTCGCAGGCGGCCAGATGATGCGCCTGGAGGAGCGGTACGCCGACTACCTGCAGGTCGGGTTCCTGGGGTTCCTGCGCTTCGACGGGACGCCCGACGACGGCGCTGCGTTCCGCACGTACAAGCACCCGGCCACCTGAGCGCACCCGATCCTCGGCCCCCGGCAATCGTCGGGGGCCGCCTCTGTGGAAGGAGCAGCGGATGCCCAGCATCCGAGTACTGCAGTCCGTCGGTGGTCTGGAATTCTCGTGGCGTCCGGGGCAGGTCGTCGAGGTCGACGACGCCACGGCCGCGGCGTGGGCCGACGGAGTGCGCGCCGAGCTGGTCGGCGCCGGCAAGGCGGGCACGGGCGCAGCCCCCGCGTCCAGGCCGCAGGGCGCCGACGAGGGCGCCCCGTTCGATCCGACGGCCGCCAAGGTCGACGAGGTGCTGGCATACCTCGCCACCGCCGACGAGGCCGAGGCGCTGCGCGTGCTGGACGCCGAGTCCGCGGCGAAGAAGCCGCGCGCCTCGATCGTCAAGGAGCGGGACGCCATCCTCGCCGCGGCCCGCGAGCGCGACGGCCAGGAGGCGGCCGCCCTCGAGGAGCAGGCGCCGGAGCTGGCGGCCGATTCCTCGCGCGGCGGTGGCCGCGCCGAGTCTCCCGAGACCCGCAGCGAGTAGAGGCGGGCATGGGCATCATCACGTTGGCCGAGGCCAAGGCTCAGCTCAACCTCGTTGGCGACGGCGACGACGAGGAGCTGCAGGCGTACATCGACGGCATTACCGCCCCCATCGAGAATCTGGTGGGCGTCGTCGAGCAACGCGAGTTCACCGAAACGGTCAACGGCACGGGCAGGACCCTGTGCCTGTTGAAGCTGCCCGCAATCGCGCTCGTGGCCGTGACGCCGCAGCTGACCGGTGGCGCGGCGCTCGACGTCGGGCAGCTGCACCTCGACGGCGCCACCGGCATCGTGCAGCGCCTGTCGGGCGCCCGATTCCACGGAGGGCCCTGGACGTTCACGTACACCGCAGGGCGGGCCGAGGAGCTGCCCACCATCAAGCTCGCCGCACGGATGCTCATTCAGCACCTGTGGCGGACCCAGACCGCGAGCCGCGGCCCGGTGCTCGCGGGCGGCGATGACTTTTCCGTGACCGAGCAGGTCCCCGGCTTCGGCTACGCGGTGCCCAACAGAGTGCTGCAGCTGCTCGAGCCGTACAAACTCCCCCCGGCGGTGGCGTAGTGGCATCCAGACTTCCCGAGCTCATCGACGCCGTGACCGTACGCGCCGCGGCCGCGCCCGCGCTCGAGGGCGTAGTAGTCGCGGACGGCCCGCAGGTCACCAACAGCAGCGCCCGTGAGTGGCTGGTGGTCGGGTTCGACGGCGACCCTGACGGCAGCTTTGAGGCCGGGCAGACGGCCGGCGGGTGGGCGACGCTCGGCACGGACCGCGAGGAGCAACTGCAGCTGACCGTCGCGGTCATCGTCATGCGCGGAGACACCGACGTGCGGGCCGCCCGGGCGCGCGCGTACGAGATTGCCGCGCCCCTCGAGCAGCTGCTCGCCGCCGATCCGTCACTCGGCATGCGCTCGGCCGAGGTCGCCATCGCGGCGTCCGCGCTCGTGCAGGAGCAGACCACGAACGGCGTGCAGGTGCGGCTGCTGCTGCAGCTGGCTGGACGCGCCTTCACGTAAGGGAGACCCCGCTATGACGCGAATGCGGCACAAGACGCTGCCGGACCAGGACATCGAGGTGCAGCAGATACAGGTCAAGGCGTACGAGCGAAGCGGCTGGGAGGCCGTCCACGACGACGGCACTCCCGTCGAGGAACCGGCGGCCGCAGCGGAGGTCGTCGAGGACGACGCCGCGCCGGTCGAGAAAACAGCGGCCGCGGCAAAGGGCCGCCGCCCCAAGACGGAGGACTGAGCTATGGCGACCCCGATTCAGGCATCGACTCGCTACTACCGGCGTGGCGTCACGCGCGTGCTGTGGGTGCCGACGATCGCGAACAAGAATGCGCCGACGCGGGCCGAGCTCGACGCGGGCACGGCGCTCGAGGCGGAGACCGGCGCGATGGACGGCTGGCAGACCACCTCGGAGACCGTGGCCACCCCGGCGCTCGGCAGCCGGTTCACGCCGGTGGTCGGCGGCGAGATCACCGCGTCCGACAGTTCGTTGACGTTCTGGGCGTCCAAGGACGGCGACGACGTGCGCACGCTGCTGGTGCGCGAGGCCTCTGGGTTCGTCGTGTGGATGGACGAGGGCGACGTGCCCACCCAGCCGATGGACGTCTACCCGGCCACGGTCACCTCGCAGGCCAAGGTCCGCGAGCTCGACAACGCGGCACAGATCATGTGCCAGTTCGCCATCACCTCGGAGCCCGCCGAGAACGTCGACATTCCCACCGCAGCCTGACGTGGCTGGCTCGGTACGGATCCTCGGCACCAGGCAGCTGATCACCCTCGCCCACCGGCTGCGCGCGGCCGGCGGGCCGAGGCTTCAGCGCAACATGTCGCGCCGGATCCGCCGGGCCGCTGAGCCCCTGCAGAAATATCTGCAGCAGGCAATCCGCACGGTGCAGCTGCCCGGCTCCGGGCGCACCGTACGGGGCGGTCCGACGGCCAACACGCGGCCGCTGCGCGCCACGCTGGCGGGCGGAATCAGGATCAGCGTGCGGCAGACTGGCAACCCAGGCGCGCGCGTGTGGATGGACAAGGGCCGGCTGCCTCGCGACCTGCGGAACATGCCGTGGGTCATCGATGAGGGCCGGGTGCGGCATCCGGTGTTCGGCAACCGGCGGCACTGGACGACGCAGTGGGCCCGCCCCACCGGCTGGTGGTCGCGCACCGTGCAGTCCGGGCTGCCACGGATGAACCAAGAGATCGAGCGGATCACGGACGACGTGCGCCGCGACCTGGAGTAGAGGGGGACCACCCGCAATGATCGTTTCGTACCGTCACGAGGACGGCACCACCGAGGAGCTGTCCACCGATGACCTGTCGGCCATCGAGGCGGCCGCCGTCGAAGAGGCCCTCGGTGAGACGCCGTGGCGGCACATCGAGGACCAGCTGCGCGGCCAGGATCCGACCGCGATGCGCGCCGTGCTGTGGGCGTTTCGCCGCCGTGAGGACCCGGCCCTCAAGTTCGCCGAGTTCGACGTGCCGAACTGGCGGCGCCGCCTCAAGGTGCGCCTCGAGCGGGCCGAGATCGACGACGTCCTGGAGACCCTCATCAGCGAGGCGCTCGCCAAGAACGAGGACAGCGCGATCGACGCGATGCTGCCGCACCTGCGCAAGCTCGCCGCGGACCAGGGCGACGTGACCGCCGCTCTCGACGCGCTGGGAAAAGGCCACTTGGCCAGCGCCCGGGTCTCCGAGGACTGATCGACGAGTACCGGTGGCTGCTCGCGCACTACCTGCACATTCGCCCGTGGGAGATCGACCGGCTGTCCGCCGCTGATCTCGAGTCCGCCGTCAGCTGGATCAACCGGCACATCTCTGCCAGATAAGGGGGTGCCGGGTGGCCGAGCGCCTCACGTTCACGCTGACCGGCCGTGACGAGCTTTCCCGAGTCCTCAACGGCACCGGTGACTCATCTGACCGGCTGCGTCTGCGACTGGCCAGGCTGACCACAGATGCCGACGGCAATCTGCGCGACCTGCAGGGCAACCTCGTCTCGACCGCTGATGCGCACCGGCGCCTGGACCGCACGGTGTCCAACAGCCGCAACTCGTTCACCTCGGTGTCCGATGCGGCGAGCAAGCTCGGCGAGACCCTCAAGGAGAGCCTGATCTCGCTGGCCCCGGCGGCTGTCCCTGCAGCCTCAGCGCTGGCTGGCGCCACGGCGCAGCTGGCCGGGCAGTTCGGGGCGGTCGCTGTGTCGGCGGCCGCCTACGGTCTCGCGCTGAAACCGCAGATCGCGGCGATCGGCGAGGCCGTCAAGGCGCAGGACAAGTACCAGGACGCCGTCGCCACCTCAGGGAAGAACTCGGCCGAGGCAGTCAAGGCGCAGGCCGCGTACCAGCAGGAGCTGGCCAAGCTGCCCCCGGCAACCCGTGAGGCTGCCGTTGCGGTCGGCATTCTCCGCGACAACTTCCAGGACTGGAGCGACAGTCTCTCCGGTGACGTCATGGGCCCGTTCACCAAGGGCGTCGCGGTCGCCAACGCCCTGCTGCCCAAGACGTCAGGGCTGGTCAAAAACGCGTCCACCCAGTTCGACCGGCTGATCACCATGGTCGGCGGCGCGATCTCCACACCGGGGTTCGACGCCCTCAACTCGAGGTTCACCACCTTTGCTGACCGCACGATGACCAACGCCGTCAGCAAGCTCACGGTGTTTCTGTCCAAGGCCGACACGGGCAAGGTCGGCGGCGGCATCGAGACGTTCCTCGACTACGCACGGGCCAACGGCCCGGCCGTATGGGACACCCTGGAGAACGTCGGCCAGGCGCTCATCAATCTGCTGCAGGCCAGTTCGGATGTCGGCGTGGGCATGCTCGACGTCATCAACGCCCTGTCCGGGATCGTGTCCGCCGTGCCGCCCGACGCCATCGCGACGCTGCTGCAGCTGGCCATCGCCATCAAGGCGGTCAAGCTCGCCTCGGTCGGCGCGGCGGCCGCCGGTACGGCCATGCGCGCGCTGGGCCTGCAGCTGGCCGTCATGAACGTCGCGGCGGCCGCGGCACCCGGCAGGCTGGCCGCAGCACGTGCGGCGATCACGGCCCTGTCCCGGACTGCCAAAATCGCGATGGCCGGCACCGGCATCGGGCTGCTGCTCATCGGCATCTCGGAGCTCGCCTCACGTAGCGAGAAGGCGCCGCCGGACGTCGACAAGCTGACGACGTCGCTGACCAAGCTCGGCCAGGGCGGCAAGCTGTCCGGTGAAGCGGTGCGCGCCTACGGCAAGGATCTGTCCGGCCTCGGCGACGCGCTCGCCACACTGGCCAAGCCGAGCAACTACGAGAAGGTCGACCAGTTCCTCACCTCGATCATCGGCATGGACTCGACGCCGGTGAAGGACGCGAAGGCCGCGTTCGACGGACTCGACAAGGCGCTCGCAGGCATGGTGTCTCAGGGCCACGCGGACCTCGCGGCGTCTGCCCTCGACCAGATCATCGTGAAGCTGCAGAAGCAGGGGTACACGTCGGACCAGGTGCGTGGTCAGCTCGACGACTACAAGTCGGCGTTGGCCGGGCAGGCGCTGGAACAGCAGTTGGCCGCGCAGAGCATGGGGTTGTTCGGGCAGCAGGCCCTTGAGGTGAAGACCAAGCTCGACGCCCAGAAGGCATCGGCGGACGGATTGCGGCAGTCCATCGTCGCGTTGAACGACACGAACCGGTCGGCGCTCGGCGGCATGATCGGGTTCGAGGCAGCGGTCGACGCGGCGAGCAAGGCGGCAAAGGAGAACGCCGGCGCGCTCGACATGCACAACGGCAAGCTGGTCCTGAACTCCGAGAAGTCGCGCAACGCAGCCTCGGCCCTGAACGACCTGGCGGCCAAGACCGACGAGGCGGCCGGCGCTGCCCGCGACTCCGGGGCGTCCTGGAACACCGTGAACGGGATCTATGAGCGCGGCAGGAAGCAGCTCATCGCGAACGCCATGCAGATGGGTCTCACCAGGGACCAGGCGAAAGCGCTCGCGGATCAAATCCTGAAGACGCCGGACAAGACCGCGAAGCTACGCGGCAACCTGGACGACCTGAAGGCGAAGCTCGCCGACGCCAAGTCCCGACTCAAGAGCGTGCCCGACTCGCGTAAGGCTGGCGTACGCGCGGAGATTTCCGACCTGAAGCGGAAGATCGCGGACGCCAACGGGCGTCTGAATGCGTTCTCGGGCAAGACCGCCACGGCCACGGTCACGGTCCGATACGTGTCCGTGTTCGAGACGATCGGCTCGGCGCCCTCGACAACAGCCGATGCACTACGGCGGCAGGCGGCACGGCTGGGAAAGAAGGACGGCGGCCTGATCCACCGGGCCTCGGGCGGCCCGATACCCGGCTACCCGAGCGGAGGGCCCGTGAGAGGCCCGGGCACGGGCACCTCGGACTCGGTCCTGATGTGGGGCTCGAACGGCGAATACATGGTCAAGGCCACGTCTGTGGCCAAGTACGGCATCAAGGCCATGGACGCGATCAACGACGGAAAGCTGCAGCTGCCCGCGTCCTCTGGCCGCGCCGCGGCACCGGGCCGCGCCGCCCCCGCACCGGCCGCGCAGACGTCCACGGACGACCGGGCACCGGTCACGTACAACGTGTACCCCCGGTCGTCCGTGATCGACGCACGGGACCTGCAGCTGATCCAGCGGCAGGAAGAGGCGCGGCAGCGCGTGGGGAGGCCCCGGTAAATGCCCGTCATCACAGCACCCAAGGTCGTTGATCCGGGCGATCCGGGCGACGGAGGGACACCGCCGGTAGAGGTGCCCGAGGTCGGATACGCGACCATCACGTACATCGACCCGGCCGGCACTCGATGGCCCATGACCAACCTGGCGGGCGACTGGTTCGTACTGGCCGAGGGAGTTTCCGGGCTGGGCGCCGCGCCGTACACGCTCACCTCCGATCCGCACCCGCGCGGCGGCGCTCGGCTGCGGCACGTCCAGCCGCAGCCGCGCAGCATCGTGTGGCCGCTACTCGTCAAGGGCGCCGACCACAACGTGTTCACCGCGAACTGGCGGGCGCTCGCGCGGGCATTCACCCGGACCCTGCGCGAGGGACCCGGCCTCCTCGAGGTGGCCCGGCCTACCGGCAGCATCCGGCGCATCCCGGTCTACTACCAGGACGGCTGGGATGGACGCGGCCAGCGCGCTACCGGCATCACCTGGGACTCGGCCACCGTGACGCTGTGGTGCGAGGATCCGTACTGGATCGATGCCGTGCCGGTGGGCATACACCGCGAGTCCGGCGTCCTGGTCGACTTCCTTGCCCCGTACCCGTCGGTGTCCTCGGGGCAGGTCCTCGGCGCCACCACCGTCACGAATGTTGGCGACGTCGAGGTGTGGCCGACCTGGACCATCACCGGCCCGGCGACACGGATCACGTTCACGCGTGAGGACACCGACGAGACGTTCATCGTCGACCCGGCCACGATCGGGAAACCTGGCCTCGGCTCCGGTGAGCAGGTCATCGTGTCGACGGATCCGCCGCAGGTCCGCGGGCCCGGCGGGAACTGGATCGGGGCGCTCAACTGGCCCGAGGCCGTGCTGTGGCCGCTGCCTCCCGGCGATACCGCTGTGACGTTCCAGCTGACCGGAGCAGGGCCGGGCAGCGCGGTCGACCTGACCTACTTCCCGAGGTACGAGACCGCATGAGCAAGGGGGTGGACGCGTGACGCTCCAACTCCTGGTCACCGACCGCAACCTGAACTTCATCGGAGATCCGCTCGCCCGCTGGTCCAAGCTCGCCTGCGACGTCAATTTCAACGTGCCCGCCTCGGGCTCGGTGACGCTGCCCGCCTGGCCAGAGCATATGGAGCTGCTGCAGCCTGGCAACCGGCTGGTGCTGGTGCGCAACGGAACGATCTGGTGCGCGGGCCCGCTCGAGGAACCGCAGAACTACGTGTGGGACCTGGAAGGAAACTCCGGGCCGGGCACGGTCACCGTGGCGTTCACGGATGACCTGGCCCGCATCGCCGGATACCTCACCTACCCCGAACCCGCGAAAGCGTTCGCGTCGCAGACCAAGACCAGCAACGTGAACCGGCAGATCACGGCCACCAACGCCGAGGCCCTCATCCGGCAGCTGGTGTCGGAGAACTGCGGACCCTCGGCACTGTCTGCCCGCAGGATTGAGCACCTGGTCCTCGACGCCTTGGCCGGGGTCGGTGGTACCCGCTCGATCACCACACGGTTCGAACCGCTGCTGGACGCCTGCCGCACCGCGGCCGCCACCGACGGGCTCGGGTTCCGTACCCGGCAGGTCGACGACGAGATCCGGTTCGGGGTGTACGCACCGGCGGACCGCACAGCCACGGCCCGGTTCTCCACTGGCCTCGGCAATCTGCGCTCTGTCGCGTTCACGATGGCCGCACCCCTCGCCACCAGCGAGCTGGTTATGGGCGGCGACGACCCCGCGCAGGAGACAGCCGAGGGCGAGCCCGCCAACGAGCGCCTGTTCGTCGAGATCAACTCCGGAGCGGCCGCGGACTGGTACCGCGTCGAGAAGCTGATCGAGGAGTCCGGCAAGGACGACAGCAAGGGCGAGCTGACCCAGGCCGGAACGCTCGCGTTCGGGGACGACAACCCGCAGGCGTCCCTGTCCACGCTCACCATCGACACCGACGACCTGAAGGCCGGCCGCGATTACCAGCTCGGTGACCGCGTCACCGTCGTGCTGCCCACCGGCCTCGAGGTCACCGACGTCGTGCAGACCATCCGCCTGGAAGCCACCCCCGACGAGGGCGAGCTGGTCACCGCCGTGATCGGCAACAGCGACAAAACCACGACCACCGCCACTGTGCGCGCCGTGCGAGATCTGGCCCGCAGGCTCGGACGACTGGAAGCGAGGTAACAATGCCGCAGGACTCTTGGCCGTCGGCGTCCCACAACAACAGGTCGGTCACTGACGGCGAGTACGAGCAGATGGCCGCCCGGTTCTCCGATGACGGGGTCGACGGCTACCCCACCGATCCGGCTGTTGTCTCGGCCGGCGCCGGCCTCGCCGTCGCGATCCGGGCGAGCGTGTGGGGATCGGTGCACGGCCACGCGTGGACGTCCGGCGCCGACGGCGACACCCTCACCATCGACCCCAACACCTCCGGGCTGGTCCGCGTCGACCGCGTGGTGCTGCGCCTCAGCCGCACCACGTGGACCGTGCGCGCCGTCGTCAAGGCAGGCGTCCCCGGCGCTGGTCCGCCGGTGCTTACCACGGGTGATCAGTACGCCTCGTACGAGGTGCTGCTGGCCAACGTCACGATCCAGCCCAACGCCCTGTCGGTGACCGTGGCCCGAGGCGAGCGGTACATCGGATCCCGGATCCGGCCCGCGATCTCCAGCACACTCACGGACCCCAACGCACAGCCTGGAGACGTGACGTGGGAGCACGACACCGGCAAGCTGCAGCTATACGACGGCACCACGAAGCGGACCATTTACTCGGACTCCGGTGACCTCACCGTGGACTCGCCGATGGCTGCGTGGAAGATCACGGTCGCGAGTTCGTTGCAGGCGATGAACGGCACCATCTTCTTGCGGTTGGGGACGTGGGACCGCGTGGGCTCGATGCTGAATGCCGCGTGGGACGCGAGACTTCCGGTCCTGATTCCCGCTGCCTACCGGCACCCGAACCGCAACATCTACGCGATGTGCTACCTCACCGGTGCACGGATCGGCCGGCTCACCATCTACCCGAAGAACAACGAACTCGCCGGTCAGGTGTGGATCACGCAGAAACCCGATATCGCAGTGGGCCAAAGCGTGCTGCCCGAGAGCATCAGTTGGGTGGTGAGCTGACATGGCACGGCTCGAATTCGGGCTCGGCGTATCCGACTTCATCGTGCGGCCGAGCGATGGACTGTGGGGCGTCGGGGCCGGCGCAACGGTGACGTTCTGGAACGCGGCCACGGACGGCACCCAGTACGCCGACCTGCTCGACGTGGGCGGCGCACCCATCACTCAGGTCACCGCGACCGAGTACGGCGGCATCCCGCGGTTCTTCGGCCCGGACGGAATCACCGGGATGTGGGCCGACTCGAGCGGCCCGGCCGGCCGCGTGTGGGTCGAGGCGCACAACGTCACCAGCGGCGACAGCCACGCCGGAGCCGTACGGGACTGGCTCAACGTCCTCGACTTCGGCGCCAAGGGCGACAACTCCGCCGATGACACCGCGGCGATCCAGGCCGCGATCGCCGCATGTCCGATGGGCGGAGTCGTCTACCTGCCCGGTCAACCGTTCCGCACGAGCCGGCCGCTGACGGTACCGCCCGCGGTCACGCTCATGAGCACGCACACGAACCTCATGACCGTGCCCAACCTGACCGACCCCCCGTGCTACATCCGGCCCCTGCCCACCTTCGAGGGCGACGCGGTAATCGAACTGCTCGACGCCGCGACCGGCGGATACTCGACGATCAGCGCCGAACACCGGGTCTTGAACGTGATGATCGACGGGCAGGACCTACCCCAGGGGTCGGCCGTCGATGGGCTCGCTGCGAAGGGCAACATTCAGAACGTCGGGCTGCGCGACTTCACCGTGCGGCAGTGCACCGGCAACGGCATCTACTGCGGCGAAAACGAGGGCATCAACCCCTACAGCTGGCGGCTGCACCGGGTCATGCTCGACAACAACCACGGCCATGGACTGGCGGTGCAGGTCATGACGGACCTGACGATGATCGACGTGCAGGCGATCGGCAACTTCGCCAACGGGTTCAACATCGTCAACGCCGCCAACTCGCAGGCGCTCGGCTGCCGCGCCGAGTGGAACGGGAACAACGGCTACCACCTGACCGGCGACTGGGCGACCGGCACCGGCAGCGGTGGCATGCTGTTCAGCGGCTGCTCAACGGACCGCAACGGGTTCAGCGGGGTCCTGGTCGACGCCACCGGCAACGCGCCGCTGCAGTTCGAGAACATGCTCACCCGCCGCGACGGCCGCAACGGCGGTGCCGGCGGCGGCAACTACGCAGGATTTGCAGCCGCCGGCGCCGAGGTCCCTGTCATCGTCGGTGTTCTCACCTGCTACCCGGGCACCGACGACAACGGCACACAGGAGAACTCGCCGCAGTTCGGCGCCCGCTTCTCCGACTGCGCGTACGTGTCCGTCGCTGCTGGGTTCCTCCACGCCGATGAGGCGGGATGGTCGGACGGCGGCGGGAACGAGGTACTGCGCCGCGGCCTGAACATCGCCGAACGCACCGGCACTACCAGTGCGCCGGTGGACGTGTTCGCGCCGCCGAGCGACGTCGCCGGAAACCTCAACGTCGGCGGGTACTTGGCCGCTGCGTCCGGCCAATCTGACGGCCAGTGGAACATCTGGGCGGGCCAGGCCAAGGCCCTGAACCTCGGCGCCCTCGGCGGCGGCATCGCCATCGCCGAGGGCGCCAACGCCCGCATGAACGTCGCCACTCTGGTCGGCGGCACGGTCACCGTAGCCAACACGTCCGTCACGGCGAACACCCGCGTGCTGCCGTTCCGGCAGGCGGCAGGCGGCACGCTCGGCCACCTGTCCGTCACCAAGAATCCGGGCACCGGATTCACCATCACCTCGAGCAGCACCGCCGACACGTCGCCCCTGGTCTACCTGCTGATCGAACCCGCCTGACCCTCTACTCGTCCGCCACGCCCCGCGCCGCCCGGCCGGGGCCTTTCTCATGTCTGGAGACCGAATGGCCACCTGCCGCGGCATCGACGTATCCGCGTACCAGGGCACACAGAACTGGGCCAGCCACAAGAAGGACGGCGTCGCTTTCGCGTTCGCCAAAGCATCCGAGGGCCAGCAGACGCACGATGCCCGATTCGCCACTCACATCAAGGGCATCAAGGCGGCCGGACTCGTGCCCGGCGCCTACCACTTCGCATGGCCGAACCAGGACGCCGCGCGCGAGGCCTCGAACTACATCTCGGCCGTCACTCCGTATGCGGGCAAGGGCTTCTGCCACTGGCTCGACCTGGAGCGCTACGGCGACGGCCGGAACTACGCGGGCCGCAGCGCTTCGCAGATCAAGGCGTGGGTTACCCGCTGGGTCGCCCTCGTTCAGGAGGCCTTCCCGGGGCAGCGCGTCGGGATCTACACGAGCGGCGATGACGTCGCGGCCGGCCGTGTGCCCGCGGGGTTGCCGCTCTGGTACCCCGCTTACCCGTGGGGCGCGGCCGCGTACAGCAAGGCCGAGGCTGCCACGCAGCCGAAGGCATCCGGGCGGACGCCGCTCATCTGGCAGTTCACCAGTCAGCCCATTGACCGTTCCATCGCCTACCTGTCTGCTGCGGAGCTCCGCGCATGGGCAGCTGGCACCGATCCTGAGGAAGACCCCATGGCAGGCATGACCGCGCAGGACATCTACGACGCGGTGTGGAAGACGGACGCCGTCCCCGCGCCGACGACATCGACCACGATCAAGACGAACCCCACGTGGGCGCCCGTCAGCGTCCTCGCCGACATCGTGAACCGGGTCCGCGCGACCGAGACCGCGGTGACCGCACAGGCCGCCACGATCAAGACGCTCGTCGAGGCCCTCGCCAAGCAGGACAGCGCCGTCGATGTCGACGCGCTCGTGCAGCGCATCACTGACGCCATCGAGTCCGTGACCGTCCGCCTGGACGCCGACCCACAGAACTGAGGACGCCATGCAGAAGTATTTGAAGGCCATCGCCGCCGCGATCGCGGCCGGCGCCGCCGCGATCGGCACTGCGCTCGAGGATGGCACCATCACCGCGCAGGAGGGCGTGACCGCTCTGGCCGCCGTGCTCGCCGCGCTCGGCCTGACGTGGGCCGTGCCGAACAAGCAGGCCACAACGGACGACCGCGGCTGACCACCCACTAGAACGAGGGGGCCCGGTGGCTGATGAGCCGTCGAATGGCGAGCTGTGGCGGCTCATCACCGACGTGCGCGCAGACCTGTCCCTGCGCCTTGACCAACTCGTGCGCAGGGATGTCTACGACGCTCGGGAGAGTGCCCGCGACCGGGCTATGGACTCGCTGCAGCGTGACATCCAAGAGATCAAAGACGACCAGGAGAAGGGGGAGGACAGGCGGGCCGCAGACAGACGCCTCATCTTCAGCGCCCTGATCGCCCCGGTGTTGATGCTGCTATTGACCGTCTACCTGGCATCACAGGGGGTGAAGACGTGACGCGAAGGGAGCGCCGGCGCCACGACCTCGCGTTCGGCCTCGGCCTGGCCGCGTTCCTCGCCGCGGCACTGTGGGTTGTCCTCACCCTGCAGAATCTGCGGGCTGACCTGCAGACGCAGTACGCGGCGCGGGACGCTCTCGCCCGCCAGGTCGAGCACCTCGGCGGGAAACCTGTCGCAGGCCCGCCCGGGAGCCGTGGCGAGCCTGGCAAGTCGGTGCCTGGACCTCGGGGCGCGAAGGGAGACCCTGGGAAGGCCGCGCCCACCATCACCCCGTCGCCGGGCGCATCAGGTAAGCCGGGGGCAGACTCGTCGGTCCCCGGCCCGGCCTCCACGGTCCCGGGCCCCTCGGGCGCCCCCGGCCAGAATGCGACCGGTGCCCCGGGGAGAGACGGCACAGACGGCAAGAACGGAACGGATGGACGCGACGGGCAACCGCCCTCCAGCTGGACGTACACCGACCAGGCCGGCACCAAGTACGAGTGCACGCCTGCCGACAGTTTCGACCCCGCCGCGCCCCGCTACCAGTGCCGCATCGTCGACCCTGCCCCCGCAGACAGCGGCGACGACCAACCCACACCGCAGGCCGCTGGCTTGGACCCACTGCGCCGCCAGTACTCATGACGGAAGGGCCCCGCCTCCTTCGGGAGGCGGGGCCCTTCCGTCATGCCCGCACAAGATCGAGTGGGTTTACCTGCTCCGTCTAGGCTCGGCGAGATGATCCGCACCATCGCATTCGACGTAGGCGAAACCCTCGTTAAGGATGACCGCTACTGGGCGGCGTGGGCCGACTGGCTACACGTACCGCGCCACACGGTGTCAGCCCTCGTGGGTGCTGTCGTCGCCCGCGGGCAGGACAACGCTGACGCTCTGCGTCTGATCCAACCAGGCATCGACGTAGCGGCCGCGTACCGCAGCCGTGAGGAGGCTGGCCGTGGTGAACACCTTGACGAGACCGATGTGTACGAGGACGTGCGCCCGGCGCTCGCCGCTCTCCGCGAGGCCGGAACCCGCGTCATCATCGCTGGCAATCAGACGGCCAAGGTAGGCGAGTTGTTGCGTGCCCTCGATCTGCCCGCTGACATGATCGCAACGTCTGGAGAGTGGGGCGTTGCAAAACCGACGACGGCGTTCTTCGAGCGACTTATTGCCGAGGCCGGCGGCTCTGCCGAGGACATCCTTTACGTGGGGGACCACCCGCAGAACGACACGATCCCTGCACGTGCGGCAGGCCTGCGCACGGCGCATCTGCGGCGAGGTCCGTGGGGCTACCTGTGGGCGGAGGATCCGAGCGTGACCGCGGCGGCCGATTATCGGATCGACTCGCTCATGGACCTCGTGACCATCATCGGAGACTGAACTACCAACACCACGGCCCCACCTGAGGATTACAGGTGGGGCCGTTTACGCACCCGAACATGATCGTCTGGGTACGGTTCGAAGTGGATGCCTCGAACTGGAGCCAGTATGCCGACACTTGACGCTGTTGCGCTGGGCAAGCGCATCGCCACCACACGCAAAGCCAAACGGATGCGGCAGGTGGACCTCGCTCGCACGTCGTACCTCTCGATCGCCATGATTCGCAGCATCGAACGGGGAGCACGGAACCCAAGCGATACCGCGCTCGAAGCAATCGCCGCCGCCCTGGGGGTCGACCCAACGCGGCTACTGTCGAATTTCACCGGCACCGAAACTCGCGTGCACGCCGCCCTCCCGCAGATCTCCGCAGCCTTGGCCACGTATGACGTGCCACTCGACCCGCCGCGCCGTGGCCTCGACGAGCTACACGCTGCCGTTGACGAAGCCGTGAACTGGCGACTCGGCGCACAGTACGGGCAGATCGCACGACACGCGCCTGCCCTCCTGGACGACACGCTCGCCTCGTTCCACACATCCACGGACCAGCGCGCAGCCGCGCGCCTGCTCGTGTCCGCGGCACGGTCAGTGGACGCAGTCGCTTACAAGTACGGGGCCCGCGATCTGAGCGCACGACTGATCGACCTCATGCGCTGGGCTGCCCAGCACGCCGAGGACCCGTTAGTCGACACGTCCGTCGCATACGTCCGTACCGAAACGTTCTTCACCGCCCGCGCCCACCGCGCCGGGGCGCTCGCCCTCGAGGTCGCAGCCGACGCCGCCCCTCCGCCAACTGACCAGGACTCTCAAGCAGCGCTCGGCACCCTGCACATGCGGGCCGCCGTCATCGCTGGCCGCGACGGCAACGCCGAGCAGGCCCAGACACACATCGAGGCTGCGCACCGCCTCAGCGAGCGCACCGAGGAGGGCACCTATCAGGGCACGGCGTTCGGGCCAGAGTCCGTGCGGATCCACGAATTGTCTGTCGCCGTCAGCCTGGGACCGAACGGCGTAGGCAAAGCGTTCAAGGTGGCCCGGAAGTGGGCGCCCTCCAAGGACATTCCGGCTGAGCGACGCAGCGGGTTCTGGATCGAGCTGGCCCGAGCGCAGATGTGGGGCGGCCGCATGGAGGACGCATTCGAGTCGCTGAAGGTAGCTCGAGGGATCGCCCCGCAACACACCCGCGAACACCCCTGGGCGCGCGAGATCGCGGAGACTCTGCTCCGTGTGAAGCGCGCCGACGAGGAGTCGCTGCACCACTTCGCCGGATGGCTCGGCGCTGTCTGACGCCACCCGATTCAGCGAACTGCGGTGCTACAGCTTGTAGCACTTACCGCCTCCTCTAACGCCCATTCTCTGTGCATCGACATCACAGAGCAGAGGCCGAGAGATGAGCGACACGATCGAGGAGACGCCCGTCGTCTCCGTGGACGAAGTAAGCATCGCCCGCCTCCATGGGCTGGCGTGCTGGACATGCGGCGCGGTGTCCGGCGAGCTCGCGCCGAGCCGACGAATTCGCGAGGCCACCTCCGGACACATCTGGACCACCGCCCTGTGCGCCGGCTGCCGACACCTCCCGGTGTCGTCGTGACGACCCCCCAAGACGCTGCCGAAAGCGCAGCCAGGACAAAGGTTGTCGACCTCTTGCCTGTAGCCGTACCGCCTCTCGGCGCGCTCTCGGAACTGCAGCTCCGCGGCTGCTGCTGCGCCTGGTGCGCGGTCACTCTCGCCGTCGGCCGCAGCGTCGATCTCGGCGAGCGTGAGCTGGGCGGCCGACGGGTGTTCCCCCGGGGCTGCCCGACCTGCACCACCATCGAGGTCTATATCCAGGTGCTGGACCACGCGACTCAGTGCGCACGATGCAAGGACACAAAGGCCCTCTGTCCCGAGACCGCAGACCTGCGGCGGGCACTCAAGGAAGGACGTCAACTGTGACTGCAGGGGGCCGCATCTGCTGGCACTGCCAGAAGTCGATCAAGGTTGGGGAGGCGGTCAAGCGGAACGCCATGCACGCAGGGTCGGGCGCTGGCATCACGGTCGAGCAACACGAGTCGTGTCCGAGCTCTCCACCTCCGTCGCAGACGGCGCCCGTCAGCAAGCGCAAGCGCCACTGACCACCGCCGCCGGTACTCCAACGGCCCCCCGGCACCGGGGAGAGAGGCCGCTCAGTATCCGAGCCGAGCGGCCTTGGTCGGCGGCTGCGTTCTCGATCACGCATCGGCTTGTGAACACAGCGTGCGAATAACACACACGTTCGAGTGAAACCCGGCGCCCTGCGCTTGCCAGCGGCATGCTCGCTTAAAAGGATGAGCCTGCCATCTATCTAAGACTGGCCGCCCCTCATTGCTCCCCAGGCGTGAGGGCGGCCGGCAGCGCCCCCCGACACCCGTCCGGGGGGCGCTGTTATCTCTCGCTGCAGTTGCGATGCGGGCGCCGGTCGTCAACCGTTCGGCGATCAGCCTCGGTTGGGCGGTTCTGCACTCACCCGCCAGGCGTACCCACCCTCCGTTCCCGGGGGTGTTCCCGCGGGAACACCGAGCCGCTTTCGGTGACACCCGCAGACACCGGCCGACATCGAACTGCGCCTGTTTGTCCGGGTTTTCGGCATCGCCGCAGGTCAAAAGTGGGTAACAAAACAGGTTCAAGTCCCGTCACTCACCCTGAATGACCGAAGGCCCCGGTTCGAAAGAACCGGGGCCTTCGGCGTTCCCGCCCCGCCCGAGGCCTCAGGACGACCCGCGCACCACCAGCTCGGTCGGCAGCACCACATGACGCTCGGCGCCGCGGCGCGTCGAGGAGCGCTTGCCGTCGGCGGCGAGCGCGATCTCGTCGAGCAGCAGCTCCGTCATCGCCCGGCCCATGTCCCTGGTGGGCTGGCGCACGCTGGTCAGGCCCGGCTCCATGTGGCGGGCGATCACCGAGTCGTCGAAGCCGACCAGGGCGACGTCGTCCGGGATGCGGCGGCCGGCCTCGCGCAGCACCTGGCGGGCGCCGGAGGCCATCAGGTCGGAGCAGGCGAAGACCGCGTCGAGGCCGGGGCTGCGCTCCAGGAGCTCGGCCATGCAGCGCCGCCCGCCCTCCTCGGTGAAGTCGCCGTAGGCCACCAGCTTCTCGTCGTACGCGATGCCGTCGGCGGTCAGCTGGGCCTCGTACCCGACGAGGCGGCGCTGGGCGCCGTACACGTCGAGGGGGCCCGTGATGATGGCGACGGAGCGGCGGCCGCGGGAGGTCAGGTGTCCGACGGCGGAGCGGGCGCCCGCGTAGTTGTCGGTGTCGACGGAGGGCAGCGGCTCGTCGGCGGAGCGGGGGCCGCTGATCACCGTCGGGATGTCCATCTGCAGCAGACGGTCCGCGAGGGGGTCGTCGGCGTGCACGGAGACGAGCAGGACGCCGTCGACGCGGTGGGCGGCGAGGTACGCGGCCAGCCGGTCCTGCTCGCGCTCGCCGCGGGCGAAGGTCAGCAGGAGCTGGAGGTTGGACTCGGCGAGGGCGATACCGACGCCGCCGACCATGCCGGAGAAGTACGGCTCCGAGAAGAACCGGGACTCGGCTTCCGGAACGACCACGGCGATGGAGTCCGTGCGGTTGGCCGCGAGGGCGCGGGCCGCTGTGTTCGGGACGTAACCGAGCTCGGCGACCGCCTCCTCGACCGCGGCGCGGGTACGGTCGCTGACCCGCGGCGATCCGTTGATCACGCGGGAGACCGTGCCCCGGCCCACGCCTGCCCGGGCCGCGACCTCCTCGAGGGTGGGACGCCTGCCGTGAGTGCCGCGAGCCGCCATGACTCATACCTCCCCAAGTCTCACGCGGAATCTAACAGCCCGATAACCGCGGCAAGTTGTCGCCGCCGAACGTCTTGACACCCATCGCATGAGAGGCGAATCTTCAACTCATCACGAGTGGGAGCGCTCCCACCGTACTTGGTTCTTACATACCTCGCACACTCCCCGCCCGAGCCGCAGCACGAACAACGGGCCCAGCACAGGCAGTTGGCCGGGGGACAGCACGTCAGAGCAACCGAAGCACTTTGGAGGGACGCAATGCGCACTTCGGGCAACTCCCGCGGCCGAGCTCGCCGCACCACACTGGTCTCAGCCGCAGGCATCGCCGCTGCCGCGCTCCTGGCCACGGGGTGCAGTGCCAGCGAAGACACCGACTCGGGCTCAGGCTCGGACGGCGGCAAGATCACCCTGCACGTCGGCACGTTCGGTACGTTCGGCTTCGACAACGGCAAGGGCAGCGCCAAGCTCTACGCCGCGTACGAGAAGCTGCACCCGAACATCAAGATCGTCGAGGATCACACCACCGACGGTCAGAAGTACTGGGACACCCTCAAGCTGCGGATGTCCCGCAACAGCGGCCTCGCCGACGTCCAGGCCATCGAGGTCGGCTACATCGCCGAGGCCACGGCCCCGACCATGGCGAGCAAGTGGGAGGACCTGGGCAAGGCCGACAGCGCCCACGTCTCGGACTTCCTCGACTTCAAGACCAAGCAGGCCACGACGTCCGACGGCAAGACGATCGGCTTCGGCACCGACATCGGCCCGATGGCCGTCTGCTACAACAAGGACCTCTTCAAGCAGGCCGGCCTGCCCACCGAGCGGGACGCGG
This sequence comes from Streptomyces sp. NPDC050264, assembly GCF_040655895.1. NCBI lineage: Bacteria > Bacillati > Actinomycetota > Actinomycetes > Kitasatosporales > Streptomycetaceae > Streptomyces > Streptomyces sp. NPDC050264. Next base: position 149,628 of record NZ_JBFAKV010000005.1, read on the forward strand.
TCGCCAAGCTGTGGCAGGGGGACTGGTCGAAGTTCCTCGACGTCGCGGCCGACTACAAGAAGAAGGCGCCGAACGGCACCGTCTTCACCGACTCCGCGAGCGGCCTGTTCAACGCGGTCCTCTCCAGCCAGCCGCAGCAGTACTCCGACGACAGCGGCAAGCTGGTCTACGACAGCAGCCCCGGCGTGAAGACCGCCTGGAACCTGGCCGTCAAGGCCGCGCAGGACGGCTACACCGCCAAGCTGCGCCAGTTCGACGAGAAGGGCACCTGGGCCGCCGGGTTCAAGAACTCCAAGTTCGCGACGGTCGCCTGCCCGAGCTGGATGCTCGGCCAGATCAAGAGCCAGGCGGGCGACGGGAACAAGGGCAAGTGGGACGTCGCCCTGCCCCCGCAGAACGGCAACTGGGGCGGCTCCTTCCTCGGCGTCCCGGCCTCCGGCAAGCACGTCAAGGAAGCCACCGAGCTGGCCGCGTGGCTGACGAGCGCGGCCCAGCAGGAGAAGGTCTTCACCGCGCTCGGCAACATCCCGTCCACCAAGGACGGCCTGGCCTCCGACACCGTGAAGAGCGCGAAGGTCGACTTCTACGGTGACACCCCGGTCGGCGAGATCTACTCGAAGATCGCGGCAGGCATCACCTCGGCGCCGATCGGCGCCAACGACGGCCAGGTGAAGACCTTCCTCACCGACAACGGCATCCTCGACGTCGAGCAGCGGGGCACGGACCCCAAGAAGGCGTGGGACAACGTCAAGAAGCTGGTCGACGACAAGATCGAGCAGTGACGGACGGCCGGTAGACGCGGTCCCGGCGCCCCCTTCGGGCGGGCGCCGGGACCGCACCACGGCCCGCCTCCCCCCCCCTCAGTGATCAATGCACCACCACCGAACCGGAAGGAAAGCCCGCGTGGCCACCTCCGTCAAGGCGGACGCCGGCGGCAGCCCGCCGTCCGCCCCTCCCTCCGCCGCACCGGTCCAGCGGCCCGCTCCCTCGAACTGGCGCAGCAGGATCTACCGCTGGGACCTCAAAGGTTCCCCGTACGCCTTCATCGCTCCGTTCTTCCTCTGCTTCGCGGCCTTCGGCCTCTTCCCGCTGATCTACACGGGCTGGCTCTCGCTGCACAGCGTCCAGCTCGGCGCCGAGGACCAGGCCTCCTGGGTCGGCTTCGACAACTACAGCCGCCTCCTCGACAGCGAGTTCTTCTGGCGCGCGCTGTCCAACACGTTCACCATCGGTGTGATCTCGACGGTCCCGCAGCTCCTCATGGCGCTGGGCCTCGCGCACCTGCTCAACTCCAAGATGCGCGGGCGCGCCTTCCTGCGCATAGCGGTCCTCACTCCGTACGCCACCTCGATCGCCGCGGCCACGCTGGTCTTCGCCCAGCTGTTCAACACCGACTACGGCATGATCAATTCGTTTCTCGACGTCTTCGGGATCGGACCGGTCCAGTGGGAGTCGTCCAAGTGGCCCTCGCAGATCGCCATTTCGACGATCGTGACCTGGCGCTGGACCGGCTACAACGCGCTCATCTACCTGGCCGCGATGCAGGCCGTGCCGAACGACCTCTACGAGGCGGCCGCCCTCGACGGGGCCTCCCGCTGGCGGCAGTTCGTCTCCGTGACCATCCCCTCGATCCGGCCGACGATCCTGTTCACCATCATCGTGTCGACCATCGGCGCCACCCAGCTGTTCGGTGAGCCGATGCTGTACGGCGGCAGCGTCGGCATCGGCGGCGGCAGCGGCGGTCAGTACCAGACGCTCTCGCTGCTCATGTACCAGACGGGCTGGACCAACAACTCCCTGGGCCGCGCCTCCGCCATCGCCTGGGTGATGCTGCTGATCCTGTTGCTCGTCGGCGCGATCCAGGCGCTCGTGGCCCGCCGCAACCGCACGAAGCTGGGAGGCTGACCCATGACCGTCCAACTCCCGGCTCCCCCCGCGGCGCGCCGCAGCCGCTTCGCACCCGGCGCGGGCGACCAGCGCAAGGCCGGACCGCTCGCCTACGTCCTGCTGATCGTCGCCGCGCTCGTCTCCCTGTTCCCGCTGTACTGGAACGTGGTGGCCGCCTCGCACGACAGCCAGCGGGTGCAACAGGCCCCGGCGCCGCTGCTGCCCGGCTCGCATCTGCTGGACAACCTGGATGTCGCGTGGAACCAGGTCCACATGGGCGTGGCCCTGGTCAACACCACCGTCGTGGCGAGTGTGATCAGCGCCAGCACCGTGCTCTTCGCGACGCTGGCCGGCTTCGCCTTCTCCAAGCTGCAGTTCAAGGGCCGCAACATGCTGCTGGCCCTGGTCGTCGCCACCATGACGGTGCCGCCGCAGCTGACCGTCATCCCGCTGTACCAGATCATCACGGACCTGCAGTGGACGGACACCCTGCAGGCGGTGATCATGCCGTCGCTGGTCGCGGCCTTCGGCGTGTTCTTCATGCGGCAGTACCTCGTCGAGGCGCTGCCGGTCGAGCTCGTCGAGGCGGCCCGGGTGGACGGCGCGAACAGCCTGCGGGTCATCTGGCACGTGGTCTTCCCCGTGGCCCGCCCGGCGATGGCCGTGCTCGCGATGCTCACCTTCGTGCAGGCGTGGAACGACTTCTTCTGGCCCTTCATCGTCCTCACCGACACCGGCACCCCCACGCTCCAGGTCTCCCTGGCGAACCTCGGCGCGGGAAACCACACGGTGGACACCGCGGTCGTGCTGACCGGAGCGCTGATCTCCACGGTCCCGCTCCTGGTCGTCTTCGCCTTCCTCGGCAAGCACATCGTGGGCGGCATCACGGCGGGCGCGGTCAAGAGCTGAACCGCTTCCGTGAGCGGTGCTCCCCAGCCCCGAGTCGGCCCGGCGCCTCCGTCCCGCCCCGCTCGGCGCCGGGCCCCCACCTCCACCTCCACCTCCGCAGCGCGGACGCGCGCAACGACGCGGCGTCCGCGGTGGAGGCGGGGCCCCTCGGCCGCCCCGCCGAAAGCCGTCGCCCTGACGGCCTGTCAACTCTCCTTCCTCCGCACCTTTTGGGAGCGCTCCTATGACCACCACGAACAACACCGGCCCCACCGTCGCCACCGCCCCCACGACCACCGCGGCCCCGCCCCGCACCCGATTCCCCGCAGGGTTTCTCTGGGGGTCGGCCACCGCCGCGTACCAGATCGAGGGCGCTGTGCGGGAGGACGGGCGGACGCCCTCGATCTGGGACACGTTCAGCCACACCCCGGGGAAGGTGGCGAACGGGGACACCGGCGACATCGCCGTGGACCACTACCACCGGTGGCGCGACGACGTGCGCCTCATGGCGGACCTGGGCCTGACCTCGTACCGCTTCTCCGTGGCGTGGCCGCGCGTGCAGCCCACCGGGCGCGGTCCCGCAGTGCAGCGCGGGCTCGACTTCTACCGCAATCTGGTCGACGAGCTGCTCGCGCACGGAATCAAGCCCATGGCGACCCTCTACCACTGGGACCTGCCCCAGGAGCTGGAGAGCGCCGGCGGCTGGCCCGAGCGCGACACCGCGTACCGGTTCGCGGAGTACGCCGGGATCGTCGGCGAGGCGCTCGGCGACCGCGTCGAGAGCTGGGTGACCCTCAACGAGCCCTGGTGCAGCGCCTTCCTGGGGTACGGCTCGGGGGTGCACGCCCCGGGCCGCACCGATCCCGCCGCCGCGCTGCGCGCCGCGCACCACCTCAACCTGGGCCATGGGCTCGCCACTTCGGCGCTGCGCGCCACGCTCCCGGCCCGCGCGGGCATCGGCATCAGCCTCAACCCGAGCGTGGTCAGGGCCCTGACCGACGCGCCCGCCGACCTGGACGCCAAGCGCCGGATCGACGCGCTCGCGAACCGCGTCTTCACCGGCCCCCTGCTCAAGGGCGCCTACCCCGAGGACCTGATCGCCGACACCGCGCGCGTGACCGACTGGTCCTTCGTGCGGGACGGGGACACCGACTCCATTCACCAGCCCCTCGATTTCCTCGGCATGAACTACTACACGCCCGCTGTCGTCTCCGGTCCCCGCGACGACCAGGACGGCCCCAGGCTGGACGGTCACGGCGCCAGTGACCACTCCCCCTGGCCGGGCGCCGACGACGTCGTCTTCCACCACGCACCCGGTGAAGTCACCGCGATGAACTGGCCGGTGGATCCGACCGGTCTCACGGACCTTCTCCTTGATTACACCGCTCAGGCCCCCGGGGTTCCGCTTTACGTGACGGAGAACGGCGCCGCCTACGAGGACTCGGTCGACGCAGAGGGCCGCGTCCACGACCCCGACCGCATCCGCTACCTCCACGCGCACCTCGGCGCCATCCACGAGGCGATCGCCAAGGGCGCCGACGTCCGCGGCTACTTCCTGTGGTCGCTGCTGGACAATTTCGAGTGGGCGTACGGGTACGGCAAGCGGTTCGGCGCCGTCTACGTCGACTACGAGACGCAGGCCCGCATCCCGAAGTCGAGCGCCTCCTGGTACTCCCAGGTCGCCCGGTCCGGCGGGCTGCCCGCCGACCAGTAGGGGCTCAGGGCCGGTACGTCGCGTGGCGAGGCCACGTACCGGCCCTTATTTTCCACGTATGCCCCTTATTTCCGCTATTGAGATTCGCTGAGCCGCCATGGGCGTGCTCAAGGACCACCCGGAACTCGTCCTGTTCGTGAGCCTCGCGCTCGGCTACCTCGTCGGGAAGCTGCGCGTGGGGCCGCTCACGCTGGGCGGTATCTGCGGGACGCTGATCGTCTCCCTGCTCCTGGGCGCCTGGACCAAGGCCCAGGTCTCCGACGACGTGAAGACGGTGTTCTTCGCGCTATTCATCTTCGCCCTCGGCTATATGGCCGGGCCGCAGTTCTTCCGCAACCTCAACAAGAAGAGCCTGCGCTTCTTCGTGCTGTGCGGCATCGAGCTGGTCTGTGTCCTCGGCATCGCCCTCGGCCTCGCCAAGTGGTTCGACCTCGACGTCGGCACGGCCTCCGGCATCCTGGCCGGTGCGGCCACCGAGTCGGCGGTCGTCGGCACGGCCACCGAGTCCATCGGCAAGCTGTCGGGCCTGACCACGCAGCAGATCACCGAGTACCAGGGCAACGTCGCCACCGCGTACACCGTCTGCTACCTCTTCGGCCTGATCACGATCGTGCTCTACACGAGCCAGATCATGCCGATGATCATGCGCATCAACCTGCGGGACGCCGCCCGCGACCTGTGGGAGCGCACGCGCAGCAGCGGCAGCCTGGAGTCGGACGAGCAGCCCGCGCTGCCGGGCATGGTGGGCCGCACCTTCCTGGTGACGACCGCCGACGGGCGGACCGTCGGCGACCTGGAGTCCGGCCTCGACGAGCGGGTCACCATCGAGTCCGTCAAACGCGGCAGCAAGATCCTCACCCCCGCCCCCGGCCTGGCCCTCACCCTCTCCGACCTGGTGCTCGTGGTCGGCAGACGGGCGCAGACCATCGAGGCGGGACGGCTCATCGGCCCCGAGACGCCGGGCGTGCCGGGTCTGGACTCGGCGCTCGCCACCAACCAGGTGTCGATCACCCGCAAGGCCGACGACGGCAAGACGATCGACCAGATCCAGCGGGAGAACCCCGAGTTCCTCAAGGACGGCGTGTACGTCACCGACGTCACGCGCGCCGACACGGACCTCCCCGCCACCGGCGACACCGTCGTGCACCGCGGCGACGTCCTCACCCTGGTGGGCGCCCGCTCGGGCCTGGGCAAACTGGTCGCGAAGCTCGGCTCCGTCGTCAAGAACGACTCCACCGACTTCATCTACCTGGGGCTCGGCATCGCCGCCGGTTCGCTGCTCGGGCAGGTCGTGGTGCGGTTCGGCAGCGTCCCGATGTCGCTGGGCACCGGCGGCGGCTGCCTGATCTCGGGGCTGCTCTTCGGCTGGTTCCGCTCGCGCAGCCAGACGTTCGGCGCGTTCCCGCCGCAGGCCGCATCGACCATCAAGGACATGGGCCTCGCGGTCTTCATCGCCTGTACGGGCCTGGTGTCGGGGCCACAGGCGTGGCCGCTGCTCAAGCAGTACGGGGCACTGCTGCCGTTCGCCGGGATCGCGATGGTGCTGATCCCCGCGACGATCTCGTTGCTCATCGGCCGCAAGCTGCTGAAGATCGAGCCGCCGCTGCTGATCGGCGCCATCGCGGGCCAGCAGTGCTCGACCCCGGCGATCACCGCCGTCACCCAGGTGGCGCAGTCGTCGGTGCCGATGCTCGGCTACACGATCACCTACGCCCTTTCGAACTTCCTGCTCCCGCTGACGGGCCCCGTGCTCGTCGGCATCCTCGGTTCCTGAGAGGCGGACGGAACATGATCGACTTTCTCAACCGGAACATCTTCCAGCCCCACCCCGAGCTGCTGGTCTTCATCACGGTCGCCCTGGGATTCCTCTTCGGGAAGCTGCGCTACAAGGCCATCGCGCTCGGCGCCGTCACCGGCTGTCTGGTCGCGGGGCTGCTGCTCGGCGCCCAGTTCAAGGTCACGATCGACGGGACCGTGAAGAACCTGTTCTTCACGATGTTCCTGTTCGCCCTCGGCTACAAGGTCGGCCCGCAGTTCTTCCGCGGCCTGAAGAAGGACGGCCTGCCGCAGGTCGTCAACGCGATCGTCGTCTGCGTCACCGGCCTGCTGGTCTGCTGGGGCTTCGCCGCGATCCTCGGCTACGGACCCGGACTCTCCGCCGGCCTGCTCGGCGGGGCGCTCACCCAGTCCGCCGTGATCGGCGTCGCGCAGGACGCCATCGGCAACCTGCCGGGCCTGACCGCCGGAGCCGCCAAGAACGAGGAGAACCTCGTCGCGATCGGCTACGCGGTGACGTACCCCCTCGGCACGATCCTCTGCGCGATGCTCCTGGCGAACGTCCTGCCGAAGCTCTACCGCAAGGACCTCGCCGCCGAATCGGCCGCGCTGGCCAAGGAGTTGGACGCTCCCGAGGACGACCCCGACCTCCACGAGGGCTACTACGAGGTCGTGCTGCGCGCCTACACCATCCAGCGCCCGGACATCGTCGGCCGCACCATCGACGACTTCGAGCAGCAGCAACAGCAGCTCGGCCACCGCATCTATCTCACGCGGGTGCGCCGCGACGGGCGGATCCTCGACCACGACCAGCGGACGGTGCTGCGCGAGGGCGACGTCGTCGCGCTGAGCGCGCTGCGCGGCTCGCTGGTCAACTACGACGCCCGCACCCACATCGGCGCGGAGACGGACGACGTCGAACTGCTCGGCTACCAGACGGAGTCACTCCACGTGGTGGCCTCCGAGAAGGCCCAACTCGGCAAGAGTGTCGCCGAGTTGCGCAAGGAGCCGTTCATGGTCGGCGTCTACATCGACAAGATCTACCGCTCCGGCGCCGAGTTCCCGTACCGCCTCTCCACCAGGATCGAACGCGGCGACACCCTCATCCTGACCGGGCCCAAGCGCCTGGTGGACCCGGCGGGCAAGGCTCTCGGCAAGCCCGTCCCGACGTCCTTCGCGACCGACATGATCTGGGTCGGCCTCGGCATCTTCCTCGGCGGCTGCATCGGCATCCCGGCGCTGACCGCGGGCGGTGTGCCGATCTCGCTCTCCACGTCCGGCGGCGCGCTCATCATGGGCCTGGTCTTCGGCTGGATCCGCGGCAAGTACCCGACGTTCGGCAATGTGCCGCCCGGCGCCCAGTGGTTCATGGACACGCTCGGGCTCTGCCTGTTCGTCGCGGTCGTCGGCATCAACGCGGGGCCCAGCTTCACCTCCGGCCTGTCGACGGCCGGCTGGGGCCTGCTGATCTTCGGTGCGGTGGCCACGGTGATCCCGCTGATCGTCGGCTTCCTGGTCGGCCACTACATCCAGAAGATCCGCTTCCCGATCCTGATGGGCGTCCTGGCGGGCGGCCAGACGACGACGGCCGCGATCGGCGCGATCAACGAGTCGTCCAGATCCCAGGTCCCCACCCTCGGCTACACGATCCCCTACGCCGTCGGAAACGTGCTGCTGACCATCTGGGGCGCCGTGATCGTCCTCCTCCACCACTGAGCACCGTAAGGAAGCAGAGACCTCATGCCCAAGACGAGCCTGACCCGCGAGCAGATCCAGCAGTACGCGCAGCTCTCCCCCTTCGAGCTGAAGAACATCTTCATCGACCTGGCCAAGGAGGCACAGGCCGATCAGCCCGGGCAGAAGGGCAAGTCGAGCGTCCAGATGCTCAACGCGGGCCGCGGCAACCCGAACTGGACGGCCACCGGACCCCGCGAGGCGTTCTACGCGCTCGGCTATTTCGCGCTCGACGAGTCGCGGCGCGTGTGGACGGCCGACAACCTCGGCGGGATGCCCGAGGAGCAGGGTTCCTACGAGCGCTTCGACACGTTCGTGCGCCGCCACCCGGACCTGCCCGGCATCGAGCTGCTCGCCCAGTGCGTCCAGCTCGGCATCCAGCGCTTCGGGTTCGACAAGGATGCCTTCGTGCACGAGCTGACCGACAGCTCGATCGGCGACAACTACCCGGTGCCGGACCGGATCCTGCACCACACGCAGGAGATCGTGCGTGGCTACATCGCGGACGAGATGTTCGCCAAGAAGCCGCCGGCCGGGGACTTCTCGTACTTCGCGACCGAGGGCGGCACGGCCGCCATGTGCTACATCTTCGACTCGCTCATGAAGAACGGGATCCTGCGCAAGGGCGACAAGATCGCGCTGATGGTGCCGGTCTTCACGCCGTACATCGAGATCCCCGAGCTGGACACGTACGAGTTCGACGTCACATACGTACAGGCCAGCATGTTCGCCGAGGCGGGCGTGCGCGAGTGGCGCTATCCGCAGGAGGAGGTCGCCAAGCTGGAGGACCCGGAGATCAAGCTGGTCTGCCTGGTCAACCCCTCCAACCCGCCCTCCCTGGCGCTTTCGCAGCGCGTCGCGAACCAGATCAAGGACATCGTCGCGACGAAGAACCCGAACCTGCTCATCGTCACCGACGACGTGTACGGGACGTTCGTGGAGGGCTTCCGCTCGATCGCCGCGGACCTCCCCCGCAACACCCTCCTCGTCTACTCGTACTCGAAGCACTACGGCTGCACGGGCTGGCGGCTCGGGGTCATCGGGCTGCACGACGACAACGTGATCGACGAGATGCTGGCCAAGCTCCCGGCGGCGGACAAGGACCGGCTGAACAAGCGGTACGGGACGCTCACCCTGGAACCCGAGAAGATCAGGTTCATCGACCGCCTTGTCGCCGACTCCCGTCAGGTGGCCCTCAATCACACGGCGGGCCTCTCGCTCCCCCAGCAGGTCATGCTCAGCCTGTTCTCACTCTTCGACCTGCTGGACGAGGGCCAGGAGTACAAGCTGCGGATCCGCCGAATCGTCCAGCAGCGCCTCGAACTCCTCCTGGAGGGGGCCCAGATGAAGGTCGCGGAGGATCCGCACCGCGCCGGGTACTACATCGAGCTGGACCTGATGGCGCAGGCCCAGCTGGAGCACGGCGAGGAGTTCGCGGCGTACCTGGAGAAGAGCTACGAGCCCGTCGACCCGCTGTTCCGCCTCGCCCGGCAGACCGGCGTGGTGCTGCTGAACGGCGGCGGTTTCGAGGGCCCGGAGTGGTCGGTCCGCGTCTCCCTCGCCAACCTCGACGACCTGGACTACCTGAAGATCGGCCACCACCTGCGGGCGATCTTCAACGACTACGCGGAGGAGTGGCGGGCCTCGAAGGGCTGACGCCCGACGCCTGACATGGCACAGCCCCGGCCGGGTGGGGGGACTCCGCGGAGCACCGGCCGGGGCCGCAACCCCCGTTGTTCGAAATGGCTTACCGGCAGGGCTACTTGAAGGCCACGAACGCCTTCTGGAACGCGTTCGCCGACTGCTCGACCGAGCTGCAGGTCGGCTGCGCGGAGTTCGAGGCGCCGCCCTCGCACTGCTTGTCGCGGGTCGCGGACCACATCGAGAGGCTGCCGAGGCCCTTCTCCTTGGCGAAGGTGACCAGCTGCGTGGCGTCCTCGACCTTGAAGACCTCGGACGAGACGTCGTTGACGCCGATCATCGGGGTGAGGGCCACGGCCTTCCAGGCGGCCGCGTCGGAGAGGCCGAGCGCGCTCTTGATCTGCGCCTGCGTGGCGGTCGCGGCCTGCTCGGCGTAGGTGCCCATGTCGCCGCTGTACGAGGCGCCGTAGTCCATCGCCATGATGTTGACGAGGTCGGTCGAGACCCCGTTCTCCTTGGCGTTCTTCAGGAAGTTGACGCCGTCCGAGGTGAGGCCCTCGGGCATGACCGGGAGCGTGAAGGAGACGTTCAGGTCGGAGTTGTTCTTCTGGAGCGTCGCGATGGCCTGGGCGCGCTTGGTGTTGGCGGCCGTGTCCGGCAGGGCGCCGCCCTCGATGTCGAAGTCGACCTTGGTGAGCTTGAACTGGTCGATGACCTTCTGGTACGCCGCCGCCAGGTCGCCCGCCGAGGAGCACGCCTGTGCCAGCTCGGTGCCGGAGGCGCCGCCGAAGGAGACGCGGACGTCGCCGCCCGCGGACCTCAAGTCGCCGATCTGTGCGGCGACTTCGTCGCTGCCGAGGTCGCTCACACCGCCCCACTTCGGGGAGCAGTCGCCGCCGGAGGTGATGAAGGCGAGGTTGTACTCCTTGACGCCGGTGGCCTTGGAGGAGGCGACCAGGTCGAACTTCGGGTAGAGCGAGGTGTCCACGTACGGGGCGAAGCCCGCGGTCGCCGCCGAGCCCGAGCCCGTACCGGCGGAGGAGGACTGCGACGGGCTCGCCGTCGCCGTCTCGCTGGGCTTGGCGGTGGCGGAGGCAGAGGCCGTGGCGGAGGCCGACGCGGTCGGGGCGGGTGTCGCCGTGTCCGTCGGGCGGCCGCTCGGCTCCGGGGTCGCGCCGTCGTCGACGGAGCACTTGGCGTCGTTGATGAGACAGCCGGTCGGGTCGGCGTCACCGGAGACGACGAAGCCGACGGTCACGGACTTGCCGGCCGCGATGCCTTCCTTGTCCCAGGAGGCGGGCTGCACGGTGACGTGCGAGCCGCTCACCTTCGAGTCGGCGTTCCACAGCGAGCTGAGCCTGGCACCGGCCGGCAGGTCGAACTCCAGCGTCCAGGCGGACTGCGCCTTGTCGGTGTCGTTCTTGATGACGTACTGGCCGGTGTAGCCGCCGGACCAGCTGCTGGTCTTGGTGTACGCGGCGCCGACCGAGGCCGCCGACGCGCTGGACGCGAAGAGGAACCCGCCGCCGCCCACGACGGCCGCCGCGACGATGCCGCCTATCGCCTTGTTCCTGCCGCTGACCCTGCGCCGGTGCGTGCTGCTCATCGCGTGCCTGCCTTAGCTGTACGGGGGGTTTGGGGGTGCGGCAGCACGCTAGCGATCCGGAATCCGTCAATTCGGGCAACAGGGAAGCGCCGTACGGATCTTAGGGTTGGCTTAAGGAAGGGATCGGGAGCGATTAAAGGTCGAGACCAGTCCTTTACGTTCGCGGCCCCGATGCCCACGGCTGCGACGGCCCTCCAGCAGGCCGCGCCCGTCGAGCTGCACCCAGATCCGCACCTCGGTGCCGCCGAGCACGGAGGAGCCGATGCGCACGTCGCCGCCGGTCGACTCGGCGAGGCGGCGCACGATGTCCAGGCCGAGCCCGGTCGAGCCGTCGCTGCCCGAACCCTTGCCGCGGGCCATCGCCGCCTCCGGGTCGAGAATGCCGGGTCCCGCGTCCGAGACGAGCACGATCACGGCGTCCTCGCCGCTGTGCACGTCGACCGCGAAGGCGGTGCCCTCGGAGGTGTGCCGGAAGACGTTGCCGAGCAGCGCGTCCAGGGCGGCCACCAGCTCGCCGCGGGCGACCGGGATCCGCACGGGCCGGTCGATCCCGGCGACCCGCACCTTGCGGCCCTCGTCCTCGGCGAGCGCCGACCAGAAGTCCATCCGCTCGCGGATCACCTCGGCGGCGTCGCAGCCGGCGCCCGGTCCCGCCGCGGCGGTCTGCGGCTTGGCGTCCCGTGCCGTACGGATGATGGTGTCGACCTCGCGCTCCAGCTGCTCGACGGCGACGCGGGTCTGCTCGGCGGCGGTGCCGGTACCGAGCGAGGCGACGTTCAGTCGGAGCACGGTCAGCGGCGTGCGCAGCCTGTGCGAGAGATCGGCCGCCAACTCCCGTTCATTGGCGAGCAGTTGTACGACCTGGTCGGCCATGGAGTTGAACGCGACGGCGGCCAGGCGCAGTTCGGAGGGTCCGTCCTCGGGCACACGCGCGCCGAGCCTGCCCTCGCCCAGTTCGTGCGCGGCGCCGACAAGGCGCTGCGCGGGCTGCACCACCCGCACCCCGAGCCGGTCCGCCACGGCGACCGAGCCGATGATGAGCGCGATGCCGACGCCCGCGAGCACGACCCACGCGGTCGTCACGCCATTGCCGACCTCGGCCTCGGGGACGTAGACCTCGACGACGGCGATCTTCCCGGTGCTGACCGCGATCGGCTGCAGCCACACGTAGCCGCCGGGGACCTCGTCCTTCCTGGCCCGGCTGATGTCCAGCTTGTCCGCGGTCACCCGCTGCCGCCCGAGCCGGATCGCGGGGTTGCCGCCGGCGGCCGGGACGTACACGGACATCCGCTCCTCGCCGCCGGTCTGCGCGGTGGCGAGGGCGCGGGCGAGCTGGTCGCGGTCGGTGGTGATGGAGAGGGTGGGCCCGATGGCGGCGGCGGTCCGCTCGGCGTTCGAGAACGCCCGGTCCCGCGCCATCTCCTTGATGACGAGCCCGAGCGGGATGGCGAACGCCACCACCACCATGGTCGTGACGGCCAGGCACACCTTGACCAGCGCCCACCTCACAGCGCGGGCTCCGGCTGCGGCGGCTCCAGCTTCACGCCGACACCGCGCAGGGTGTGCAGGTAGCGGGGGCGCGCGGCCGTTTCGCCCAGTTTCCGCCGCAGCCACGACAGATGTACGTCGATGGTCTGGTCGTCCCCGTAACTCTGCTGCCACACCTCGGCGAGGAGTTCCTTGCGGGGTACGACGACGCCGGGGCGTCCGGCGAGGAAGGCCAGCAGGTCGAACTCGCGGCGGGTCAGGTCGAGCCGGGCGCCGTCCAGTTCGGCCTGCCGGCGCAGCGGGTCGATGGCCAGGCCGCCGACGCGCAGGACCCGGGACGGCGGCTCGGCGCCCGCGCTGGAGCGCGAGCGGCGCAGCACGGCGGCCATCCGGGCCGACAGGTGCTCGGGCGAGAAGGGCTTGGTCAGGTAGTCGTCGGCGCCGTCGTTCAGCAGCCGGACGATCTCGGCCTCGTCGTCGCGGGCCGTGGCGATGATCACGGGTACGTCGGTGATACCGCGCAGCATCTTCAACGCCTCGGCCCCGTCCAGGTCCGGCAGACCGAGGTCGAGGATGACCACGTCGAACCGGAAATGGGCGACCTCGCGCAGCGCCTCCAGGGCCGTGCCGACGCTGCGCACGGTGTGCGCGGCGTCGGTCAGGTGCCGGATGAGGGCTGAGCGTACGAACTGGTCGTCCTCGACCACGAGCACACTTGCCATGGGCGGCACCGTACGCCATCCGGCCGATCCGGCCCTCCTCCCGGGTGACTCAGGGCCGCGCGGGACAGCGGCGGGGGGCGTGGTGCAGTATGGCCCGCGATGCAACCGACGCCACCACCGCCGCCCGAGACCCCGGCCGCCCCTCGGGCCCCGCGCCCCATGCGACGGGGCCTGGTGCACACGGTGGCCTGGCTGCTCGCGACCGGGGCCGCGGTGACGCTGTCGTGGTGGGGTGTGCACACGGTGATGTCCGGCACGGCGTACGACCCGCCGCGGGCGCTTCCGGTGGTCGCCGCCGACGCGTCCGACTCGGCGTCGCCGCTCTCCTCGTCCACGCACCGCCCGGAGCCCGCACCGTCCACGACGCCGTCCCGGCCGTCGGCGAAGCCCTCGTCGAAGCCGTCGGAGCCGAGCCGGACGCCGTCGTCGAAGCCCGCGCCCGGCACGTCGCCGCCCGGCACCGCGTCCTCCGGTGACGTGAAGAGTTACGCGACGGCCGGGGGCCGTGCCGTCTTCGACCTCGGGGAGACCTCGGCGACGCTGGTGTCCGCGACGCCGGGCGCCGGGTGGTCGGTGCAGGTGTGGAAGCAAACGACGTGGATCCGGGTCGAGTTCACGTCCGGGGACCAGAAGGTGTCGGTGTTCTGCACGTGGCACGATCACCGGCCGTCCGTGGAGATCGCCACATACTGAGCCGTCTTCTGTGTGAGAGCGCTCAGCGGAACACGGAGGGCGGCGGTGCGGGCGACGCCTTCGCCGAGGCGTCCGTGACCGGTGCGGCGCCGCCCGCGAAATCCAGCAGCGCGCGGCCGTGCTCGACCCGGCCGGGGTGCGGGTCGCCCGCCGCGCGCCGGGTCAGCTCGGCCACCGGCAGGGGCAGCGCCGACGCCACCAGGACGGCGTTGCCGAAGCGTTTGCCGCGCAGCACCGTGGGGTCGGCGATCAGGGCGAGTTCGGGGAAGACGGCCGCGGCGGTGGCGATCTGGGCGCGCAGGTAGGCGAGCGGCGGGCCGTCGGCGAGGTTGGCGACGTAGGTGCCGGCGGGCCGCAGCACGCGGCGCACCTCGGTGAGGAACTCGGTGGTGGTGAGGTGGCCCGGGGTGCGGGCCCCGCTGAACACGTCCGCGACGAGGACGTCGGCCCAGGCGTCGGGCAGCTTGCCGAGGGCTTCGCGGGCGTCGGCGGTACGGACCCGGATGCGGGCGCCGGGGTCCAACGGCAGCGCCGCCCGCACGAGTTGCACCAGCGGGCCGTCACTCTCCACGACCTGCTGCGTGGCGCGCGGCCGGGTCGCGGCGACGTAGCGCGCCAGGGTGAAGGCCCCGCCGCCGAGGTGCACGGCCTGCACCGGGCGGCCCGGGTCCGCGGCCAGGTCCAGGACGTGGCCGATGCGGCGCTGGTACTCGAAGGAGAGATGGGCCGGATCGTCGAGGTCGACGTGCGACTGCGGGGCGCCGTCCAGGAGCAGCGTCCAGCCGGAGGGCCGGTCCCGGTCGGGTATCAGCTCGGCGAGTCCGCCGTCGACGCTCTGCACGACGGACTCCCGGGCCCCTCTGCCGTCCCTGTCGCCCCTGCGCCCCTGGTTCCCTCGTGACCTCGCCATCAGGCCATTATCCGTGGCGGGCGGCGGATCGGCTCAGCGGCAGTTGTCGGCGGCCTCGATCAGGCGGGCCGCCTCGTCGAGCGCGGCGCGCAGCACGGCCGGGTCGGTGACCAGGTCGGTGCCGGGCGCCTCTTCGGGGTCGGGCGGCAGCAGCCAGCCGGTGCCCTCGACGGGCGGCGCGAGCGAGAGGCCGCGGCCCTGGGTCTGCGTACAGGCGCTGCCCGGGACGTCCCAGCCGTCGGCGGTGCCGGGTGGGACGAGGAAGCCGAGGGTGTCGCCACCGCCGTCGTGCAGCACCGGGCCGACCGGCTCCGCGCTGCCGCGGCGCAGGATGTCGACGGCTTCCAGGCCCTGCCGGGACGGCACCGTCACCAGGTCGCAGGCGCCGGGTGGCTGCGCGCTGTGCTGCTCGGTCGGACGGTGCCGCGCCGTCGACAACGACTCGGCGGGTTGTGACGTCATGGGTCCTGAGGCGTCCAACACGTCGCCCCCTCCTCGCTCTTCGCGTACATGGCACTCATGCCAGTTGGGGTTTCGCCGCATGGTTCAACGCCTCAGGGCGTCAACGGCAACGGCGGCACGCCGCCGCAAAGGATGGCAGTTCATGGCAGATCGTGGGTGAGATATCCCGTTTGTAGCCAAACACTGCGTGTCGGACCCGTTACAGCCGGTACCTTCGAGCCTCGCCGGAACAAGGGAGTCCCGGCGCGCAGACGCCGCCCGGCTCCGCGTTCCGCCAACTCCCTTGGTGTCCGGCACGGTTCGCACGGGAGGACCCGCCCATGTCGTCGTCTCCGTATCTTCCGGCCACCCCGGCGCCGCAGCACCCGCGTCCGAACCTCGCCTTCCGGCGGCTGCGCGGACAGCGCTCGCCGGGCGAGTTCGCGGCCGCGGTGCGCCGCGCGGCCCGCGAGATCGGCGAGCGCGTCAGCTGCGACGCGCGCTACATCGGACGCGTCGAGTCCGGCGCGATCCGCTGCCCCAACTACGCGTACGAGCGGGTCTTTCTGCACATGTTCCCGGGCCGCTCCCTCGCGGACCTCGGGTTCGCCCCCCGTGCCTCGGTACGCGGCAGGGGCGCCCGCCCACCCCTGGCGACCACGGTCCCGCGTCCCGCACGTCCCGAACCCATTGAGTACACGCACCACGAGGAGAGCGACGTGCGGCGTCGCGCATTCATGACCGGCATGACCGGCTCCACGGCCACCGTGGCCGTCGCCGCCCTGACGCCCTTCGGCGTCTCCCTCGGGGCCGCCCCCGGCGACGGCGGCCCCGACCGGCATCCCGCGCGGGCCGGCGCCCGCGCCGTGGAGGAGGCGATCCGGCGCATCCGGCTGCTCGACGACCGGCACGGCGCCGACGGCCTGTACCGGCGGGCGGCGGCGCCGCTGCGGACCGCCTTCGAACTGCTCGACGCCGGCACCGCGCAACGCGACGTCTCCGAGCGGCTGCAGACCGGCGCGGGCGAACTGGCCATCTCCGTCGGCTGGCTGGCCCACGACTCGGGCCGCTTCGACGACGCGCGCTCGCACTACGCGGAGGCGCTCGCCACGTCGCGGATGGCGGGCGACGAGGCGCTGGAGGCGCACGCGTTCTGCAACACCGCGTTCCTCGCGCGGGACGCGGGGCGCCCGCGCGAGGCCGTCCGGGCGGCACAGGCGGCGACCAGAGTGGCGGCGCCGCTCGGCTCACCGCGGCTGCTCTCGCTCCTCGCGCTGCGGGAGGCGGGCGGCTGGGCCGGACTCGGCGACCGCCCCGCCTGCGAGCGGTCGCTGGCGCGGGCACAGGCGTTGTTCGCGCGGGGCGGCTCGGACACGGACCCGGAGTGGATGTCGTTCTACGGGGAGGCCGAGATGGAGGGCCTGGAGGCGCAGTGCTGGTCGGCACTGGGCGCATGGCCGCGCGCGACCCGGCACGCGCGCCGCGCCGTCGCCCTCCAGGACCCGCACTTCAAGCGCAACAACGCGCTGTACACAGCCGAGTTGGCGGACGACCTGGCCCGCGCCGGCCAGCCCGACGAAGCCGCGTCCGCGGGGGCCCGGGCGCTCGGTCTGCTCCGGGACGTGCGGTCGTCCCGGATCGAGTCGATGCTGGCGACCACGGCGCGGGTTCTGCTGCCGCACCGGCGGGCGGCCGGGGTGGCGGCGTTCTTGGAGGCGCACGCGTCGTCCCGGCGGTGAGCCGTCGGCGCCGAGGCGGAACGGGTCAGCCCGTGAGGTGGCCCGACTCGTTCCAGGTCTCGATCGCCGGCTCTCCGTACGCCCAGCCCAGAACGGAGAGCGACGTCGGGTTGAGGCGGATACGGGACGCGAAGTCCAGGGGGAGGCCGAGCCAGCGCGCGCCGATGGAGCGCAGGATGTGGCCGTGGGCGAAGACGAGGAGGTCCCGGCCGTCGCGGTCGGCGGACCTGGCCCAGGACACGACCTCGTCGGCCCGCGCCGTCACCTCGGCGAGGGTCTCCCCGTCGGGGACGCCGTCGCGCCAGATGAACCAGCCGGGCCGCATCTCCTGGATCTGCGCCGGGGTGAGCCCTTCGTAGGCGCCGTAGTCCCACTCCATCAGCGCGTCCCACGCAGTGGCCCGCTCCCCGAACCCGGCCAGCTCGCACGTCTCGCTCGCCCGCACCAGCGGGGAGGTGCGCACCTCGACTCCGGGCAGCCCTTCGTAGGGCGCCCTGTGCAGTCGCTCGCCGAGCAGTTTCGCGCCGCGCCGCCCCTCTTCGAGGAGAGGAATGTCCGTTCTGCCGGTATGCCGTCCGGACAGGGACCATTCCGTCTGTCCGTGTCGGGCCAACAGAATGCGCGGTGCCATGCGAGGACCTTTCACAACTACAGGGCGTACAGAGCTACAGAACTACAGGGACGTACGGGGTGAACGAGGGACGAACGGGTAGCGTCGCCCCGTCCATCATCGCGCAAGCGGATTGCGGGCCGCCTGTCGGGCAACCCGGTGAGTGATCTCCGCGTCTACGAGGGTCAGGGGTCACCCACGCCGGGCCCCACATGCACCGTAAGGTGAGCAAAGTGGCCGGAGGCCGCCGGACGAGGAAGAGGGGGAGCGGCCCGAATGTCGCAGACCGACCACGCACCACGCACGGAGGCGATACCAGGCGTTCGGCTCAGGTGGTGGACCGAACTGCCGCTCATCCTCCTTGTGTACGGAGCGTATTCGGCAGGCCGGCTGCTCGCCCGCGGCGATGTGAGCACGGCTGTCGACCACGGTGTGGCGCTCCTGAGAGCCGAGCAGGCCCTCCACCTCAATCTCGAACACCCGCTGAACCGGCTCTTCACGCGCGAGCCCTGGCTCGGCGTGCCCGCCGACTTCTGGTACGCCTCACTGCACTACGTGGTCACCCCGGCCATCCTGATCTGGATCTTCCGGCGCCGTGCCCACCTGTACCGGGCGGCCAGGACCTGGCTGATGACGTCCACGCTGATCGGCCTGATCGGCTTCACGATGGTGCCGACCTGCCCGCCGCGGCTGCTCGCCGCGGGCCACGGCTTCGTCGACACCATGGCGCAGTACAGCTCGTACGGCTGGTGGGGCGGCGCGGCCAGCGCGCCCAAGGGCCTGGGCGGCATGACCAACCAGTACGCGGCGATGCCGAGCCTGCACGTCGGGTGGGCGCTGTGGTGCGGGGTCATGCTGTGGCGCAACGGCCGGAGCCCGTACGCGAAGGCCGTCGGCGTCGCCTACCCGCTGATCACCACGATCGTCGTGATGGGCACGGCCAACCACTACTTCTTCGACGCGCTGGCCGGGGTGGCCGTGATGGGCGCGGGTCTGCTCCTGACGAAGCCGGTGACCGGGCTCGCGGCGCGGATCAAGGACCGGGTGGACGCCGTTCTGGCGAACGGTTCCCAGGCGGGCCCTTCCGCCACTCTTTCCTCGAATGTCAGTGGAGAGTGCCAGACTCCCCAGGGTGAGCGATTCCCCCGACAGCGCAAGTCCGCCACGTCGCACGACACAGGCGACGGGGCTGCGGCGCCGGCTCGCTGAGCTGCGCGGCCCCGACCATCCGCCGCGCCCGCTGGACGCCCGCGCCCTGGCCGCCCTCGCGGCGAACCCGGGGTGCAGCAGACGCGCGCTGCTGGACGGCGCGGGGGTGGACAAGGCCCGTCTCGCGGACGCGCTCGGCTCGCCCGCGGCGTTCGGCCAGTCCCAGTTCGCCCTGGCGCGCGGCAATGTGTTCGAGGCGCGGGTGAAGGCGGACGGCGGTTCCCAGCTGCTGCACCTGGTGCACGCGCGCGTGGACGGCGACGCCCCGGAACCGGCTCCCGAGCTCGTACGCGCTCCTGATCTGTCGGCGGTGGGGCCCGAGGGCCGTACCGCGCGCACGGCCCTCGCGCTGCGGGAGGCGGTGGACTCCCCCGGCACCTGGACGTTCCTCGACCATCCGATGCTCGCCCTGGACGTGGCGGGCAGCCCGGCGTTCCTGGAGCCCGACGCGGTGGTGGTGCACCCGGACGGGAGCTGGACGGTCGTCGAGATCAAGTCGTTCCCGATGATCGACGGCGCGGCGGACGCGGCGAAGGTGGGCGCGGCCGCGCGGCAGGCCGCGGTGTACGTGCTGGCGCTGGAACAGGTCGCGGCCCGGCTGCCGGACATCCCGGTCCAGGTCCGTGACCGGGTCGTCCTGGTCTGCCCGAAGGACTTCTCGAACCTGCCGGCCGCGTCCGCCGTGGACGTGCGCAAGCAGTTGTCGGTGACGCGGCGCCAGTTGCGCCGCCTCACCCGGATCGAGGACATCGCGGCACAGCTGCCGCCCGGCACCGTCCTCGACCCGGACCTGCCGCCCGCCGAGCTGACCGCGGCGGTCGAAGCGGTGCCCGCCACGTACGCGCCGGAGTGCCTGGCCGCGTGCGAGCTGGCGTTCCACTGCCGGGAGCGGTCGCGGGAGGCGGGCGCGGTGACGAGCCTCGGCCGGTCGCTGCGCGCCGAGCTCGGCGGCCTGACCACGGTGGACGCCGTACTCGCCGCGGCCCACGGCGAGGCGGGCGACCCGGCGGACCCGACGGTGGCGGCGCTGCGTCGCGCCGCCGCGCTGCGGGCCGAGGCACTCGGGGGCGCGCGGTGCTGAACCTCACGGCGCCCCAGGTGCCGGCCCCCGACACGACCGTCTCCCTGCTCGCCGAGGAGCCCGCCACGTGAGCCTGATCAACCACCTGGCGCGGCTCGAAGCCACCAGCACCGGCCGCGCGCAGCCCATCGCCACGGTCGGGCACCGGCACCTCTCCCAGCGGCCCCTGGTCGTCGTGCCGTTGACGACCGCGGGCGAGACCGGCGCCCCGCTCGGCGCTCTGGTCGGCACCGAGCGGACCTCCCCGCGGCTGCTGGTCGTGGCGCAGCCGCGCGACCGCGATCTGCGCTTCGCGTTCCTGACGCAACTCGCCGAGACGGTCCTGCCGTACATCGACGGGTACGCCGGTGATGTCGAGGCCGCCGAGCGCAGCGAGACCGACCCGGAGACCGGCAAGAAGGTCAAGGTCGAGGTCGAACTGTGCGCGGACGCCCCGCAGTTGATCGTGCCGAGCCGCGCGGGTATCGACCTCGTGCGGCTCCTCGGCCGGTCGATGCGGTTCCGCCGCACCGCGGAACAGGACCCGGAGACGCCGTATCCGGCGCCGCCGCACGTTCCACTGCTCGGCCGCTGGCTGACGCACTTCGGGGAGCGGGCCCGCGTCCCCGGCTCCTCGCTGCTGCTCGCGATGACCGATCTGCTCTCCCGGCACTGGGCGACGGGCCAGTCGAGCCTGGAGGACCAGCACCTGGGCGCGCTGCTCGCCTGGATCGCGGCGCCCCAGGGCACGTCGGGCGCGGAGGCCGCGCTCCGCGCCGAGCTGGACCGGGGCCCGGACGGCCAGTTGCTCTGCCCGCCCGCCGGTCCGGCCACCGACCCCGCCTTCGACAACAAGCTGCTCGCACCGGCGATCGAGCGCTACGACCGGGCCCGTACGCGGCTGGCGGCGACCGAGGACGCGGTCGAGGCCGACGGCCGTCTCGCCGAACTCACCGCCGCCGAGCGGGAGATCCACATCCTGGTCGAGTCGCGGACCCGGCCCACCTGGGACGCGGTGTGGCGCGGCCTGGACCTGCTGTGCACGCTGCCCGAGGGGCCGCGCGCGGCGGAGCGCTGGACGCGGGACCGCTGGTCCTTCACCGGGCACCGCGACCGGGTGGCCGCGGGCGAGCCGCCGCAGCCGCGCCGCGACGACGCGGTGACCGCGGCGAACAAGCTGGCCACCCGCGAGCGGGAGCAGGCCCGCCTGGACGCGCAGGAGGCGCTCGACGACCCGCTGGTGATGGCGGGCCGACGGCTCGCCGGGGAGGCCTTCGCGGGTGAGGTGACCGAGGTCGTGGCGGCGTACAACGACAAGAAGCGCCCGCGGCCGCTGGTCACGGTCCGCACGGACGACCGGCCGCATCTCGGGGAGCGGGTGAAGGTGTTCCGTTCCCTCGAAGGCAAGCCGCAGACGGCCGAGTTCGTGGCCTACGAGAGCGAGGCCCAGGACGCGGTGGTGCTGCGGCTGCTGGACAAGATGGGGCGCGGCAAGGAGCCGGAGGAGGGTTCCGTGCCGCGGAAGGGGGACCGGTTGTGCTGGACGCTGTTCGAACACGAGCAGCGCGGCGGTCCCAAGCTGCCGGATCCGGAGGAGACGCCGTGGACGCACGGCGGCCCGCCGGGCACGGACGCGTCGACGCCGGATGCCGTGACCTCGGAGGACCTCCTGTGACCGTGACCTCTCTCGACCCGTCCGGCCTCGGTCCCGCCGCGCTCAGCCCGTCCGCCGCCGCGGGCCTCGCGACGGAGGCCATCCTGCGCGACACGCTCCACGGTGACGCCCGGGGCGTCGTCGTGGACTCCCCGCCGGGCGCGGGCAAGTCGACGCTGGTCGTGCGGGCCGCGCTCGAACTCGCCGAGGCGGGGCGGCCGTTGATGGTCGTCGCGCAGACGAACGCGCAGGTGGACGATCTCGTCCTACGACTCCACGAGAAGAACCCCGAGCTGCCCGTCGGCCGGCTGCACAGCAGCGACCCGGACGCGTACGACAAGGCGCTCGACGATCTGCCGAACGTCCGCACGTCGACGAAGGCCGGCGACCTCGCCCCGCTGCCGGTCGTCCTGTCGACCGCCGCGAAGTGGGCGCACGTGAAGGTCTCCGACGCCGGGGGCCCGTGGCGGCACGCCATCGTGGACGAGGCGTACCAGATGCGGTCCGACGCGCTGCTCGCCGTGGCGGGGCTGTTCGAACGGGCGCTGTTCGTGGGCGACCCGGGGCAGCTGGACCCGTTCGCGATCGTCGGCTCGGAGCAGTGGGCGGGGCTTTCGTACGATCCGTCGGCCTCGGCCGTGTCGACGCTGCTCGCCCACAACCCCGAGCTGCCGCAGCACCGGCTGCCGGTGTCGTGGCGGCTGCCGGCGTCGGCCGCGCCGCTGGTGTCGGGGGCGTTCTACCCGTTCACGCCGTTCCGCAGCGGCACCGACGAGGGCGACCGTGAGCTGAAGTTCCTTGTGGCGTCGGACGGTTCGGGCCCCGACCGGGTCATCGACGAGGCCGCCGAGGCCGGCTGGGGGCTGCTCGAACTGCCCGCCGCGCACACGCCCCGGACGGACCCGGAGGCGGTGCGGGCCGTGGCGCTCGTCGTGCGGCGGCTGCTCGACCGGGAGGGCGTCACCCGTTCCGAGCGGGGTCCGCGGGAGGCCCCGCTGACCGCCGACCGGATCTGTGTCGGCACCGCGCACCGCGATCAGGCGGCGGCCGTCCGCTCCGCGCTGGCCGAGCTGGGCGTGCGGGACGTCACCGTGGACACGGCGAACCGGCTGCAGGGCCGGGAGTTCGACGTGACCGTGGTGCTGCACCCGTTGTCGGGCCGCCCGGACGCGACCGCGTTCCACTTGGAGACGGGCCGCCTGTGCGTACTCGCGTCCCGGCACCGGCACGCGTGCGTCGTGGTGTGCCGGGCCGGCGTCGCCGATCTCCTCGACGAGCATCCGTCGACGGAGCCGGTGCAGCTGGGGGTGGACGTGAAGTTCCCCGACGGCTGGGAGGCCAATCACTCCGTGCTGGCCCGGCTCTCGGAGCACCGGGTCGGCTGGACGCCGTAGAAGCGTCGCCGCGGGAGGCTTTGACGGAGCAGGCGTTGGCGGAGGGAGCGTTGCCGCAGGGGGCGCATTCGTAGGCGACCGAGGCCCACTTGCGCGCCGTCGGACAATGGAAGGCGGCCCGGGCACCGAGCGGGCCTGAACCGGCACAAGGAGGAACCACCATGGCGGAGCCCGACCGGCCCCGTACCCCGCAGCCGCGGCTGCGTCCCGCCCCGCTGATCTTCGAGCCCGCGGAGGCCGCCGCCGACCCGGAGCACTTCTTCGACCTGGAGTCCATCGCGGACCCCCGCGAGCTGCTCGCCCGCGCCACGGAGCTGACGCTCGCGTTCCGCGCGGCGACCGACCGGTCCGTCGAGTTCCAGGCGATGGCCGCGGCCCAGCTCGCCGACCCGCGCCGCTTCGACCGGCTGACCACGGCCGACATCGCGGAGCGCGCGGAGTGGACCGAGGACTATGCGAAGAAGATGGTCGAGTTCGGCCGTGAGCTGCTGCGCGGCGCCACCGATCAGGCCCCGTAAAGATCAAATGGCATATGCCAGAGGGGCAAGATACTCCTCCCGGCCCCCTCCTGTCCCGGTTTCCCGCAACCCATAGGAGCTGAATCCTCACGCCCTGTAGACGTTGGAGGTATGAACAACCTTGCCCCGGCCCCCGGCATCCCCCACGACCGCTTCGACGTCTCCGATGTCACCCCTGACGGCGCTGCCTGGCTCGCCTCCGCAGGAACGTATCCCCGCTCGGCCCTCGCCCACTGGGCATCCCGCCCCGCCGCACCCGTGGTGCTGCCCTGCGGATCCGTCTTCGACGTGGTGAACGTACCGGCGATCTTCGGCCGGCGGATGTTAGACCGGCTCTGGGACGAGGGCCCCGGCACGGGCCCGGTCGCCGCCCACCGCGGTCGCATGCTGCTGTTCACCGCGCCGGGTACCGCGCAGCGGCTGCCCTCGCTCCTCCAGTGGGAGGAGTGGGGCCCCGCGGTGCCGCCCCTGCTCTGCCACGGCACCGGAGACGCGGTCACCGTGCCCGCCCCCACGACCCGCGCCACGCCCTCCGACCAGCACCTGGAGTCCCGCTGGGTGGTCGCCCCCGACACCCGCCGCCCCTGGCTCCCGGGCCCCGAGGTAGTGCTCTGGGCCTGCGTCCGGGCGGCCCGCGCCGCCGTCGACGCGTCGGTGCGCATATCGATTTTTCCTGCCGCCGATCAGGATGCTAAAGTCTACGACGTCAGCAGGCGCCGCTAGCTCAGTTGGTTAGAGCAGCTGACTCTTAATCAGCGGGTCCGGGGTTCGAGTCCCTGGCGGCGCACAGACGGTGAAAGGCCCTCCGCGAGAGCGGGGGGCCTTTCGCGTTCGCGTCAGACCGGCAATCCGCACGACCCCGCCACCGACTGGGGGTGCGGGGGTCATCCCCCGGGAGATGCAGCACCCCGACGCCGAGGCGGGGACGAGGGCTGACGGCCGGTGTTGCTCAGTCTGTGTTCTGTCGAAACCCGTCAGGGCTGAATGTTCTCCAGGTCCTCGAGGAGGCCGGGGTGCGTCGGCTGCCACCCGAGAGCGTCGCGGGTGTGGGTGCTGGATGCAGGCTGGTCCATGGCGAAGATCGGGCCGAACGGGCCGAAGGTCTCCTCCGACACCGCCTCGACCGGCAGGCCCAGCCGTCGGCCGACGACCGTAGCGATGTCCCGCACCGCGTCGCCCTCGTCGGCCACGGCGTGCCAGGCTGTCCCGGCCGGTGCCGATTCGAGAGCCAGACGGAACAGGACCGCTGCGTCGAGCGCGTGCACGGCCGGCCAGCGCTGGGTGCCGTCACCCGGGTAGCCGGCCACTCCGGTGCGGCGCGCTTGATCGGTCAGCAGGCCGGCGAATCCGCCCTTGCCCTCATTGTGGACCGTGCGCGGCATGCGGACAGCCGTGCTGCGCACACCGCGCGAGGCCAGATCCAGCAGCGCATTGACCGAACGGCCCCGACCGCCCACCGGTCCGTCGATCGGCAGTGGATCGGCCTCGGTGGAGGCGCGCTCCGGCACCCAGGGCGTCCCGGAGACCGTGACGATCGGGCGGTCGCTTCCGACGAGTTCCTGACCCAGCGCGGCGAGAGCGGCGCTCTCCTCGGTGATGGCCTGCGCGAGAGCGTCCGGACTGCTGTAGTCGCGCCCGAACGCCAGACTGATCACGCCGTCGGACTGCGCGGCGCCGGACCGCAGGACGTCGAGGTCCGCCATGTCTCCTCGCAGCACCTTGGCACCGGCGCTCCCAAGGGTCTGCGCGGAGCCGTCCGAGCGAGCCAGTGCGAGAACGGTGTGGCCGTTGTTGAGCAGTTCGGCGACGACCGCGGAGCCGATGGTGCCGGTACCGCCGGTGATGAAGACGTGCATGAGCTCTCCCTGAAAGTGATGGGACCATTGTCCCATCACTGACCTTACACGGTGACGGGACAGGTGTCCCATCACCTATTCTGGTCTCATGGCTAGATGGCAACCAGGGGCGGCCCAGCGACTCGTCGTTGCGGCCGTCGACCTGTTCACCGAGCAGGGGTACGACGCAACCACGGTGACGCAGATCGCCGAGCGCGCCGGCGTCACCAAGAGCACCTTCTTCCGGCACTTCTCCGACAAGCGAGAGCTACTGGTCGCCGGCCAGGAGACGCTCAGCAGGCTGCTCGCCGACGGCATCACCGAGGCGCCTGCGAGCGCCAGCCCGCTCCAGGCGGTGGCAGCCGGTCTCGAGCGCGCATCGAGCGCCATGGGGCCGACCAACCGCGAACTCGGCCCCCGCCTCAAAGCAGCCGTGGCAGCCAGCACCGAACTTCAGGAGCGTGACGCCCTCAAGAGCGTCGGTCTCGCGGCCGCCATGACAGCCGCGCTCATCGACCGAGGTGTCCCCGAGTCGACTGCGCACCTCGCGGGCGAGCTGGGAGTCCTCGCGTTCAAGCGGGGCTACGCCCAGTGGTCCGAAAGCGATCGCGATGACACAGAAGGGCTCGCGCCTCATGCACTGGCGGCCCTGGAGGACCTGCGCGCGGCAACTGCATCGCTGAGCTGATCAATGCCACCCGACTGTTCGCCGACTGGGCCCTGTATCGGCGACGTGAGTGCCGCGCCCTCTGTCGCGTCACATGGCTTGAGCCAGGAAGAAGCACCCCGGCCCCTCGATATGTGATCTTCAGGTGGCCATGGCGCCGCCGCGCTGACCACTGCCTGAGGACGGGATTGACCTTTCAAAAAACCTTCTTCGGAAACCTGGGTCGTTCAAGAACTCCGTATCGCCGTTCTCTGACATGTTCCGTGGCCATGACGACCACTCAGGAGCCAGCGGACGGCGCGGACGTGCACCGCCGCCGGGTGCCGGAAGATCTTCGCGGACAAGAAGTCCGGCAAGGACGCGCTCCGGCCCGAGCTGGAGGCGTGCCACGCGTTCCTCGACGCGGGCGACACGCTCGTCGTCCCCTCGCTCGACCGCTACGGCCGCAGCCTCCAGGACCTCATCAACATGGTCGCCGAGCTACGCGAGCACGGAATCGGCTTCACCTCGCTGCACGAGAAACTGGACACCACCACCCCCGGTGGCCGACTCGTCCTCCACGTCTTCGCCGCGCTCGCCGAGTTCATTCGCGAGCCCCGCTCGATCACCTCAATCGCCAAGTTCCTCGGGGTCTCCCCGGGCACGCTCTACAACCACATCCCGGACCTGCGCGAGCTCCGCGCCGACACCCTGCCCCGCCGGCTCGAAGCGCCCGCGCGGGAGGCAGACCCGAGCAAGATCAATCTCAGCGGCACTTTCCGTACCTCAACTACTCACACCCGGGCTGGGGGCCCGGAGGGTGTTCCCTCCGAAACGCCGGGTGCTCAGCCCACCGTCACCTTCACCGTCCATGCGCCCGAGGCCGTGCGGTCCTCGGCCTCGATTCGGAGTCTTTCGCCCGGCACCGTGAAGCTCTCCCCCGCTCCGATCGGGGCGTCCGCGAGGGGCGGGTACACCGAGTCGCCGTAGCAGGCCTCGGTGCCGGGGTGGGCGTCGAGGACCTGGACGGGGCCCGCGCCGGAGGAGGCGTCGCTGCGTACGCGGTAGACGAGGACTCCCTGGTTGCAGGTGGTGCTGTCGTTGCCGCCGGTGCCGCGGGCCTCCAGGGCGACGACGCTGGAGGGCCCGGTCCGCAGGACCGCGAGTTTGGTGCCGTCGCCGGTGCCGAACGGGGCGCCGGCCGCGCTCGGCGCCGTGCTCAGCGGCTCCAGCGTCAGCCGGGTCGTCCCGGTGCGCGTCACGCACGCCACCTGCCGGGGGTCGAGCCAGCCGAGCTTCCACTTGTGCCAGCCGAAGAAGTCCGGCGCGAGCCCGAACTGACTGCCCATGACATCCCAGTCGCCGACGTAGGTGTCCCAGTCGCCCTTGCCGTCGGACGGCCGGTGATAGAGATCGGGCAGGTCGAAGACGTGGCCGGTCTCGTGCGCGAGGACGTTGCGGTCCGGCGGGTGCTGCTCGAAGACGGTGACGACGCGCCGGATGTCGGTGCCGTCCGCCCGCATCGGCCTGTCGAAGTTCACGACCTTCGTGGCGTCCGAGTCGACGCCCGGCGCGTCCGGATCGGCGACGAGGTAGACGACGTCGTACTTGCCGAAGTCCGTGTGCGGATCCGCCACCTTCAGCGCGTCACGCAGATACGCGCTGCGGTCCGCCGCGTTCCAGTCCCGCCGTATGTCGTACGACGTCGAGTCCCGCGGCATTTCGAGCCACTGCCGCTGCGGATGCGGGACCAGCGAGAACTTGCCGTACGAGGCCCGGTCGAAGAAGCGGCTGGTGGCCGGGAAGTAGTCGGCCGTCAGCTCCTCGGGCGTGGTCCGCGGCGCGGAGTCCGGGAAGGAGAGGAAGACGAGTACCGCGTTCAGGGTCTTCAGGGGACGCGGATAGGCCCCGTTCCAGGTGTCGAGGCCTTCGGAGTGGTGGGCCGAGCTGCGTTCCAGGGCGCACGGGCCCGCGTAGGGGGCGGCGGCCGCGGGGCCCGCGACCAGTCCGGTGGCGGCCAGGGCGGTGAGAGCGGTGAGCGCTGCCGCGGCGGCACGCAGTCGGGTCTTGTCCACTCCCCCGAGTGGCTGCGGACGCGGCAAGTCGACCTCCGGTACGGGAATGTGGGGCACCCCACCCAGAGTGTGGGTATTTGTTGGGTTTCGCCCTGTTTATCTGGCCCGGACGAGTGAGGGGCGACACCCCGAGCGGTCACAGGCCGTCACAGATGATCGAGGTGCGGCAGAACCCCGTACGGGGACGAGCAGAAACGATCTGGCGAGGCGAATTACGTCCGCCCGGAACCATCCCGACCGTGGACAAGGCTGGATAGGCCGTCCGACCGGCCTCTATGATCGGCACACTTTCCTGCCGGGACTCAGCCGCAGCAGGCCGTGCGACCGGACCACGCGATCAGACCACGCACTACGGGGAGCGAGCGGTGAGCGCACAGCCCGAAGGGCCCACGACCGCGGCGGAGGTGTCCCCACCCGGCCCGCGCCCCGAATTCCTCACGCAGAGTGATCACGCGTACGAACACCCCGCTCGGGCGGTCCACGGGGCCGCGTTCCTCGCCGCGCCCCAGCCCATGCTGCTTGCGGACCGCAACGGCCTGATCGTCGGTGCCAACGCCGCCGCGCTCGCCCTGCTGCGCGGCGAGAACCCGGAGCCGCTCATCGGCCTCGTCGCCGCCGAACTGCTCGACCTGGCCTCCGACCCGCGCACCTGGGACGCCTACCGCGAGGTGCTGCGCGGCCGGCAGGCCCGGCTCGGCCGCACCCGCCGCCTCAAGCACGCCGCGGGCCACGCGGTCTGGGTGCGGATCACGGTGTCCCCGGTGCCCGGCGCCGACGTCGTGCTGTTCTCGCTCAGCGACATCGACGCGCACCGCGACCTCCAGGCCCAGTTGCGCCACCTGCGGATGCACGACCCGGTGACCCGGCTGCCCAACCGCGCCCTGTTCTTCGAGCGCCTGGCCGCCGCGCTGGAGGCCGGTACGTACGAAGGCACGGGCGCGACCGGCCGCGTAGGCCTGTGCTACCTCGACCTCGACGGGTTCAAGGCGGTCAACGACACCCTCGGCCACCATGTCGGCGACCGGCTGCTGGCCGCCGTCGCCGAGCGGCTCCGGCGGTGCGCGAACCTCGCCCGGCCCGCCACCGGCACCCCGCTGGTGGCCCGGCTCGGCGGCGACGAGTTCGCGCTGCTCGTGGAGGACTCGACCGGCACGGAACAACTGTCGGACCTGGCCGAGGCGGTGCTCGGCGCGCTGCGGGAGCCGTTCGACCTGTCGGGGCAGCGGCTGGTCGTCTCGGCCTCGATCGGGGTCGTCGAGCGGCAGGTCGCGGGGACCAGCACCACGGGCCTGATGCAGGCCGCGGACACCACCCTGTACTGGGCGAAGGCGGACGGCAAGGCACGCTGGACCCTGTTCGACCCGGAGCGCAACGCGCGTCGGATGACCCGTCAGGTCCTGTCGGCCGGGTTGCGGCCGGCCGTCGGGCGGGGCGAGTTCGTGCTGGAGTACCAGCCGTTGGTGCGCCTGGAGGACGGTGGGCTGCGCGGGGTCGAGGCGCTGGTGCGCTGGCAGCACCCCCAGTACGGCCTGCTCACGCCGAATCGGTTCATCGGGCTGGCCGAGGAGGACGGCTCCATCGTGCAGCTGGGGCGGTGGGTCCTGGAGACCGCCTGCCGGCAGGCACGGGAGTGGCAGCTCGCGCATCCGGGCGTGCCGCCGGTCTTCGTCAGCGTCAATGTGGCGGTGCGTCAGGTGTGGGACTCGGATCTGGTGGCCGATGTCGCACGCATCCTGGACGAGACACAACTCGCCCCTGAACTACTTCAGTTGGAGCTCACCGAGTC
This sequence comes from Streptomyces sp. NPDC050264, assembly GCF_040655895.1. Lineage (NCBI taxonomy): Bacteria > Bacillati > Actinomycetota > Actinomycetes > Kitasatosporales > Streptomycetaceae > Streptomyces > Streptomyces sp. NPDC050264. Next base: position 179,654 of record NZ_JBFAKV010000005.1, read on the forward strand.
CGCCGTGATGGGGTCCACCGGGCGGCCCCTGCAGGCGCTGCAGGATCTCAGCGACATGGGTGTGCGCATCGCCATCGACGATTTCGGCACCGGGTACTCGAACCTCGCGTACCTGAGCCGGCTTCCGGTGTCGGTGCTGAAGCTGGACGGGGCGTTCGTGCGCGGATTCCCGGACGGGGACGGGGCCGGGGCGCCCGAGGATCCGGCCGATGCCGTGATCGTGGAGGCGATGGTGCAGTTGGCCCATCGGCTCGGGCTCACGGTGACGGCGGAGTGTGTGGAGACGGTCGAGCAGGCGGAGCGGCTTCGCCGGATCGGGTGCGACACGGGGCAGGGGTGGTTGTACTCGCGGCCCGTCGCCGCGGAGCGGATCTCTGTGCTGTTGGCGGATCGGTGCCGGTAGTCCGTGGGGCGGCGGACCGCGTCCGCCGCATCGCCCCGCGGGCTCGTCCTCATCAGCCGGACGGGCCGCCGGATGCCCTCGATCGGGCCGAGCCTGCCCGGCTGGCTGACTGGTGCATGACTCGATGAAGTCCCGTACCACCTGCGGGACTTGAGGGGGTCGGGGCCATGCCACCGCCACGTCGCCGGCACTGACCCCGCGCACCGGGCGGTAGACCACGCCGGGGCGTTGGCAGGAGCGGGCCGTGGCTTCGGGGGTGAGGGAGATGCGTGGCCGTGGGCGATGGCGGTGAGCCATTCGTCGGGGTTGTGGGCCGTGGCGCCGAGGGTGACGGGGTGGCCCGCCCGCTCTTCGAGGGCGAGGCGGTAGTCGCGCCGGCGGCCGGTGCCGGCCGGAGAGCAGGGCGTGGGCGGTTCGCCGGCGCGGATGCCGCTGCATGTGGGGGCGATCGGGACGGCGGTGCTCGCGGCTGTCGCGGCGTCCGCGGGCGGCGCGGTGCTCGACGGCCTGCATCATGCGTTCCTGACGGCCGGCCTGGTCACGGCGGCCGCCCTGCCGGTGACGGCGGCGTTCCCGCGCCGCAGGTGAGCCGGTTCTACGAGCGGGTGAGCGCTGGTACGGGAACGAAAGCGCCGCCCCCGATATCCATCAGGGGGCGGCGCCGGTCGTCAGGCCTGCGGCAACCCGTAGGCATCCGCGATGAGTTCGTACGAGCGCAGCCGCACCTCGCCGCTGTGGGCGTTGGCGGTGAGCATCAACTCGTCGGCGCCGGTGCGCTTTTGGAGGTCGTCGAGGCCGGAGCGGACCTCGTCGACGGCGCCGTGGACGACGTTGGAGTTCCAGGAGTCGATGAAGTCCTGCTCCATCTCGTTGAAGTGGTGCGCCTCCGCCTCCTCGGGCGTCGGGACCAGGCCGGGGCGGCCGGTGCGCAGGCGGACCATGTTGAGCGCGGCGGCGAGCACCTGGCGGCGGGCCTCGGTGCCGTCGTCGTCCGTGGCGAGCGCCGAGACGCCGATGAGGGCGTACGGCTCGTCCAGGACCTCGGAGGGCTGGAACGACTCGCGGTACAGGTCGAGCGCCGGGATGGTGTTCTGCGCGGAGAAGTGGTGCGCGAAGGCGAACGGGAGGCCGAGGACACCGGCAAGGCGGGCGCTGAAGCCGGACGAGCCGAGCAGCCAGACCGGCGGGCGGTGCGGGTCCTGGACGCCGCCCGGGGACGTGGCCTGGACCGGGCCCGGGACCGCGTGGATGCGGGAGTACCGGTGGCCGTCCGGGAAGTCGTCGTCGAGGAAGCGGGTCAGCTCGGCGAGCTGCTGCGGGAAGTCGTCGGCGCCTTCGTTGAGGCGGTCCGTGCGGCGCAGTGCGGCCGCCGTCGCGCCGTCGGTGCCGGGGGCGCGGCCGAGGCCGAGGTCGATGCGGCCCGGGGCCATCGCCTCCAGGGTGCCGAACTGCTCGGCGATGACCAGCGGGGCGTGGTTGGGCAGCATGACGCCGCCGGAGCCGAGCCGGACGCGGTCGGTGTGGGCGGCGAGGTGCGCCAGGATCACGGCCGGGGACGACGAGGCCACTCCGGGCATGGAGTGGTGCTCGGCGACCCAGTAGCGGTGGAAACCGCGGCGTTCGGCGAGGCGGGCGATGTCGACACTGGTGCGCAGGGCCTGCGTGGCCGTATTCCCTGCGCCCACGGTGACCAGGTCCAGGACGGAGAGGGGGGTCGGGGCGGTGCCGTGGGCTGCGCCGCGGATCTCGTCGTGGTTGGCCGGCACGGGGTCCTCCTGGTGAATCAAGACTGGGTAACCCCGGCTTAACGGAGGCTCGCTCCGCTTTATTCCCGGGGTTCCGGAACCCCGGGAACGCACCGCCCCGACCTCCCCGCACCGGGGTCACACCTGGATCACCGGCTCCTTCGTGAAGAGGGCGCCCAGTGCCGGGACGTTCACCCGCCGGTCCACCAGCCGCAGCGCCTCCCAGACCGTGACCTGGTTGGCCGTGAGGACCGGCTTGCCCAGCTCCCGCTCCAGGTCACGGACGTAGGCCGCCGTATGCAGGGCCGTGTCGGGCAGGAGCACCGCCTCCGCGTCCGGGTGGTCGCCGGCCCGGGCCATCGCCAGGACCTCCTCCCACCCCCACGTGCCGACCTCCGCGGCCGTGATGATCCCGCTGCCCCGCACCGAGAGCACCTCGGCGCCGGACGCCTTCAGGAACGTCGCGAAATGGTCGGCGACGTCCTCCGGGTACGTCGCCGCGACCGCGACGCGGCGCACCCCCAGCTCGCCCACCGCGTGCGCGAAGGCGAACGAGGTGCTGGAGGCCGGCAGGCCCGCGGCCAGGGCCAGTGCCCTGACCTGCTCGTGCGCGCCGTCCCAGCCGAAGACGAAGCTGGCGGACGTGCACGCCCACACCACCGCCTCCGCGCCGGCGAGCCTCAGCTCCTCGACACCCGCGGACAGCCGTTCGGCCGCGCCCATCTCGAGGAGCGCGTCGACACGGTGCGCGTCCTCGCCGATGTCCGTATGGACGACGGGCAGCCGGATGTCACTGTCGATCAGCATCTCGATCCGCGGGAAGTCGTCCTCGGCGGAGTGTCCTGGGTAGAGAAATCCGAGCGCTGTCATGTCCTATGCCCACCCTTCCTGGCCCTCCGGAAGTTCCGGGAGGCCTTGTCCGGGCCGGAGCCCTTCGTCCGGCAGGGGCCACTGCCGTCGCGCCGCCGGGTCGAGCAGCGCCTGATAGGGCCCCACCGCTCGCGTACCCAGTCGTCGCAGGGCTGCCCACATCGTGACCTGGTTCGCCGAAATCACCGGGATCCGCAGCTCGGCCTCCAGCTGCGGGATGACGTCGTACGTGGGCAGGTTCGTGCAGCTGATGAAGAGCGCGTCGGCCGTCCCGCCCACCGCCGCCCGCGCCATCTCCGCCACATCCCGGTACGGGACCTTCCAGATGTGCCGGGTCAGGCCGAGGTAGGCGCGCCCGGTGACCGCGATGCCGGCCTCCGCCAGGTACTCCTCCAACGACTCGGTGACGGACTGGGTGTACGGCGTGACGAGCGCGATCCGGCGGGCCCCGAGTTCGGTGAGCGCTTCCAGGAGCGCGCCCGACGTGGTGAGGGAGGGCAGCGCGCCCGAGCGGCGCATCGCCTCGCACATGGCGCGCTCGCCCGCGATGCCGCCGACGAAACTGCCCGACGTGCACGCGTACGCGAGGACTTCCGGCTCGGCCGCGCCGAGCGCCCGTACCGCCTCACCGAGCGTCTCGTGCTCGCTGACCAGACGCGCCAGATCGAGGCTGACCTCGACCGGGACGAACGGGGTTCGGGTGAGGTGGAGGGAGATTTCGTCAGGCACCCAGCGCCACAGTTCACGATCGAGGGCGAAGTCGAACGGTGCGACGACGCCGAGGCCGCGCTGCGGCTGCGGTCCCCCCAGGAAAGAGACGTCCATAGAGCATGCCCCAAGTTCAGCTGACGTGATGATGCCGATGCGGTGCTTGAGCCGGCGGTCCGCCGCCGGGACGTCGGGACAGCGAAGAGGAGGGGAACGAGCTGACGCAGTGCCCCTGTTGACGAAGGTAGGTTCAGGTGCCAGCGTGGTCAATCCGCCCATGTCAGATGGATGCCGCGAGACGGTCCACACGCCATGATCGCGAAGTTGCCGGCGTTCCCGACTCGTTGCTCAAGGAAAGCGGAGCTTCGTTGCGAAACGATTTCCCTGCCGTGTCCGGTCCCGACGGCTCGGGCTCCGACGGCGGCGGCCCGGACAGCCACCGGCCCACCGTCCTCGTCCTGGACGCCGCGCCCCCGGCGCCGCCGCCCCGGCTCGGCAGTCTCACCGGCCGGGCCCGCCTGCTGCACGCCTCGGACGCGGCCGGGCTGCGCGCCCGACTCCCCCAGGCCGACGTCCTGTTGGTGTGGAACTTCCTGTCCGACGCGGTACGGGACGCCTGGCCCGGCGAAGGTCCGCGGCCGCGCTGGGTGCACACCGCGAGCGCGGGCGTGGACCGGCTGATGTTCCCCGGACTCGTCGACTCCGACGCCGTGCTGACCAACGCCCGCGGCATCTTCGACCAGCCCATCGCCGAGTACGTCGCCGCACTCGTCCTCGCCATGGGCAAGGACCTGCCGCGCACGCTCACCCTGCAGGCGTCCCGCGAGTGGCGGCACCGCGAATCGCAGCGCATCGCCGGGACGCGGGCCTGTGTCATCGGCTCCGGGCCCATCGGGCACGCGATCGCCGCGCAGCTCAGGGCACTTGGCATCATCCCGGCGCTGGTCGGGCGCCGGGCACGGGACGGCATCCACGGCCCCGCCGACCTCGACCGGCTCCTCGCCCGCGCCGACTGGGTGGTGAGCGCGGCGCCGCTGACCGAGGACACCCGCTCCATGTTCGACGCGCGCCGGTTCGGCGTGATGCAGCCCTCCGCCCGCTTCATCAACGTAGGACGCGGGCAGTTGGTCGTGGAGTCCGACCTGGTGGACGCCCTGCACAAGCGGTGGATCGCGGGCGCGGCCCTCGATGTCTTCGAGCACGAGCCGCTGGATCGGGACAGCCCGCTGTGGACGGCTCCCGGGCTGCTCGTCTCGCCGCACATGAGCGGGGACACGGTCGGCTGGCGCGATGAACTGGGGCTCCAGTTCCTGGAGTTGTACGGGCGCTGGGAGGCGGGCCGGCCGCTGACGAATGTAGTCGACAAGAAACGTGGGTATGTCCCCGGGAACTGATCCCGTTCGCTGATCCTGTTCGCTGATCCTGTTCGCTGATCCATGGTGTCGCGCCATGGTGTGGAGGGGTGGATGACCACCGAGCTCACCGGACTGACCGCGCAAGAGCTTCTCGACGGCTACCGCAAGGGCGAGTTCAGCCCCGTGGACGCCACCCGGGCGGTCCTCACCCGGATCGAGGAGACCGAGCCCGGACTGAACGCCTTCGTGCGGATCGACGCGGCGGGCGCCCTCGCCGAGGCGGAGGCGAGTGCCGGGCGATGGCGGCGCGGTGAGCCGCAGGGGCTGGTCGACGGCGTGCCGGTGACGGTCAAGGACATCCTGCTGCAGCGCGGCGGGCCGACTCTGCGCGGCTCGAAAACCGTTCGCCCGGAGGGGACTTGGGACGAGGACGCGCCCTCGGTCGCGCGGCTGCGCGAGCACGGCGCCGTCTTCGTCGGCCGGACCACCACGCCCGAGTTCGGCTGGAAGGGCGTCACCGACTCGCCGCTGTCGGGGGTGACGCGCAATCCGTACGACACCTCGCGCACGGCCGGCGGTTCGAGTGGCGGCAGCGCCGCGGCCGTCGCGGTCGGCGCGGGGCCGCTCTCCCTCGGCACGGACGGCGGCGGCTCGGTGCGCATCCCGGCCGCGTTCTGCGGGATCTTCGCGCTGAAGCCGACGTACGGGCGGGTTCCGCTGTACCCGGCGTCCGCGTTCGGGACGCTGGCTCACGTCGGGCCGATGACGCGCGACGCGGCCGACGCGGCGCTCATGATGGACGTGATCTCCGGCCCCGACCCGCGCGACTGGTCGGGGCTCGGCCCCGCGGCCGACAGCTTCCGGGACGGTCTGCGCGGCGGGGTGCGCGGCCTGCGCGTGGCGTACTCGCCCTCGCTCGGCGGCCAGGTGGCGGTGCGGCCGGGCGTCGCGGCGCGGGTGCGGGCGGCGGTGACGCGGCTCGCCGAACTCGGCGCGTACGTGGAGGAGGTCGACCCCGACTTCACCGACCCGGTCGAGGCGTTCCACGTGCTGTGGTTCAGCGGGGCGGCCCGTGTGGTGCAGCATCTGTCGCCCGCGCAGCGGCAGTTGCTCGACCCGGGGCTGCGGGAGATCTGCGAGCAGGGCGCCCGGTACAGCGCGCTCGACTATCTGGCGGCGGTGGACACGCGGATGGCACTCGGCCGCCGGATGGGACAGTTCCACTCGACGTACGACGTGCTGCTCACGCCGTCGTTGCCGATCACCGCGTTCGAGGCGGGGGTGGAGGTGCCGCGGGGGTCGGGGCTGCGGCGCTGGACGGGCTGGACCCCGTTCACCTACCCGTTCAACCTGACCCAGCAGCCGGCGGCGACCGTCCCGGTCGGCCTCGACGGGCACCTGCCGGTGGGGTTGCAGGTGGTCGCCGGGCGGCATCAGGACGGCTTGGTGCTGCGGGTCGCACACACGCTCCACGAGGCGGGGGTCGCCGGGACGGTGCCGCCTGTCGTGTCCTAGGGCCAATGCCGTTGCCTTAGCCGCGATCTTGGTGCGTGCACCCCCGAGCGCAGGCGCGGCGCGCATCCCGGTGACATTCTCAAGAACCGCAGGAGTCCACCGTGTCACGGCGGTTCATGAGCCTGGGGCGACGAAGGGCAAGATCGCCCGTAACGCAACGGCATTGGGCCTAGGGCCTGGCTTCAAACTCCCCTCGTCGCCCGGAGGGCGGCCCGGCGGCGTTCGGTGCGTGCTCTCGGCGGGCCGGGTGCGGGGCCTCGTACGGGGCGTACTCGGCTTTGCGCCCGGCGCGGCGGGAGTCCGTGCCGGGCGCCGCCGGGGAGAGGGGAGTTCGAAGACAGGCCCGAGGCCACGGGGCTCCGCCCCGGACCCCGGTCCTCAAACGCCGGGCGGGCTGATCTGTGCCGGAGGGGGCTGGTCCTCGCAGGGCGTCACACGCGCTTGAACCCCAGCGTCTCGCCCACCGCCCCCGCCCGCCAGAGGTCCTGGCACGCGGCCGCCATGTCGTCCAGGCCCTCCACCACCTGCCCCCACACGATCCCGGGCACCCAGCCGACGTCCCCGTTCATCAACAGGTTGTTGCGCTCGTAGAAGAGGGCGAGGTCGATGACGGGCGCGCCCGCGGCCAGCGAGGCGCCCGCGCCGTACCCGTAGGACTGCGAGCCCAACTGCGTCCCGTTGAAGGAGAAATAGCAGAGGTCGCCCGGAATGGGCGTCACCGTCGGATTCTCCAGCGGTGGCTCCTGTTCCGCGAATGCCGGGAACAGGGCGTAGATCTCGTTGCGGGCGTATTTGGCGTGGTAGACGTCGGAGACGAGCGGCAGCGCGTCCCACACCGCCGCACACGTCAGCGGCGCGCGGTCGTCGAGCAGCTTCGCCGTACAGGCCACTCCCCTTTTGGCCAGCGAGACTTCGATGAATCGGTCCGTTGAGTCAGCCATGCCCTCCATGGTCTGCCCCATCCACCCCCATGGGTCAAGACCGCATCTGCCGTATCGGGGGCGTGAATTGATCGGCATGAATTGCGTCGAGTCGGGTAGCCGCGCGCCCATGGCTCCACCAACTGAGATACGTACGAAAGAGACTCCGGAAAAACGTCCCCTACGCAGACGGTCCCTGCTCGCGGGAGCGGGCGCGCTCGGTGCGATGGGCGCCCTGGGCGCCGCGGGCTGCAGCAGAGTGCCGAACGGTGACACGCTCGCCCGGCTCAAGGGGCAGGGCACCGTACGGCTGGGCATCGCGGGAGAGGTGCCGTACGGGTACATCGACGACGACGGCGAGTTCACCGGCGAGGCGGTGGAGCTGGCCAAGGTCATCTTCAAACGGCTCGGTGTCGGCCATGTTCAACCCGTGGCCACGGACTTCGCCTCACTCATACCCGGCCTGAACACACAGCAGTTCGACGTCGTGTCCGCCGGGATGTACATCAACAAGGACCGCTGTCAGCAGGTCATCTTCGCCGACCCCGAGTACCAGATGCTGGACTCCTTCATCGTCCGCAAGGGCAACCCGAAGAACCTGCACAACTACGCCGATGTCGTGAAGTCCGGGGCCAGGTTCGGCACCGGCACCGGATACGCCGAGATCCAGTACGCCGTGGACGCCGGGTACAAGGAGTCCGACATCGTGATCCTCCAGGATCAGGTGGCCGGGCTCAACGCCGTGGAGGCCGGACGCATCGACGTCTTCGCGGGCACCGCCCTCACCACGCGCGAGGTGACCAAGAAGAGCCGCAGGGCCGAGCACACCGAGCCGTTCGCGCCGACGGTCGACGGCAAGAAGCACGTCGACGGCGGCGGTTTCACCTTCCGCCCCACCGACACGAAGCTGCGGGACGCCTTCAACGTCGAGATCCACAAGATGAAGAAGAGCGGCGAACTGTTCCGGATCCTCCAGCCGTTCGGCTTCACCAAGGCGGAGATGACGACGCTGACCGCCGAGGAGCTGTGCCGATGACCGCCGGACTGTGGGAACACTGGGTACTGCCGGGCATCTGGATCACCATCCAGCTGACGGTCTACAGTGCGGCGCTCGCGACCGTGGTCGCGTTCGGCGTCGGCGTGGCGCGCACGCACCGCCTGTGGATCGTACGGTTCGTGGCCGGCCTCTACACCGAGATCTTCCGGGGCACGTCGGCCCTGGTCCTGATGTTCTGGATCTTCTTCGTCCTGCCGCAGCTGGCGGGCTGGTCCCTCGTCCCGATGTGGGCGGCCGTACTGGCTCTCGGCCTTTCCTACGGCGCGTACGGTGCCGAGATCGTGCGCGGTGCCCTGAACGCGGTGGCGCCCGCGCAGCGCGAGGCGGGGGTCGCGCTGAGCTTCACGCCGTGGCAGCGGATGCGGCTGATCCTGCTGCCGCAGGCGGTGCCGGAGATGATTCCGCCGTTCTCGAACCTGCTGATCGAGCTGCTGAAGGGCACCGCCCTGGTGTCGCTGCTCGGCATCGGTGACGTGTCCTTCGCCGCGTACCTGGTGCGGCTCGCGACGACGAAGAGCACCGAGATCTACTCGATCACGCTCGTCATCTACTTCGTGATCGCGTTCCTGCTGACCCGCGGCATGCGGGCGCTGGAGCGCAAGACCAAGGCGGGGCTCGGGCAGCGGCCCGAGCGCGGGGCCGGTGTCATGCGCAAGCTCAGCCTGCGCCAGCAGAACGAGACCGGAGGTGCCTCCCTGTGATCACCACTGCCGCATCGAACTGGGACTGGTCCGCGGTCAGCGACTTCATGCCGCACTTCTGGGACGGCGTCGTCGTCACGCTCCAGATCCTGCTGTACGGCTCGCTGATCTCGTTCAGCGTCGGCCTGCTCTGGGCCATCGCCTTCCGGGCGCCCACCCGCTTCATCCGCTGGCCCGTCGGGCTGATCACGGAGTTCATCCGCAACACCCCGCTCCTGGTGCAGCTGTTCTTCCTGTACTTCGTGCTGCCCGAGATCGGCATCCAGTTCTCCGCGCTGACCACCGGCGTCGTCGCGATCGGCCTGCACTACTCGACGTACACCGCGCAGGTCTACCGCGCGGGCATCGAGGCCGTACCGGTCGGCCAGTGGGAGGCCGCCCGCGCGCTGAGCCTGCCGTACCGCAAGACCTGGACCGCGGTCATCCTGCCGCAGGCGATCCGCCGCGTCATTCCGGCGCTCGGCAACTACGTCGTGGCGATGCTGAAGGACACCCCGCTGCTCGCGGGCATCGGCGTCCTGGAGCTGCTCCAGCGCTCGCGCCTCGAAGCGGCCAAGACGTTCCAGTACACGGAGGCCCTCACGGTCATCGGTGTCGCCTTCATCGTCATCTCCTACCTCGCGTCCCTTCTTCTCCGATCCCTGGAGCGCCGTCTTGTCCACTGATGCGAACCTCTCCAAAGACCAGCCCAATCCCAAGGTGGACGGCACCGAACTGATCCGCTTCGACAAGGTCGTGAAGCGGTTCGGCGGGAACACCGTCCTGGACGAGCTGGACTTCTCCGTCGCCTCCGGCAAGCACGTCACGCTGATCGGCCCTTCGGGTTCCGGCAAGACGACGATCCTGCGGCTGCTGATGACCCTGCTCAAGCCGGACGAGGGCACCATCAAGGTGGGCGGCGAGTACCTCACGCACGAGGAGAAGAACGGCAAGCTCGTCTCGGCCGGCGAGAAGCACATCCGCGAGGTCCGCAAGAACATCGGGATGGTCTTCCAGCAGTTCAACCTCTTCCCGAACATGAAGGTGCTGCGCAACATCATGGAGGCGCCGGTCACCGTGCTCGGCCTCCCCAAGGACGAGGCGGAGCAGCGGGCCCGCGACCTGCTCGACCTGGTGGGCCTCGGCGACCGCTGCGACGCGTACCCGACGCAACTCTCCGGCGGCCAGCAGCAGCGGGTGGCCATCGCGCGGGCGCTCGCGATGCGGCCGCAGGTGCTGCTCCTCGACGAGGTGACCTCGGCGCTCGACCCGGAGCTGGTGGCGGGCGTCCTCGACGTCCTGCGGGACATCGCCCGCACCACCGACATCACGATGCTCTGCGTGACCCACGAGATGAGCTTCGCCCGGGACATCTCGGACCAGGTCCTGATGTTCGACGCGGGCCGCGTCATCGAGTCCGGCTCCCCGGAGAAGATTTTCAGCGAGCCGGAGCACGAGCGGACCCGGGAGTTCCTGAGCGCGGTGCTGTGACCAGCCGCTCACTCCTTGGTGCATGACTTTGGCATATGCCACGGTGGCGCGTTCCAGTTGAGAGGCATGGAATGCGCCACCAATCTCCCCAACCGCCGCCCCTATTGGGTGCGTTGGCGGCTATCGTGGACGGAGCCAGCTGTCCGGAACCGGTCCTTGCAGGGGGATGCCGTGGCGCTGAAGCACGAGCAGGACGCGTCGTCGTACCAGCCGCACCAGTCGGTGCAGCACGCCCTCCGCGTGCTCGATGCCGTCGCCCACTGTGGCGCTGGCATCACCGACAGCGAGCTGGTGCGCGAGACCGGCCTGCCCGCGGACCAGCTGACCGCGCTGCTGCGCATGCTCCGCCGTGAGGGGTACGTCCAGCAGACCGCCGACGGCGCGTACGTCACCGGGGAGACGCTGAGCAGCCTCGGCTCCACCGAAGGCGGCGCGGCCGCCCTCACCGCCAAGCTCCAGCGCACGCTCGACGAGCTGCGGGACACGGTGGGCGCCGCGATCTACATGAGCCGGTACATCGACGGCGAGGTCCACATCACGCAGTACGCGTCCGGCCCCGAGACCCCCGCCGTGAACGAGTGGGTGGACTTCCGGGTCTCGGCCCACGCGAGCGCCGTCGGCAAGAGCCTGCTCGGCCAGCTGGATCTGGACGGTCGCCGCGATCACCTCTCCCGCCACAAGATGGCCCGCCTCACCTCGCGCACCATCACGAACGAGAGGGTGCTGCTCTCCAAGCTGGCCACCCAGCCCGCGACGGTCCCGGTCCTCGACCTCCAGGAGTACGCGGTGGGCACGGTCTGCGCGGCCGTCCCGATCACCGCCGGCTCAGCGGTCGGCTGCCTCGCCCTCTCCCTCCCGGTCGAACACGCCCACCGCCTCCACGACGCGGCAGAGGCCCTGAACAAGAGCGCGGCCCCGGTACTGCTGTCCATGGCGATCTGACCCGGTACGCCCGAGTGCGCGGCCCAGCACCGGCTCGGGGGTGTGGGTGGCGAAGCCCCCACGACGCGCGGCGCAGCCGCGCAAAAACAACGGTGGCGGGACGGTCCGCGCTTTCCGCGAACACATCCCGCCACGTGCGCCGCCAGGGACTCGAACCCCGGACCCGCTGATGCTGTGTCTTCCCGGGAGACGACCCCCGGACCCCCGGCCGTCGGCGGAGTCTCGCGGATCGCCGGCCGCACGCGAAAGGCCCCCCGCTCTCACGGAGGGCCTTTCGCTGTCTGTGCGCCGCCAGGGACTCGAACCCCGGACCCGCTGATTAAGAGTCAGCTGCTCTAACCAACTGAGCTAGCGGCGCGTGCTGACTCGAAAATAGTACCTGGTCCGAGGGGGTACCGGGGACCAAGATCGTCAGGGGGGCGGGAGGAGCAGTGCCTCCCGGCCCTGGTCCCGGTATGTGCCGATGAGGCCGTCGTGCTCGGTCGGTGTCAGGCGGCGGTACGTCGCCTCGGCCGGGGGCCGCCACCAGAGCTCGCCCCCGCTCCAGAACCCCTCGCGGCGCAGTTCTCCCCGCCGCACCTTGTTGGTCGCCGTCACCGGCATCCGCTCCACGACCCGTACGAACCGGGGTGCCATCTTCGTGCCGAGGTCGTCCTGTGCCAGCAGGAACTCGCCGAAGGCCAGCGGATCGAACGCGGCGCCCGCGCGGAGCGCCAGCGTCGCCATCACCTGGTCCCCGGAGACCGGGTCGGGCACCCCGTACACGGCGACGGCCGCCGCGTCGGGCCAGCGGGCGAGGATGTTCTCGATCATCGCGGGGGCGAGGTTCTCGCTGTCCACGCGGATCTTGTCGTCGCCGCGTCCGGCGAAGTACAGGAATCCGGCCGCGTCCCGGTAGAAGAGATCGCCTGTCCAGTACCAGCCGTCCCGCCGGACCCGCTCGGCGTACGCGGCGTCGTTGCGCCAGTACCCCTCGAACGGTGAGCGCCCGCGGTTCACCAGCTCACCTATCGCGTCGGCCCCGTTGACCAGCCGCCCGCCGCCGTCGAACGCGGCCGGCGGGCACTCGGCGCTCGTCTCCGGGTCGAGCACCACGAGGTCGTCACCCGGTGCCGCGCGGCCGATCGCGCCGGGCGGGGTGTCGGCGGTGCGCTGCACGGCGGCGCCGCCCTCCGACGATCCGTACCCCTCGACGAGCCGCACCCCGAACCGCTCCTCGAACCGCGCCGCGTCCACCGCCCCCGCCTCGGTGCCGAAGCCGACGCGCAGCGGGTTGTCCCGGTCGTCGGGGCGCTCGTCCGTGGCCAGGATGTACTGCACGGCGCGTCCCACGTACGTGAAATAGGTGGCGCCGAATTCTCGTACGTCGTCCAGGAACCGGGTCGCCGAGAAGCGGCGGCGCAGGGCCACGCCCGCGCCCGCCGCCATAGCCGGGGCCCAGTCGGCGATGACGGCGTTGCCGTGGAAGAGCGGCATGCAGATGTAGTGCACGTCGTCCGCGCGGACGCCGAAGGTGTCGACCAGGGACCGGCCGGCCGCGGCGAGCCGTCCCTGGGTGCAGATGGCGGCCTTGGGGGCGCCGGTCGATCCGGAGGTGAAGTAGAGCAGCATGCGGCTGTCGGGCCCGACGCCCGGGGCGCTCTCCGGTTTCGCGCCCTCGAAGGGGGCGAGCAGTTCGGCGTACGCGCCGGTGTCGGTCACCAGGACGCGCACGCCCGGCAGCTTCAGTCCGTCGAGCAGCGGGAGGTGGGCCCGCTCGGTGACCAGGACCCGGCACTCGGTGTGGGTGAGGTCGCGGGCCAGTTCGGCGCCGCGCCGGGTCGGGTTGATCCCGGCGACGGCGGCTCCGGCGAGCGCCGCCGCGCCCAGCCACTGAGGGAACTCTGGGGTGTTGTCGAGCAGTACGCCGATGTGCGGCTCGGCGCCGCGCGGCAGCAGATCCGCGAGGAGTCCGGCCCGCGCGGCGGCCCCCGAGGCGAGTTGGTGGTGGCTGAGGACCTGATCCTCGTACGCGAGCCCGGGCCTGTGGTCGCCCCAGCGCTCCTGGACGAGTTCCGCGAAGGTGCGCTTCATGGATCCCATGGCGGCGCACCATAATTGACGTTCCGTCAGAAGTGGAGGTCGGTGGGCAGATCGGCCAGGAACAGCCCGCAGAAGGCGACGACGAGCCCCAGGAGGACGAGCATGACCGCCGTCCCCGCCAGGTTGCCCCAGGGGCGTGGCGTCCGGGCCGTGGCGTGCTCGGGGTGGTCGGCCGTGTAGTGCACGACGACCATGTCGCCCTGGACGGTCGTGGCGGGGCCGCCGGCCTCGTCGATGCGGACGGTGCGGCCGCCGCGGGCCGTGAACTCGTAGACGTGGTGGTGGGTCGTGGTCGGGTGCTCGCCGCCACTGCGGCTCGTGTACGCGCGCAGGCAGCGTGCCTGCGCGGTGAGCCCGCCGCGCCAGGCCGCGCGCAGCCGCAGCGAGCGCCGCACCACGGCGCCTGCCGCGCACAGCGCCACACCGGCGATGAACACCGGCACCAGGTAGAAGATCAGGTCCATGGCACTCCCCCGTGTCGTACGTACTTCCCCGCACACCGACCGCAGTCAGGGCGGTGTGCGGGGAAGCTACCCCTGTCCGGGGCGGGAGAGCCTCAAGCCGGGCTCAGAAACCTCGAGTCCGGAATCCGCGAGCCCGCAGAGGGCGTGGGTCAGAACGTGACGTCCGAGCACGCGTAGAACGCGTTCGCCGTGTCCGCGATCGTCCACACCGCGAGGATCACGTGGTGGCCGGACTTGCCGGAGGGCAGGGTGCCGGAGTGCGAGAGGGTCGCCGGCGGCTGGCCGCTGTAGGGCACCGTGAGGAACGGGGTGGTGTCCAGGGCGGCGCGGGTCAGCGGCTGACTGTCGTTCCAGCCGTTCTTGGTGACGTAGTAGCGGAAGTCCGTGGTGGAGTGCCGCGCGGTGAACTGCCATCTGAACGTGTAGCTCTGACCGCCCGTCACCTTGGTGGTGGGCCAGGCGGAGCCGTTCGGCTGCTTGGCCGCGTTGAGCTGGCCGAACTCGCCGTGGTTGGCCGAGCAGATCTGTCCGTCCGCGGGGCCCGACGCCGGGAACCCCTTGGGCCCTTCGACGCTCTGCGGCTCCCACTGGATGTTGCCGCAGTTGGCGACGGTGCCGTTGGCGCAGAGTTTCTGCCGGCTGATGGGCAGGTCGGTGTAGCCGTGGCCGCTCGCGCCGCCCGCCGAGAGCGCGAACGCTCCCGCGGTCGTGAGGCCGAGCAGGGCCGCGTAGGTCTTGGTACGTCGGGAAGTCTTCCGCATGCTGCCGCTCCTGGGGTGTGGGGAGTGCCGGAAGCCGTGCGCACAGCGATATTCCAGGTCTAGACCAACCCCCAATGTATTGCCGGGAGTTGGCCGTGTCCATACAAAGATTTACCCCTGCCGTTCATGCGGAACGGCGACACCCCTTCGGAGACCTCGGGCCGGATGCCCCTTACTCACTCACCCCGGCCCGTGTAGAACGCCACCGTCAGGTCCTTCACCAGCGCCCTGCGCTCGTAGTCGTCCAGATCGACAAGACCCCGCGTGGTCAGCCGCGTCACCGTGTCCTCCACCGAATCGACCACCGAGGTCAGCACGCTGTCGCGGTGCTGGGCATCGAGCGCCGCGATCCGGCGGCGCCGCATCACGTCCGCCAGCTCGGGCGAGTAGTCGATCCGCGTCGGCTGCGCCGAGAACACCTCGATGCCGACCGGCCCCGCGTCCGCCGCCAGCCGCCGGGTGAGCAGATCGCCGACAGCCTCGGCATTGCGCAGCGTCGGCGCGGCCGCGTGGACGGGGGTCCCCCCGGCGCCGGCCGGCGGAGCGTCCGCGGGCAGCTGCGAGAGGACCCGCGCGAGGCCCGCCTCCACGCACTCCCGCAGGTACTCCTCGTGGTCCTCGACGCCGAGCGTCGCCCGCGCCGTGTCCTTGACCCGCCACACGACGAGGACGACGACGCGCAGCGCGACCCCGTTCGCGTCGACCGCCGGCATCGGCTCGCTGCGCCAGTGCCGCAGCCGGACATCGACGCGGCGGCGCAGCAACAGCGGGTTCACCCACAGCAGCCCGGACCTGCGCACACTCCCCCGGTACCGCCCGAACATCGTGAGCACCCAGGCCCGCCCGGCCCGGCCGCGCGCGAGCCCGCCGAAACCGAACAGCGCGAGCGCGCCGGAACCCGCGAGCGCCGCCCACTGCGGAGGGCCGAGCCCCACGCCCTCGTATCCGGGCAGCCCCGCCAGCTCCGTCACGATCCGCGGCAGCGCGCCCGCCCAGCCGAGGGACAGCGCGGTACCGGCCGCGCCCACGGCCCCGCCGAACACCCCGAGCGCGCCGGGCAGCACCCGCCCCGGCCGTTCGCCGAGATCCGGGTCGACGGACGGCACGGGCCTGACCGGCGTCCGCAGATGCGGGCGCGGCCCTGGCCGGCCGCCGCCGGTGCCGGTGCCCACCACGGCCGGCCGCAGAGGTACGGCGACCGGGTCCGGGTCGTCCCGGAACAGCAGATGCACGGGGATCTCGGTGGTCGCCTCGCTGTGAATGATCCGCGTGCCACGCCCTCCGGCCCCTACCGCACCAACCTCCCGGCCGCCACGCTCTTCGCGGCCCCCCGCCTCCGCCCGCCCGTCCGTCCCGTCCGTCGTCCCGCGATCGTCGTCCGCCGCATCCGGTGCCGGGCGCCTCGCCGCCCGCTCCGGTTGTCCCGCCTTCGTGCTCATCCACGCCTCCGTACTGCGATCCGTACTGAGATGTCTCCGCCTGTCGCCGTACTCACCACAGGAACCGCCTCCGTCACCAGGGCTCACGCGAAGAGCCGTCGCCAGGTCTCCGGACCCGGGTATCCGTCGGCCGCCGCGCCGCGCCAGCCCTGGGCCCGCTGGAACGCCTCGACGTTGCGCCGGTCCGCCTCGCCCCAGCGCGGGCCGGGACCCTGGGTGTAGTACTTGCCGAAGCCCTTCTTCACGAGCTGTTTGCCGAGTTGGGTGACCGAGGCGTTGTTCGCGCCGGGCCGGAACTTCGCCGCCCCCGGGAACGCCGGCGCCTTCGTCCCCTTCGAGCCGCCGGCGCCGCCCGGGATGTCCTTGCCCTTGCCGCCGACCAGGTACGACCAGGTCGTCGGCCCCGGAATGCCGTCCGCGTCCTTGCCGGTCCAGCCCTGCGCCTTCTGGAACGCCTGCGTCGCCTTGCGGTCCGCGTCGCCCCAGCGCGGGCCCGGCCCCTGCCGGTAGAACCGTTTGCCGCCGCGCTCCACGAGCAGCCGCCCGAGCTGGGTGACGTACGCGTTGTTCGCGCCGGGCCCGAAGGACGCGGCCCCGGGATACCTCGTCGTCGCCGTGCTCGAACCCGAGCCCGCGGTGCCGCCCGCTTTCACGCCTTTGTAGCGGTAGGCGAGGTAGCGGCTGGAGTTGCTCCAGTACGCGTACGGGGTCGACTGTTTGCGAGCGCCGGGGCGGGTCTGCTCGTAGGCCGTGTAATACGTGCGGCTGTAGTCGGTCCAGCCGCCGAAGATCGTGACGTGCGAGCCCTTCTCCGGGTCGGCGGGGTTGTGGAAGAGCAGGATGTCGCCGGGCTGCAGCTGCGCCTTGGTGATGCGGGTGCCGTACGCGGCGAGGCTGCCCGTCCACTCGTTGCCCGGCAGGCCCCAGGCCATGGAGACGAAGCCCGAGCAGTCCTGTCGGTAGCCGTCCTTCCAGTACTTGTTCATGTCGTACGGCACCTTCGCCGCGACCCAGGTCTGGGCGCGGGCGATGATCGTGGCCCGGGTCGTGGCACGCAGCGCGCTCTGCTGCGCGAGCTTCACGGTCTCCACCGCGGTCCCGGGCGCCCCGTGCAGGGGGCTGGTGCCGCCCTGCGGGGCCGTGCTCCCGTC
Organism: Streptomyces sp. NPDC050264; assembly: GCF_040655895.1. Classification (NCBI taxonomy): domain Bacteria; kingdom Bacillati; phylum Actinomycetota; class Actinomycetes; order Kitasatosporales; family Streptomycetaceae; genus Streptomyces; species Streptomyces sp. NPDC050264. Next base: position 197,237 of record NZ_JBFAKV010000005.1, read on the forward strand.
GCCGGGGGCGGGGTCTCCGGGTCGCGCCTCGTGGTGTTCGGCCGCGGTCGCGGGGGTCAGCTGCAGGCCGCCGATGACGGTGCCCGCGGCGGCCGCGACGGCCCACGCGTGCCGGGCGCCGATCCTGGTGCGCGCCGCGTGCGGGACGGAGCCGCGCCACTGGACGCAGCCCGCGCAGCCGCAGTCGCCCGCCGGATCGATCTCCTCGAAGCCCGGCGTCTCCATGTGATCCATGCGATCCATGCGATTCCCCTCACACTCCGGTGCCGGCCTCTGAACTGATGAGCCTCGTTTTCGCACGCGAAAAGCGTCTCAACTGTCTACGCAAATCGCATGTTGACGGTCCGAATGATGGAAATCCGCACAAATCACCCCACGCTCCGGCGCGTCGAGTGGTCAGAACCACCCCAGAAGGTCGGGTAAAGTTACGCAGGTCAGCACGCGCCGCTAGCTCAGTTGGTTAGAGCAGCTGACTCTTAATCAGCGGGTCCGGGGTTCGAGTCCCTGGCGGCGCACAGACAGCAAAGGCCCTCCGTGAGAACGGGGGGCCTTTCGCGCGCAGCCAGCCATCCACAAGCCCCCCCCCCAACGGCCGGGGGTCCGGGGGTCGCCCCCGGAAAGACACAGCATCAGCGGGTCCGGGGTTCGAGTCCCTGGCAGCGCACAGACAGCAAAAGGCCCCTCGTGAGAACGGGGGGCCTTTCGCGTGCGGCCAACGATCCACAAGACCCCGCCAACGGCCGGGGGTCCGGGGGGCGCCCCCCGGAAAGACACAGCATCAGCGGGTCCGGGGTTCGAGTCCCTGGCAGCGCAC
>NZ_JBFAKV010000005.1:198148-292585 GCF_040655895.1 Streptomyces sp. NPDC050264
ACAGACAGCAAAAGGCCCTCCGTGAGAACGGGGGCCTTTCGCGTGCAGCCAACGATCCACAAGACCCCGCCAACGGCCGGGGGTCCGGGGGTCGCCCCCGGAAAGACACAGCATCAGCGGGTCCGGGGTTCGAGTCCCTGGCGGCGCACAGACAGTGAAAGGCCCTCCGTGAGAACGGGGGGCCTTTCGCGCGCAGCCAGCCATCCACAAGCCCCCCCCCAACGGCCGGGGGTCCGGGGGTCGCCCCCGTGGAACCGCTCCCCTTTCTATGAGCTGCCTTTGGAGTTCCTGTGAGGTCGGGCCGGGGTGCCGGCCGGGCCGCTACCGTTGCCGCATGGCGCGTGTCCTTCAGGAGCAGATCAAGAAGCTGATCGTCGACCGGCGGCTTCCCCCGGGGGCCTCGTTGCCCACCGAGCCCGAGTTGATGGAGCTCCTCGGCGTCAGCCGCAACTCCGTGCGGGAGGCGCTCAAGGCGTTGCAGGCGATGGGCATCGTCGAGATCCGGCACGGCTTCGGCACATACGTGGGGCCGATGTCGATGGCCCCGATGATCGAGGGCCTCGCGTTCCGTACCGTCGCCGGGCACTACCGCGGCGAGGACAGCCTGCTGCAACTGCTCGAACTGAGGGAGGCCGTGGAGACCGGGCTCGTGGCGCGACTCGCGGGCCGGGTGCCCGACGCCGACCTGGCCGAACTCGACGCGCTGGTACGGCAGATGGAGAAGGAGGCCGCGGCGCCGGACGGGTCGGTCGCGGCTGCCACCGACCGCGCCTTTCACGCCACGCTCTACCAGAGCCTGGGCAACCCCTTGCTCGTAGAGGTCATGGAGGCGTTCTGGGAGGCGTTCCACCGTGTGCGGACCGACCTGGTGGACGTAGCGCAGGACCCGGACGTGACGTGCCGTCAGCACCGGGAAATCCTCGACGCGGTGCGCTCCGGCGAGGTGATCCGGGCGGAGCGGTCGATACATGATCACTTCGACAACATTCGGTTCCGATTGACAGCAACCCCACGACAAGACCGGTAAACACCGTGTTTCGCTGCGTATCGCCCTTGCGATCATGATGCGGGGCGCAGCACCCTGTCCTGGAGCCATTGGCTCCTATGAGGCTTTCGGGGCACGGCAGTTGCAATCGGCACACCGGTCGCACCGAGGCCGCATTCAGCAGAAAACGGCACGATCCGGTTGCCGAAGGAGCGGGGATGGGGGCCCCGTTCATGAAGCGATGCCGAGGGGGGCATCATGCAACCGGAAGGCTGTCGTTCCAGTCTTAGAGAGGGTGGGACGGCCGCTTGCCACTGATACGTCCGGGAATGGTCGAGGGGGATCCGTTCCGGACGAGGACCGACAACCACGCGGTGACTCGCGTGCGGGGGGATGACTCATGACGTCGACGCCGACGGGCGCCCGGCAAGACTTCGACCCGTCCGAGACGACCCAGCTGCGGGTGCCACCACACCGCACCGGCGGTTTCAGACGCATCAAGAAGTCGCTGCCGCGGTACGACTATGAGCACTACAGCCGGCTCGCCGGACCCCTCACCCAGCCCGATCCGAGCAAGCCGTACGAGGTGCAGTACCGCTCGCTGCTCTCGCAGGAACCGCACCGGCTGCGCGCGGCGCTGATGCTGGGGGCCGCCCCGCTGCTCTCGCTGGTCCTGCTGTTCTGGCTGCTGCAGCCGGAGCACTGGACCGAGCGCGACTACGTGAAGTACGACTTCCTGCCGGCGCTCGACATCGTGATGCTGGTGTCGATCGGTCTGATCGAGTTCTTCCGCTGCATGAACGTGCTGTCGAACGCGCACGCCACGCTGGTCGCCCGCGACCCGATCCCGGTGGTGCCCGAGACCGGCACGAGAGTCGCGTTCCTGACCTCGTTCGTGCCCGGCAAGGAGCCGATCGAGATGGTGACGAAGACCCTGGAGGCCGCGGTCAAACTGCGCCACCGGGGCCTTCTGCACATCTGGCTGCTCGACGAGGGCGACGACGCCGAGGTGAAGGCGGTCTGCGAGCGGCTCGGCGTGCACCACTTCTCCCGCAAGGGCGTCGCGAAGTGGAACCAGGCGAAGGGCCCGCACCGCGCCAAGACGAAGCACGGCAACTACAACGCCTGGCTGGACGCGCACGGCGACGACTACGACTTCTTCGCCTCGGTCGACACCGACCACGTGCCGATGCCCAACTATCTGGAGCGGATGCTCGGCTTCTTCCGCGACCCGAACGTCGGCTTCGTCATCGGCCCGCAGGTGTACGGCAACTACGACAACTTCGTCACCAAGGCCGCCGAGTCCCAGCAGTTCCTCTTCCACGCGCTGATCCAGCGCGCCGGCAACCGCTACGGCGCGCCCATGTTCGTCGGCACGTCGAACGCGGTGCGCATCAGGACGCTGAAGCAGATCGGCGGTCTGTACGACTCGATCACCGAGGACATGGCGACCGGTTTCGAGATCCACCGCGCCAAGAACCCGGCCACCGGCAAGAAGTGGCGCTCCGTGTACACCCCGGACGTGCTGGCCGTCGGTGAGGGCCCGAGCGCCTGGACGGACTTCTTCACGCAGCAGATGCGCTGGTCGCGCGGCACGTACGAGACGATCCTCAAGCAGTACTGGAAGGGCTTCGCGACGCTCCCGCCGAGCAAGCTCTTCAACTACACGATGATGATCATCTTCTATCCGATGGCCGCCATGAACTGGATTCTGGCGGCGCTGAGTTGCGCGCTGTTCCTGGGTCTGGGCGCCTCGGGTGTGAACATCGACCCGACCATCTGGCTGATGCTGTACGGCAACGCGTCGGCGCTGCAGATCGGCCTGTACATCTGGAACCGCCGGCACAACGTGTCTCCGCACGAGCCGGAGGGCTCCGGCGGCGTCGCCGGCATGGTGATGTCCGCGCTGTCGGCGCCGCTCTACGCGAAGGCGCTGATCGACTCGCTGCTGCGCCGCAAGAGCAAGTTCGTGGTGACGCCCAAGGGCGATTCGGCCAGCCCCGACCGCTGGTTCGGCACCTTCCGCTACCACTGGTACTTCATCCTCATCTTCGCCGGGTCGATATCCGCCGGCTTCGTGTTCGGGCACTCCCACCCGGCGATGATCACCTGGGCCTGCTTCGCGCTGGCGATCACGGCGCTGCCGATGTTCGTCTGGCGGTACATGCTGCGCCAGGACAAGAAGAAGCCGAAGCCGCCCGCCGCCGAGCCGCTCGACGCACCGCAGCCGCCCCGGCCGGCCGCGCAGCCGCACAGCGTGCCGCAGCAGAAGCCCAGTTGGGCCGCGGACCAGGGCGCCGGGGGCAACGAACAGACCATGCAGATCTCCCTGGGGGGACGTAACAAGTGAAAGACGGTGCGAGCCGCCGCCGTGCCCGGCGCATAGCCATCGGCACGGTGGTGGTACTGGCGCTGGCCGGGATGAACGGACCCTGGCTGTATCGCTTCGGGTCGGCCAAGTACCACGACTACAAGATCAACAGGCCCGAGTACAAAGCCGAGAACGGCAAGTGGGACGTCATCGACTTCCCCCAGGACATGCGCCTCAACACGATCCACGCGGCGCTGCTGCGCACCGGCAAGATCCTGCTGGTGGCCGGGTCGGGGAACAACCAGAAGAACTTCGACGCGAAGAAGTTCGACACCCGGCTGTACGACCCGGTGAAGAAGACGATCAAGAAGATCCCGACGCCGGCAGACCTGTTCTGCACGGGACATACGCAGCTGGCGAACGGGAACCTGCTGATCGCGGGCGGCACGAAGAAGTACGAGAAGCTCAAGGGCGATGTCACCAAGGCCGGCGGCCTGATGATCGTCCACAACGAGGACCCGGACGCGCCCAAGACCATCAAGGCCGGCACGAAGTTCACCGGCAAGGAGAACGGCAAGACGTTCGTCTCCGACATCAACATCACGGTCGAGCGGGCCAAGAAGATCTTCGATCCGGCCACCGGCAGGTTCCTGCGCAACGATCCGGGCATCGCCCGGGTCTACGTGGAAGCGCAGAAGAGCGGCGCCAAGTACGAGACGGGCACCCAGGACAACTACCGGGTGCAGGGCCTCTCGGGCGCCGACTCGCGCAATGTGTACGGCATCGCGCAGAAGCTCGCGCTCGACAAGAAGGACTTCCAGGGGATCAAGGACTCCTTCGAGTTCGACCCGGTCGCCGAGAAGTACATCAAGGTCGACCCGATGAACGAGGCGCGCTGGTACCCCACGCTGACGACGCTCTCGGACGGCAAGGTCCTCTCGGTCTCCGGCCTCGACGACATCGGGCAGCTCGTTCCCGGCAAGAACGAGGTCTACGACCCGAAGACGAAGAAGTGGACGTACCTCAAGGACATCCGCCAGTTCCCGACGTACCCGGCGCTGTTCCAGATGGAGAACGGCAAGATCTTCTACTCGGGCGCCAACGCGGGCTACGGCCCGGACAACGTCGGCCGCAAGCCCGGCGTCTGGGATCTGACGACCAACAAGTTCCAGAAGATCCCGGGGCTCTCCGACCCGAACATGATGGAGACGGCCAACACCGTCGAACTGCCGCCCGCGCAGAACCAGAAGTACATGGTGATCGGCGGCGGCGGCGTCGGCGAGTCCAAGCTGTCCAGCAAGAAGACCCGGATCGTCGACCTCAAGGACGCGGACCCGCGGTTCGTGGACGGCCCCGAGCTGGAGAAGGGCACGCGCTACCCGCAGGCCTCGGTCCTGCCCGACGACACCGTGCTCGTCTCCGGCGGCTCCGAGGACTACCGCGGGCGCGGCGACTCCAACATCCGCCAGGCGCGGATCTACGACGCGCGGTCGAACTCGTTCAAGAGCGTCGCCGACCCGCTGGTGGGCCGCAACTACCACTCCGGGTCGCTGCTCCTCCCCGATGGGCGCGTGCTGTTCTTCGGCTCGGACTCGCTCTACGCGGACAAGGCGAACACCAAGCCCGGCGAGTTCGAGCAGCGCATCGAGATCTACACGCCGCCGTACCTCTACCGGGACTCGCGCCCGACCCTGGAGGGCGGCGAGAAGACGGTCGCGCGGGGCTCGTCGGCGACGTACAGGACGGATCACGCGTCGTCGATCAAGACGGCCCGGCTGATCAGGCCGAGCGCGTCCACGCACGTCACGGATGTCGACCAGACGTCGATCGCCCTCGACCTGAAGAAGTCCGCCGACTCCGTCACGGTGACCGTGCCGAAGAACCGGTCACTGGTCGAATCGGGCTGGTACATGCTGTTCGTGACGGACGATCAGGGCACGCCGAGCAAGGCGCAGTGGGTGCACGTGCCGTAACCGGACCGAGGGGCGCGGGAGTTGACTCCCGCGCCCCTCGGCGTACGCACGCACCGGCCTGCTTACGGGCCTACTTACTGGCCTCGGCGAGCTTCGTCGCGTACTCGCCCCACCACTCCCCCGCCTTGGGTCCGCCCTTGCACGTGCCGTCCGACTCGCCCGGCCGCTTGACCCACACATACGCCTTGACCAGCGGGTCACCGGTCTTGGTGGTCGGAGGCTCGCCCAGCGCGCGTCCCGGCGGATTGCACCACCGCTCGTCGGCGGAGCCACCCGTGTACGGCCCGTTCCCGTTCCTGCTCGTGTCGATGACGAACGGCTTGCCGCCGACCTTCGCCGACAGTTCCTTGCCGTACTTCACGGAGTCCTCGGTGGTGTAGAAGTTCGACACGTTCACCGAGAAACCGTCGGCCTGGTCGACACCGGACTGCTGCAGCGGCTGGAAGATCTGATCCGGCTTGCCCCAGCCCGCGTTCCCCGCGTCCAGGTAGACCGTGGTGTTCTTCAGGGACGTGAGCTTGCCGACGGCTCCCCTGAGGAGGTCGTACCGCTCCTCGTGGAACTTCTCCGGCGTACAGTTGTCCACCATGTGCTGGACGGCGTCCGGCTCCAGGATGACGGTGGCGGGCCGGTCTCCGATGCCCGCCGCGACCTGGTCGATCCACTCCCGGTACGCGTCACCGTCGGCGGCGCCGCCTTCCGAGTACTGGCCGCAGTCGCGGTGCGGGATGTTGTAGAGGACGAGCAGCGCGTCCCGGTCCGCCTTCGCCGCGGCCTGTGTGTAGCCGCGCGCCTGGCTCTCCGCGTTCTCCGGCAGGATCCACTCGCCGCTGGGCTGCTCGGCGATCTTGCGGACCGTGTCGGCCTCGTCGCCCTTGCCGCCCTTCTCCAGGTCCGCGACGGCCTGCGCGGCCTTGCTGTCCGGATTGACCCAGAACGGGTCGGCGCTCTTCGGCTGCTGCCCCACCGCGGGGCTCGACGAACCGTCCCCGTCCTTGCCGTCCCCGCCTCCGGAGGAACAAGCGGACATGAGCAGCGCCGCCCCCACGACGACTGCCCCGGCCCTCAGTTTCCGGTACATCCATTCCCCCTTGGGTGCACTGTCAGGCCCTCAATCGTGACATACGTCCCGCGTCGGTCACGAGGCCGGACGACGCTTGTCAAAGACCTGTTACAGCGCGCCGCCACAGGGTAGGCGCGGCCCATCAGTTGTCTCGCCCGAGCAGCGAAGGGGGCAGGGACACATGACCGACGGATGTCTCGAACTACGGCTGGCCGCCGCCCTGTTGGACGCCGTGGACACGTTGCTCGACGACTTCGACACCACCCACCATCTGCGGCGCCTCGCCGATTCCTGTGTGGAGTTGACCGGCGCGCGGGGCGCAGGTGTCTTCCTCCGCCGGCCCGAGGGCCCGCTGCCGGTCGCGCAGAGTGCCGAGGAGTGCGACTGCGTCCGGGAGTTGCTGCAGCGCGACTGGCCGGCGAGTCCGGCGCGCGACAGCCTGCAGACCGGCAAGGCGGTGTGGCCCGTCGCCCTGGACTCACCGGAGGCGGCGGCGCGCTGGCCCGATTTCACGGCGGCCGCCCGCGGCACCGCCGTCACCGCGGTCTGCACGGTTCCGCTGCGCCGGCGCGCGGACGTCCTCGGCGCGCTCAGCATCGTGCTGCCCGAACTGCCGGGAACCGGCCAGGGATTGGCGATCGCACAGACTCTGGCGGAGGCGGCGGCCGTCGGACTGCACAACCAGCACGCTTACGCCCAGTACAGGAAGCTGGCAGGGCAGCTGCAAGGGGCACTTGCCAGCCGTGTGCGGATCGAACAGGCAAAGGGCATGCTCGCCGAGCGGTGGGAGAGTACGCCGGATGCCGCCTTCACGATATTGCGGCAGTACGCGCGCAGTAACCGGGTTCCCTTGATCCAGGTCGCGCAGGCCGTGGTGGCGCGCGCCCTGGGCAGGGAGGAGATACGCCCCGACAAGTCCGGACCTGCCTGAAAACCGGCCACCACCTGCGGTGACCACGCTGCGCCACCGGACTCGTACTTGGCGTCAAACGCCCTCTAGGCTGCGCGGCTCATCCGTTCTAAAGTCGGTGCCAGTGGCCCCAGACCTCGGCCCGCAGGATCTTCAGGACCGGACATACCCCTTGAACCTCCCGCGCCGACGCCGGGTTACTCCCGCAACTCGTAGCGCGCGCGGTCGAGGACCAGCCCGGTCGGCGGCTCCGGGGGGAGCGGGCCGCCGGCCGGGTTAGGTGCGGGCATATGTCAACCGGCCTTGCCGGGCGCCTCGTTCACCCTGGTCAGATAGGCGGAGACGACGACGTTCGCCGTGTACGTACGCGACGCCTTGTCGAAGGTGCCGCCGCAGGTGATGAGGCGCAGTTCGGCGCGGTCGGTGCGGTGCTGCCCGTACGCCTTGTGCGCGTCGAAGGAGTCCCGCGAGAAGACCTGGACGTCGTCGACGGTGAACTCCACGACGGAGCCGTCGGCGCGCACCACCTCGACCGTGTCGCCGGGCCGGGCCTCGTTGAGGCGGAAGAAGACCGCGGGCCGGGACTCCGTGTCGACGTGCCCGACGAACAGCGCGGTGCCGCGCTCGCCCGGCCGGGCCCCGCCGCCGTACCAGCCGACGACGCCCGCCTGGTCGTAGGGCGGTGGATCGATGGCGCCGCCGCCGTCCAGGCCGCGGGCCACGACGGGGGCCTGGACGTGCAGCGCGGAGACGTCGATGCGCCGCGGTTCCGCCGCCCCGACGGGCTGGTGGGCGGCGGGCAGCTCGACGCCGAGGGGGCGGCCGACGGCGGCCGCGTCGCCGGTGGTCGGCGAGGAGAGGTTCAGGTCGGTGATGCCACGTCCCCACAGCCACAGTCCGAGCAGCAGGACTGCCCAGGCGAGGCCGGTGATCAGGCGTCCGACTCCGTGCGAGTGGTCGCTCATGGCGTACTCACATACTCAGCTCTGCGAGGACCGGCGGCGCCGGACGCTGCGGACGGCCACGGCCACCGCGGCGATCGCGGTGAGCACCAGGCCGATGATGGCGTGCCGGGTGCCCGGACCCTCCGGTACGGCGGCCCGCGGGGAGGTGTGCGCGGCGAGCTGGGCCGCGGCGCCGCCGCCCCCCGCGTGCACGAGCGCGGTCGGTGACGCGGCGGGCGGGGAGCCGCCGGCGAGGACCTGGACGGCGCCCTCGACCTTGGCGTCGACGCCGTCGCACTCCACCTTCACCTGGTAGGTGCCCGGGGCGGCGGAGGACTTCACGCGGGCCTCGGCGAACAGCGTGGGCCGGTCGGCGGAGGGCGCGAGGACGCCGGGCGAGACGAAGGCGTCGGAGCGGGCGCGGCCCGTGGTGCCGTCGCAGCCGCTCACCCGCAGGTCGATGTCGGCGCCCGCGGAGACGGTGCGCGGGGTGACGGTGACGCTCCCGCCGCGGTCACCGGTCTCCGCGGCGGCGGCGGGCCCGGCCGCCAGGACGACGGCCACACCGGCGGCACTCAGAGCAAACAGACCTGCACGCATCGTGAACCTCCAGATACTTGCAGGTTCACGCCTCCGGCCGGTTTCCGCATCCCGAGAGCGCCGCCGGGCAGGTCACACCAGGTCGACGAGGTCCGCGATGGAGTCGACGACGTGCGACGGCGTGTACGGGTACTTCGCGATGTCGGCGTCGCTGGTCAGCCCGGTCCGTACGAGGAACGTCTGCATGCCCGCCTCGAGCCCGGCCAGCACGTCGGTGTCCATCCGGTCGCCGATCATGGCGCTGGCCTCGGAGTGCGCCCCGATGGCGTTCAGCCCCGTGCGCATCATCAGCGGGTTCGGCTTGCCCGCGAAGTACGGCTGCTTGCCGGTCGCCTTGGTGATCAGGGCGGCGACGGCACCGGTGGCGGGCAGCGGGCCCTCGGTGGAGGGGCCGGTCTCGTCGGGGTTGGTGCAGATGAAGCGGGCGCCGCCGTTGATGAGCCGGACGGCCTTGGTCATCGCCTCGAAGGAGTAGGTACGCGTCTCTCCGAGCACCACGTAGTCGGGCTCGTGGTCGGTGAGGACGTATCCGATGTCGTGCAGGGCGGTGGTCAGGCCCGCCTCGCCGATGACGTACGCGGTGCCGCCGGGCCGCTGGGCGTCCAGGAATTTGGCGGTGGCCAGGGCGGACGTCCAGATGTTGCCGACCGGGACCGCCAGGCCCATGCGGGTGAGGCGGGCCTGGAGGTCGCGGGCGGTGTAGATGGAGTTGTTGGTCAGCACCAGGAACGGCTTGCCGGAGTCGCGGAGCCGTTTGATGAAGGCGTCGGCGCCAGGGATCGGCACTCCCTCATGGATGAGCACCCCGTCCATGTCGGTGAGCCACGAATCGATGGGCTTGCGCTCTGCCATGGGGTGCACTCCTGCGGTTCGCTGCGACAGCTGTGAATCTCGTGGGCTGAGGGGCACCGGGACGACTCTGTGCCGGCGAGCCACAGCCTAGTCAGGATCCGCTGATCTCCACCCCGTCGATCGTCCAGAACCACTGGGCCCCGCCGGTGTACCGGAACCGCACCTTCGCGCTGGTCACACCCCTGGGTACGGACAGTGACACGGTCTCGGCGCGGGACGGGACGTCCGCCGTGTAGGTCTTGAGGAGGGCCGGGGGCCTGTCGTCGTAGGAGATCAGCACCTGGCCCTGCTGCGCGCGTGCCTGGCGGTAGAACGTGGTGTACGTGAGGGTGGCCGCGCTCCCGCCGGTGACCGGGAAGCCGGGGCTGATGAGCGTGGAGTCGAAGGTGCCGGCCGTGGTTCCGCCGGACCACAGGCTGCCGTCGGCCACGGCGAAGACGTCGCGGGCGCGGACGTTGCTCTCGCGCTGCTGGTCGCGTCCGGCGCCGGTCCACGACTCGTCGGTGGTGAAGGTCCAGCCGCGCCACTCGGTGACACCGCCGGCGCCCATCGCGGAGTCGTCGACGCTCCAGCCGCGGGGCGGGGTGCCCGTGCGGCCGGGGACGCCGGGGGCGACGCCGGTCCCGTCGGCGGGGGCGGCGAGTGCGGGCCGCAGGGCGTCGAAGGCGTCCGGGGCCGGCCGCTGGATCGGGCGGCCGTCGAGGTCCCAGGCCGGGTCGATGGGCACGCCGAGGTGGGTGAGGGCGGTCGCGGCGACGTCGGGCATCTTGACGTCGTGGCGGGTCGAGCCGGCGGCGACCGTGCCGCCTGCCGCGATCATGAAGGTCTGCCGTTCGGCCCAGGAGGAGCCGCCGTGGCCGCCCACGTCCGTGTGCCCGTGGTCGGTGGTGACGAGGATCAGCCAGTCCTCGTCGCCGTACGTGGCCCGGGACGCGACCGCGTCGAGGAGCCGGCCGGTCAGGCCGTCCACGTCGTGGATCGCGTCGAGGTACTCGGGGCTCACGGCGCCGTGCGCGTGGCCCGCGTGGTCGACGCCGTTGAACTGGACGAAGACCACGTCCGGGTCCGCGTCCGTCAGTTGCCGGGCGGCGCGGGAGGCGGTGTCGATGTCACGTTCGTCGTGGTGGCTCGCGAAACGGGTGTCGACCCGCGACGAGATGACCGTGCTCGTGAGCGCCGCCCAGGAGGTGACCGCGTACGTCGACAGCTCCGGCTTCACGGTCTCGGCTCGGGTGAGGAAGTCCGGGTACCGGGCGAGGTCGTGGCCGGCGAACGTGTTGTCCCGCACGTGGTGCTTGTCGGGCCAGACGCCGGTGAGCAGCGTCGACCAGCCGGGCCCCGACACGGTGTGCGCCATCGGTCTGGCGTAGAGGGAGCTGGGGGCGGTGAGACCGGCTGCCATCAGGGCTTTGAGGCGGGGCGCGTCGGCCTCGCCGATCTTCCCGAGGAGCGTCCCGTCGAGGCCGACGACGAGCACTTTCGGGGTTCTCGCGGCGGCGTACGCGGAGGCCGGGACGGAGCGGGCGAGGGCTGCGGTGGCGGTGCCGAGGAGCATCGTGCGGCGGGAGATGCCGGGGGTCGTGCGCGGCATTGCGGTCCTCCGGTGATGTGGGGGGCACGACGGGGTCCGGCCCGGAGCCCGTGCGAAGCCCCTGCCGCGCCCCCTGCGTGACCGCACGGACGCTCTGGACCAGACCTGTTATCTCGTGGTGATACGGGTTTCGGGCGGCGGGATGTGAGGGGGCGTCAGCTGCCGGTCGCGGTCTTCCAGTCTTCCACGTAGGCCTGCAGGTTCTTGTCGATGGCGCTCCAGTCCGGCTCGAAGATCTCGACGCCGTCCATGATCTTGGCGAGCGCGATGGCGTTCTCGTCGGTGGCCTCGACGTCCCCGCGTGCCGAGAAGCCGCCGCCGATGGAGCTGACCTTCTGCTGCTGCCCGGTGGCCAGCATGAAGTCGAGGAGCTTCTTGCCGTTGGCGGTGTGCGGGGCGTTCTTCACCAGGCCGGCCGCGTAGGGCAGGGCGAAGGAGGTCGGCTTGCCGCCGCCTGTCCTGGGGAACCAGATGCCGAGGTTGGGCATGTCCTTGGACTGGGCGTAGTTCATCTGCACGTCACCGTTGGCGACGAGGAGTTCGCCCTTGTCGACCTTGGGGGCGAGCTTGCCGGTCGAGGCGGACGGGCCGACGTTGTTGGCCTGGAGCTTCTTCAAGTACTCCATGGCCTGCCGCTTGCCGCCGAAGTCGTGCATGGCCTTGACCACGACGGCCGTACCGTCACCGGCCACGCCCGGCGTGGAGTACTGCAGCTTGTTCTTGTACTTCCCGTCGAGCAGTTCCTCCCACGTCGTGGGCGCCGTCTTCAGCTCCTTCTTGTTGTAGACGAAGCCGAAGTAGTTGTTCACGACGGAGGTCCAGGTGGCGTCGGCGGCCTTGTCGGCGCCGTCGACCTGGTCGGAGCCCTCGGGCGCGTACTTCGCCAGCAGGCCCTTGCCGTCGGCCTGCTGGATGAACGGCGGCAGGGTGACGAGGACGTCGGCCTGCGTGTTGGACTTCTCGCGGACGGCGCGCTGCACGACCTCCCCGGAGCCGCCTTCCACGTACTTGACCTTGATGCCGGTCTGCTTGGTGAAGTCCTTGAAGACCTGGTCGTACCAGCCGTCGCCGTTCTCGCCCTTGAGGCCGTCGGCGCTGTAGACGGTGACGACCTTCTCGTCGGAGGCGGCGGAGCTGCCTCCGCAGGCGGTCAGTCCGGCGGCGAGGGCGAGGCTGCCGGTGACGGCGGCGACGGTGGTGAGCGTGTTGCTGCGCATGGCGAGGTGCACTCCAGTGAACGTAAGGGGGTCTGGGTCGGTCCGGGTCCACGGGCTTCTCAGCGGTACGAGGCCTTGGTGCGGATCCGCGAGACGGCGAGCAGCACGAGCAGGGACGCGCCCATCAGGACGACCGCGATCGCGGAACCGGTGAACAGGGAGCCGCGGTCGGTGGCCGCGTAGATCTGTACGGGCAGCGGCATCCAGTCCGGCGGGTAGAGCATGATCGTGGCGCTCAACTCGCCCATGGACAGGGCGAAGCAGAGTCCGGCGGCCGCGTTCAGGGACGGCAGCAGCAGGGGCAGCTTCACTTTCCACAGGACGTGGGCGGGCCGGGCGCCGAGTGACGCGGCGGCCTGTTCGTACGCCGGGTCGAGACGCACGATGGCGGCCGAGACCGACTGGTAGGCGAACGCGGTGACAAGAATCGTGTGCGCGACGATGACGATCCAGCGGGTGCCGTTGAGCAGCATCGGCGGTTTGCTGAAGGCGACGAGGACGGCGAGGCCGACGACCACGGACGGCACGGCGACCGGCAGCATGAACAGGGCGTCCATGGCGCGGCGCCCCCGGCCGCGCAGGGCCGCGGCCGCGAGTGCGGCCCAGCCGCCGACGATCAGCGCGAGGACGCTCGCGGTGACGGCCGTGACGAGGCTGGTGGTGAGGGCGGTGAGCGCGTCGCCGCTGGTGGCCGCCCGGTAGTGACTGCCGGTGAGGCCGGACGGGAGGGCGCCGGACCAGTTCGTCGCGAAGGACGCGGCGACGATGACGAGGAGCGGCAGCGCGAAGAGGGGAAGGAAGAGGACGAGGAAGACGGCCCAGGCCGCCCACTTCCCCTTCTTGCTATGCACCAGCACGAGAGGTCACCCCCTGGGTTCCCCGGTTGGTGCCGACGCGGTGGCTCACCATCCGGTAGAGGCCGTAAAGGCCCACGGAGACAAGGACGTTGACGACGGCGACGACGCACGCGCCCGGGTAGTCGGACTCCAGGATCGCCTTGCTGTACACGAGCATCGGGAGCGTGGTCACGCCCTTCGCCCCGGTGAAGAGCACGATCCCGAACTCGTTCAGGCACATGACCAGCACGAGGGAGCCGCCGGCGGCGAGCGCGGGCAGCGCTTCGGGGAGGATGACCTGCCGCACGATGCGGGCGGGCCGTGCGCCCAGCGACGAGGCGACCTCCAGCTGCGCGGTGTCGACTCCCGAGAACGCGGCGAGCAGGGGCCGCATCACGAACGGCGTGAAGTACGTGATCTCGGCGAGCAGTACGCCCCAGGGCGTGGTCAGGAACTGGAAGGGTCCGGCCGGGGCGCCGGTCACGGCCGTCCACAGCCCGTTGGCCATGCCGACCTGTCCGTACACGAAGAGCAGGGCGAGCGTGATGAGGAAGGACGGGAAGGAGAGGAACACGTCGATGGACTTGGCGACGGCCCGGCCGCCGGGGAACGGCACGAACGCGATGATCAGCGCGAGGACGAACCCGAGGACGAGGCAGCCGGCCGTCGATCCGACGGCGAGCCACACGGTCGTGCCGAGCGCCTCGCGGAACGCGGCGGAGGCGAACACGTCGGCGTACGGCGTGAGGGACGTGCCGCCGGTGTCGGGCCGGAAGGACTGCTGGACGACGAGGGAGAGGGGGTAGAGGAAGACGACGGCGAGGACGGCGACCGGCGGCAGCGCCCAGACCCAACCGCCCATTCTTCTACGGGACTTGAGGGCGGCGCCGGTTGCGGTGGCGAGGGTGGCGCTAGCCATCCGAGTTCACCCCCGCGGCCAGCAGCACCGCGTCTTCCGGTGCGAAGTGCAGGGTGACCCGCTCGCCCAGCGCGGGCGGCTCCCTCAGCTCGCGCAGGTCCGCCTTGACGCGATGTCCGTCCACGTCGACGTACAGCCGGTGGGTCGAGCCGCGCCACTGCACCTCGACGACCTCGCCCGTCAGGGAGTTGGGCCCGTCGCCGAGGCCGACGAGGTGCGGGCGCACGCACAGGGTGGCCGTGGCGCCGGCCGCGATGCCCCTCGTGGACACCGTCAGTTCGGCCCGCCCGAACGAGACCGAACCCGAACCCGCCCGCACGGGCAGCAGGTTGGCGTTGCCGACGAACGACGCGGTGAACTCGGTGCGCGGCCTGCGGTACAGGTCCTGCGGTGTGCCGGCATCCCGCAACCGCGCGTGATCCATGACGGCGATCCGGTCGGCCAGGGTCAGCGCTTCGACCTGGTCGTGGGTGACGTAGAGGATGGAGACGTCGGGCAACTCACGGTGCAGGCGCGCCAGTTCGGCGAGCATGCCGGAACGGAGCCGCGCGTCGAGCGCGGACAGCGGCTCGTCGAGGAGGAGCACGCCGGGGCGGACGGCGAGGGCGCGGGCGATGGCGACGCGCTGCTGCTGCCCGCCGGAGAGTTCGCGCGGGTACCGCTTGGCGTACGCGGCCATGCCGGTCAGTTCGAGGGCCTCGGCGACGCGTGCGGGGATCTCGCCCTTCGGCACCTTCCGCGCGCGCATCCCGAAGGCGACGTTGCCCTCGACCCGCATGTGCGGGAACAGGGCGTACTGCTGCACGACCATGCCGATGCCACGCCGGTGCGGCGGCAGGTCGGTGACGTCGCGGTCGCCGATGAACACCCGCCCGGCGGCCGGTCTCACGAACCCGGCGACCGCGCGCAGGGCCGTCGTCTTGCCGGAGCCGGACGGCCCGAGCAGGGCCATCACCTCGCCGGGTGCGACGGTCAGGTCGAGCGAGTCCAGGGCGATGGTGTCGGTGTTCCCGCGGTAGGCGACGGTGACCCGGTCGAACCGGATGCCGCCGCGGGTGTCGGATGTTCGGTCGGTCGGCCGGTCCGCCGGTGCAGCGATGACTCTCACGGCGGCCACGCTCCTCGGGGCGGGTGTCCCGCAGAGGTCCGGGTCCCGACGGGACGGTGAACGGCCACCCAAGCTTGGACCAGACCCGTTACGCTTCCGTTATTTATACGGGTCGGTGCAGGTCAACTGGGCGCGGCCTGCGACCAGTTATCGCCCGTCGCCGCCCAAACGCGTGGTGAACGAGAACCGGTCCCCGCGGTAAAGCGTCCGCACCCGCTCCGTGGCCATGCCCCCGGTGTCGTACGAGACCCGGTGGATCAGCAGCATCGGCAGCGCGGGCGGCGTCCCGATGAGCAGCGCCTCGCGCGGGGTCGCGAGGACCGTCTCGATGCGCTCGTCGGCCGAGCCGAAGTCGATGCCGAGGTGTTCGTGGACGTACGAGTAGAAGGACGAGTCGGGGTCGAAGTCGGCGTCGAGGCGCGGCACCCGCGCGACGGCCACGTACGTGGACTCCAGGCCCACCCGCTCGTCGTCGGCGAGCAGCACGCGCTCCATGTGCCAGACGGGTTCGCCGCGCTCCAGGCCGGTCTCGGCGGCGAGCGCGGGCGGGCACGGGAAGCGGTCGAGGCCGATGAGGCGGCGGCCGGGCCGCCTCCCCTGCCTGCGCACGCCCTCGGTGTACGAGGCGAGCGACAACGGCTGCTCCAGCTTGGGACCCGCGACGACCGTGCCCCGGCCCTGCCGTCGCAGGCGCCCTTCGAGCAGCAGCTCGCGCAGGGCCTGCCGGACGGTCTCCCGCGAGACCTCGTACCGTACGGCGAGGTCCCGCTCGGTGGGCAGCGTCCCGCCGCCTCCCAACGTGGCTATCAGCGCGACGAGTTGGGCCTTCACCGCGTAGTACTTCGGGATGCGGCCGTGCTCGGGGATGCCGTCGCGCACGGGTGCGCCGGGTGCCTGGTCGTTCGGGTAGTCCACGCAGGGATGGTCGCAGACGTCCGTGAACGGGGCGTGATCAGCGCCGGTCAGCGCCGGCCGGGGCGCGTCCGCCGGGAGCCGAGCACCAGGGCCGCGCCGCCGACGAGGCAGGCGCCGGCCGCGCCGCCGAGCCGGAGCAGCGCGCCGCTCGGGCCCGTCCTGGCCAGCTCGCCCGCGAGGGCGGAGCCGGGGCTGTCGTGGTAGCCGTCCCCGTCCCCGCTCCCGTCGCCGGGGACGATGTCGAAGGGGTAGGCGCGGGACTCCCCCACCCAGTCGCCGTCGTCGGCCCGGCGCTGTACGAGCGCGGCCCTCGCCGTGACGTGGTCGGGTCGCGTGTCGGAGGTGAACGCGAGCCGCGCCCGCACGGTGACCGTCTCGCCCGCGCCGACCGAGAACCCCGGGAAGCCGTCGTCGAAGACGCCCACGTTCTCGTGCCGCCCGGTCTTCTCGAACGTCACCGGCCGCTGCCGCGTGCCGTCGGAGAATTCGAGCCGGATCTGGTGGGGCCGCAGTGTCCGCCGCCCGTCGACGAGGACGAGGACCGGGTGGATGTGGTCACAGCCGGCGCTGGTCGCGTTGGTGAGGTCGAGCGACCAGCTCCGGTGGTCGCCACCGGGGTGGTAACTGTCCGGGCCGTCGTGGATCGCGGCCCGGACCGGGAAGTCACCGCTGCCGGGGGCGACTTCGCAGGCGGGTTCACGGTGGGCGGCGGCCGGGGCGGAGGCGGCGGGGGCCAGGGCGACGGCGGTGGCGGTGATGCCCAGGGCGATCGGGCGGCACAGTCGCATGAAAAGCCTTTACTGGTCGCGGAGTTGGCCGGCCACCACCGCCCTCGGGCGCCGACGGCCATGGACCGGCAATCTGCCACCCACGCGTGCGTCGGCCCGCACGCCACACCTCCGTACGGCTCAATGGCCGTCGAATCCCCTCCGATCAGCTGATTTTCAGCCGCCCCCGCTTGTCGCCCATGCCCCTCACCCGGGCTGCCCGGCGGGCACGATCTCGTTCCCGCGCCCGAACAGCGGCGCGAGGATGAGCTGCGCGGCTCCTTCGACGACGAGGGTGGCGCCGCCGGGCGCGGCCCGTACCGGTATCGCGGGCCCGCAGCCCTCGCGCCGCGCACGGGCGCCGAGCACCGCGCCGACGCCCCGCACGAACCGCTCCTCGGCGGCGATGACGGTCCGGCCGCCGAGCAGCACGGCGTCGATGTCGAGCAGGCTCACCAGGTTCCCGGCGCCTTCGCCGAGCACCCGCGCCGCCTCGTCGAGGCCCGCTCCGGTGCCGTCCGCGACCGCGGTGAGGCAGAGCGCCTCGATGCAGCCACGGTTGCCGCAGTCGCAGCGCGGGCCGTCGAGCTGGATGACCTGGTGGCCGAATTCGCCGGCCCCGGTGCGCGCCCCGCGGTAGAGCGCGCCGCCGAGGACGAGGCCCGCGCCGAGACCGGTGCCGAGGTGGAGGTAGGCGAAGGAGCGTTCGCCGTCGGCGTTCAGGGCGAGGCCGAGGGCGGCGGCGTTCGTGTCCTTGTCGACGACGACGGGCAGCCCGAGCCGCTCGGCGAGCGCGTCGCGCAGCGGGAACCCGTCCCACTGCGGGACGCCGGTGACCCGGTGCAGCACCCCGGCGGCGTGGTCGAGCGGTCCGGGCACGGCGACCCCGACACCGAGCGCGGCACGGCCGCCCGCGCCCGCGTCGAGCAGCGCGTCCACCTCGCGGGCGGTGGCGGAGAGGACCGCGTCGGCGCCCGCGCCGAGGTCGAGCGGGGTCCGCCGGGTGGCGACCACGGTGCCGGCCAGGTCGGTCAGCACGGCGTGCAGCTCGTCCCGGTCCAGGTGCAGGCCGACGGCGTGCCCGGCGCCCGCGACCAGGCGCAGCACGGTGCGCGGTTTGCCGCCGGTGGAGGCCCGCCGCCCGGCTTCCACGGCGAGCCCGTCGCCGCGCAGCCGGGCCGTGATCTTGCTGACGGCCTGCGGGGTCAGGCCGGTGTGCTCGGCGAGCTCCAGGCGGCTGATCCCGCGCTCCCCCGCGGTGCGCAGCAGGTCGAGGACGAGTGCGGCGTTGTGCCCGCGCAGGGCGGTCAGGTTCGCGCCCGCGGTGGGCCTTTCATGCGTGTTCACCGTCCCATTGTCCCCTGCGCTTGCACTTTGGCAACACCGTTGCTTAAGTGGAGGCATGACTGGTACCAGCTCCCCGCTCAAGGTGGGGCTCGTCGGCTACGGCCTGGCGGGCTCCGTCTTCCATGCCCCGCTGATCGCCGCGACCGAGGGCCTGGTCCTCGACACGGTCGTCACCTCGAACCCGGAGCGGCAGGCCCAGGCCCGCGCCGAGTTCGGCGACGCGCTGCGCTTCGCGGCCTCCCCCGACGAGCTCTGGGAGCGGGCCGACGACCTCGACCTGATCGTCATCGCCTCCCCGAACAAGACGCACGTATCGATCGCGACGGCCGCCCTCGAGGCGGGCCTGCCGGTCGTCGTCGACAAGCCGGTGGCGGGCACGGCGGCCGAGGCCCGCGAGCTTGCGGCGCTCGCCGACGCGCGCGGCCTGCTCCTCTCCGTCTTCCAGAACCGCCGCTGGGACAACGACTTCCTCACCCTCGAATCCCTCCTCAAGGGCGGCGAGCTGGGCGACGTCTACCGCTTCGAGTCCCGCTTCGAGCGCTGGCGCCCGCAGCCCAAGGGCGGCTGGCGCGAGTCCGGGAACCCGGAGGAGATCGGCGGCCTCCTCTACGACCTCGGCAGCCACGTCGTCGACCAGGCCCTCGTCCTGTTCGGTCCGGCCGTCTCCGTCTACGCGGAGTCGGACGTGCGCCGCGACGGCGCCGAGGCCGACGACGACACGTTCATCGCGATCACCCACGCGAACGGGGTCCGCTCGCACCTGTACGTCTCCGCGACGGCGGCCCAGCTCGGCCCGCGCTTCCGCGTCCTCGGCTCGCAGGCGGGCTACGTGAAGTACGGCCTCGACCCGCAGGAGGCCGCCCTGCGCGAGGGCAAGCGCCCGGCGGCCGGCACGCCGTGGGGCGTGGAGTCCGAGTCGCTGTGGGGCCGGGTCGGTTCCGGCGAGTCCCCGCTGACCGGCGGCGGCCGCCCGCAGCCCACGGTCGACGGCGACTACCCCGCGTTCTACGCCTCGATCGCCGCGGCCCTGCACGACGGCGCCCCGAACCCGGTCCCCGCCACCCAGGCCGCCGACGCGCTCGACGTACTGGAAGCGGCGCGCCGCTCGGCCCGCGACGGTGTGACGGTGACGCTGTGAGCGCCGCCCCGCCCACCGGCCCGGACATCCGGACGCTGGAGGAGCAGGAGCGCCGGCTGGTCCTCTCGGCCTTCACGTACGACGACGCGTGGGCCCTCGGCACCCTCCTGGTCGAGCTGGCCAGGGAGCGGCAGGCGCCGGTCGCGATCGACATCACGCGCGGCGGCCAGCAGCTCTTCCACGCGGCACTGCCCGGCTCGACGCCGGACAACGACGCGTGGATCGCCCGTAAGCGCCGCGTCGTCGAGCGCTACCACGCCTCGTCCTACCTGGTCGGCAGCCGCTTCCGGGCCAAGGGCACGACGTTCGAGGACTCCTCGCGCCTCGACCCGGACACGTACGCGGCCCACGGCGGCGCCTTCCCGATCTCCGTACAGGGAGCGGGAGTCGTCGGCACGGTGGTCGTGTCCGGCCTGCCCCAGATCGAGGACCACGCGCTGGTGGTGGAGGCGCTGACCCGCTTCATCGACGCCGACTGATCAGGCCGGAACGCCCCTGGGGGGAAGCCGCACGAAGTGCGCGTCCCCCCAGGGGCGCGGGGCCGAAACCCCAATCGCAGCCGATACAGCTGCAGCTACGCGGGCTTGAGTTCCTGCCGCTGCCGTCCGAGCCCCTCGATCTCCAGCTCCACCACATCCCCGGCCCGGAGATACGGCTTCGGCTCGGGCTGCCCCATCGCGACACCCGCCGGCGTACCGGTGTTGATGACATCACCCGGGTACAGGGTCATGAACTGGCTCACGTAGCGCACCACTTCGGCCACCGGGAAGATCTGCTCGGCGGTGGTGCCGTCCTGCTTGAGCTCGCCGTTGACCCACAACTTGAGGCCGAGCGCCTGCGGGTCCGCGACCTCGTCGGCGGTGACCAGCCAGGGCCCGAGCGGGTTGAACGTCTCGCAGTTCTTGCCCTTGTCCCAGGTGCCGCCGCGCTCGATCTGGAACTCGCGTTCCGACACGTCGTGCGCGACCGCGTATCCGGCGACACAGGCGAGCGCCGCCTCCTGGGACTCCACATAGCGGGCCGTACGTCCGATGACCACGGCCAGCTCCACCTCCCAGTCGGTCTTGACCGAGCCGCGCGGCACGAGCACCGTGTCGTGCGGTCCGACGACCGTGTCCGCCGCCTTGAAGAAGACGACGGGCTCGGCGGGCGGCTCCGCCCCGGTCTCGGCGGCGTGGTCGTGGTAGTTCAGACCGATGCACACGACCTTCCCGATCCGGGCCACCGGCGGGCCCACGCGCAGCCCCGTGGCATCGAGGGCGGGCAGGTCGCCGGAGGTGGCGGCGGCGCGGACCCGGTCGAGCGCGGCGTCGTCCGCGAGCAGCGCCCCGTCGACGTCCGGCACCAGTCCCGACAGGTCACGCAGGGTGCCGTCGGCGTCGAGGAGCGCGGGGCGCTCGGCTCCGGCCGGACCGACTCGCAGCAGCTTCATGGGGTAACTCCCTCTGTTCTGGAGGAGCCTCCATGGCCAGGTGCGGCCTGAAGCCATCGGAGGTCTGGTCGATCCTCCAAGTTCGGCGCCCACTCCGCAATACCCCGTTCACGGAGTGGACCCGGCGAGCGGCCCCGGCGACCGTTTACAGCGCGGGCGCCATGGCCGCCGCCCCGTACGGCATGTCCCGGTACAGGACGGCCCGCTCGACGGCGCTCCACGTCGTCGACGTGACGACGTACAGCGCGGCGGCGAGCGGCACCACGCCCACCGAGAACAGGGTCATGAACGACATCAGCGGCATGTACTTGCTCATCGCCGTCATGGCTCCCATGCCCGGCACCTGCTGCTGGTCGGCGGTGGGGGCCGGGGCCGCGGCCGCCGACAGAGCCATCTGCCGCTTGGCGCGCCGGTAGTTGAAGGTCGCCACGGCCGCGACGAGCGCGAACAGCGCCACGTACACCAGGCCCTGCTCCCCGAAGAGCCCGCCGTGCGTGAGCGCGTCCTTGAAGTTCCCGCCGAGCGGGGCGGCGCCGAGGGTGTGGCCGAGCAGGGCGTTGGGGTCGCCGCCGATGCTCTTGCTGGAGAACAGGTGGTACAGCAGGAAGAACGCCGGCATCTGGAACAGCATGGGCAGGCAGCCCGAGAGCGGGGAGACCTTCTCCTCACGGTGCAGTTCCATGATCGCCTTCTGGAGCGCCTCCGGGTTCTTCTTGTGCTTCTTGCGCAGCTCGGCGATGCGCGGCTGCAGCTTGAGCCGGTCACGCTGGCCGCGGGCCCCGGCGCGCGACAGGGGATGGACGAGGAGGCGTACGAACGCGGTGAACAGGATGATCGCCGCGGCTGTGGCCGAGGCGTGGAAGAGCGGCTGGAGCAGGGTGGCCAGCCGCTCGACCAGGCTCGCGAAAACGGACATGAACGACGACATGGGTGAGCCCTCCGAGGGTCTCGTCGTGCCGGAATGTGCCGGGATCAGCCCGGAATGTGCCGGGGCCGGCAGGGGATTCGGCGTGACGGACTGCGGGGCCGGGCCGCGAAGGGGCCGGTCAGCAGGCCGTCGGGACGAGACGGCCCGGTGCTCGGGGCCTGGTGCGTCCCTTGGCGTCGGGATCGCGTTGTGGCAGGAAGGCGGTGCGCTGCTCACGGTCGCGCATCGCGGTGCGGACCCGGTGGTGCGGCACGGGCGGCGCGCAGCGTGCGGCGAGGAGGGTGCAGACGGCGAGGGCGGAGCCTGCGGCGGCGGTCGCGGCGAGGGCGACGGCCCCGGCGAGGCTGCCGGTGTCGACCAGGACGCTCTGGACGAGGAGAAGGAGCAGCAGCGCGGCGGGCCGGACGGTCGCGGTCCAGGAATGGGTCCGCGTACGGGGCTGGGTGCGGGGCCGAATCATGACGCGCTCTCCTCCTCTCCGCGGTCTCCGCGGTATCTACGCTCTCCGCCCTTTATACAGGCTCGGTGATGACGGGCTGCAGCATGCGTCGGGGTCCGAGCAGGGCCCGGCTGACCGGATCGGCGGGGTCCGGATCGAGCCCGGCGCCCGGCAGCATCTCGACGTCCCCGACCGGCACGAGGACCCCGCAGGTCGCGCACTCCCCCACGACGCCGAGCACGGTGCCGCACGTGGCGTGCCGGAACTCACGCATCGGCGCGGTCCCGGGGATGCCCCGCCCCCAGGCGCCGAGGGCCCGCAGCGCCGGCCACAGTTCGCGGCCGCGCCCGGTCACGACGTACTCGTCGCGCGGCGGCGACTCCTGGTAGCGGCGCTTCTCCAGGACGCCGGCGGCGGTGAGGGTCTGCAGGCGGGAGGCGAGGACGGCGCGCGGGATGCCGAGGTGGACGAGGAAGTCGTTGTAGCGCCGCACGCCGTAGAGCGCGTCGCGCACGACGAGGAGTGTCCAGCGCTCGCCGACGATCTCCAGCGCGCGGGCGATGGAGCACTGCTGTGCCGCGTAGTCCTTGCCGAGAGCCATGGACCCACTGTAGCTACTTTCCCAACCTAGGTTCAATGACCGAACCAACCATGCTACGGTCGGCTCACCCTAGAGTTCATTCACTGAACCCACCCTATGGACGGCCGACCATGTCCCAGCCCGTACGCACGGCAGCCCCCGCCTCCGCGCTCACCGCGCCGATACCACCGACCCCCCGCCCCGGCGCCACCCTCGCCGTCACGAGCGCGGCGACGGCCGTGGCCCTGATGACGTACACCGCGCCGATGATCACGCTCGGCGACACGGCCGCGTCCCTGCACACCGCCCTCTCGTCCCAGGCCTGGCTGCTGAACGGCACCCCGCTCGGCCTCGCCGCCCTGCTCCTCGTCGCGGGCAGCCTCGCCGACGACTACGGCCGCCGCCGCGCCTTCCTCTACGGCACCCTCGCCCTCGGCATCACGACAGTCCTCGGCGCGCTGGCACCCAACACCCTCCTGTTCACGCTGGCCCGGGTCGCGCAGGGCGCCGCGTCCGCCGCGATCCTCGCCGCGAGCCTGGGACTCCTCGTCCACGCGTTCCCGACCCCGGCGGGCCGCATCAGGGCGACCGGCGTCTGGGGCGCGTTCGTCAGCGGCGGCATCGCACTCGGCCCGGTCGCGGCGGGCGCGGTGACCCGGTTCGCCGACTGGCGCTGGGCCTACGCCGTCCTCGGCGCGGCCGCGCTGATCGTCGCCGCCCTCGCCCCGAAGGCCCTGACGGAGTCCCGCTCCCCGCGCGGCGGCCGCCCCGACCTGCCCGGCGCCCTCACCCTAGGCGTCGCGCTCGTCGCCCTCCTGGCCGCGCTCACGCTCGGCCGCGACGGCTGGCTGCGCGCCCCCATCGGCGTACTGCTCCTCGCAACCGCCGTACTGCTCACGGCATTTGTGATCGTGGAGCGCCGCAGCAAAACCCCGATGCTCGACCTGTCCCTGCTGCGCCGCCCCCTCTTCCTGGCCTCGACCGCGGGCGCCCTCTTCACCGGCCTGTCGGTCATCGCGCTCTTCAGCTACGTCCCCACGCTCGTCCAGCACACGATGGGCGTGACCCCGATGGGCACGGCGGGCCTGTTCGTGGTCTGGTCCGGCACCTCGTTCCTCGTCGCCCTCCAGGCCCGGCGCCTGGCCGGCAAGGTCTCCCCGCGCCACCAACTGGCCCTCGGCTTCGTCCTGCACGCGCTGGCCGTCGCCACGATGCTGGGCGCGGCGGGCTCCGGCCACTGGACGCGACTGCTGCCCGGCCTGCTGATCTCCGGCATCGGCAGCGGCCTCCTCAACGCGGCGCTGCCCCTCCTCGCCGTCGAATCAGCGCCGGCCGGGCGCGCGGCGATGGGCTCGGGCGCCAACAACACGGCCCGCTACATCGGTTCGGCCGCGGGCGTCGCCCTCATGATCGCGGTGTCCACGTCGACGGGTACGTCCCGCCACGCCCTGGACCAGGGCACGAACACGGCACTGATCGTGTCGGGGGTCCTGGCCCTCGCGGCGGCGGCCGTGCTCCTCGTACTCCGTGACCGGGTCGCGCGTCCGCGGGGTTGAGGTGGTGCCGCCGGGTGCGGGCCCGGTGGGGCCGGCCGGCAGCGCCCCCGCGGCGGACTCGCACATGTCACGGCCCCGCGCCCCTGGAGCACGCAGTGCGCAGCTCAGGGGCGCGGGGAACCGCGCGAGAAGCCCCACCGGCCCGCGGACGCAAAACGACACCGACCGGGCGGACGCAACAGCGCACCCCGCCAACTACCCCGCCGCACCGACCGGATCCCGCGCCAGCACCTCGTCGTCGCTCCGCGCATCCCGGTCAGCGGGACACACGTACGTCACCACAAGCGTCACGGCCAGATTGCAGGCGAGGGCAACGATCCCGGCGTTCACCCCGAACACCGGATCCCGCTCGCTGAACACCAGCCCGCACACCACCCCCACCCCGACCGCGAGCCCGCTCAGCGCCCCCACCAGACTCAACCGCCGCCACAACAACCCCACCAGCAGCATCGGCACCAGCTGCGCCATCCCCTCGTAGGAGATGAGGGAGAGCCGCACGAGCGTGTTCGGCGCCGCGTACGTGAGCACGAGCGCGACCGCCCCGGCGACGACGACCACCACCTGCGAGCCGGCCTTCTGCGCCTGCGACGAATTCCGCCAGCGCGGCACGAGGGACATCACGCTGCTCCCCCACATCGTCCCGATGACCAGCATGAACACGGCCATCGGCACGATCGACGACAGCGCCGCCGCGACCCCGATCATCCCCACCGCCCAGGCCGGCAGCGAGTCGACGACGAGCTTGAGGAGCGCGAGGTTCGACTCGGCCCCCGTCAGCCCCGGCACGACGAACAGCGCGGCCATGCCCAGCAGCATCGGGACGAACAGCAGGATGTTGTAGGCGGGCAGCCACATCGCGTTGCGCCGCAGCCCGTCGGCGCTGCGGGCACCGAGGTATCCGGCGACGGTGGTCGGGAAGATGACGACGGTGAGAGCGTTCAGGAAGGTGGTCGTCGCGAACCACCCTGTCCCGTACGGGCTTCCGCCACTGCCCGGCAGCGTCAGCCACGCGCTCTTCTCGTCGACGAGCCGCCCGAGGAAGTCCCCGTACCCGTCGAAGTAGTGCAACGGCACGTAGATCGCGAGGAAGGCGAGCGTGACGATGACGAGCAGGTCCTTCAGGACGGACACCCAGGCGCTGCCGCGCAGCCCGCTCACCACGACGAAGACGGTGGTGACGGCGAAGCCGATGAAGTAGGCCCAGTTGAGGCTGATCGCGCCGTACGAGATCGTCGACACGACCACGCCCATGCCCGTGATCTGCAACTGGATGTACGGGAGCAGGAAGACGGTGACGAGGATCGCGACGGCCGCGCCCAGCCACGGCTTCCCGTACCGGTGGGCCACCATGTCGGTGATGCTGACGAGCGAGTGCTTGCGCGCGTACGCCCAGAGCATCGGCCCGACGACGTAGCCGACGGCGTATCCGCACGACATGTAGGCGACGACGTAGAGGACGGGGGCACCGAAGTTGTACCCCCACCCGGCGGCGCCGAGATAGCTGAAGCTGGTGTACCCCTCCCCCGCCATCAGCACCCAGATGAACACCGCCCCGAGCGAACGCCCGCCCACCGACCACTCGGCGAGCCCGCCCCCCTTCCCCTTGCCGCGCACGGCGAGCAGCCCGAGGGCGAGGGTGACGACCATGAAGGCACCGAACAAGGTGCTGGCAACAGCCCCGTCGCTCATGACCGGCCCCGCCCCTCACGCATCCGCATCCTCTGGTCCCCGCGCCAGGTCAGCCATACGGCGACGGGCGTGAGCAGCGTCGCGGCCAGCAGCCACGCGAACAGGAACGGCAGCCCGAGCACGACAGGCTCGACGCGGTTCACGAACGGGAGCGCGCCGATGTAGAGCACGAAGGGCACGAGGAGCCAGAGCAGATGGGGCCGTCGTCGGACCCCGGAGCGCGGTCGGGCCCCGGAGGGCGGTCGCTTGATCACGGGCGCCGAGCCTATCGGGGCGTCATCCGGCTGAGCTTGCCCCACACCACCAGCCGGTACCTGGACGTGAATTCGGGGGTGCAGGTGGTGAGGGTGATGTAGTACCCGGGCTCGCTGTACCCGGCGGACGGCACGACCCGGCTGCGCGGCACGGACCGGATCACGCCCCCGTCCCCGGCGGAGGTCTGCGCGAGCGTCTTGTCGACGACGTACGTGTACGTGGCGCTGCTGGTCCGCACGGTGAGGGTGTCGCCGCGCCTCAGCCGGTTGATGTACCGGAAGGGCTCGCCGTGGGTGTTGCGATGCCCGGCGAGCGCGAAGTTCCCGGCGCGGCCGGGCTGGGCGGTGCCCGGATAGTGGCCGACATAGCCGTGGTTGAGGACGTTCGGCTTGCTGATGCCCTGCGCGACGGGGGCCCGCAGCCCGAGCCGCGGAATGGCGAGGACGGCGTAGGCCTGGTCCCAGCGGGGTGCGGCCTGCCGCTTTCCGGTACCCGTGCTTCCGGAGGCGGCTGGGGACGAGCCGGGCGAGGTGCCGTTGCTGCCCTCGGTGACGGCCGGGTCGTCCGTGCCCGCGGGGCCTCCGGCATCCGGGGACCCGGATGCCGGGCCCTGCCCCTGCCCCTGCCCCTGCCCCCACTCCCGCTCCAACGCCCGCACCTTGCGTCCGGCGTCGGCCTTGGCCTGACGGTTGGTCCACCACAGCTGGTGCACGACGAGCAGGAGCAGCACGATCCCGAGCGTGACGGTGACCTCGGCGCCGCTCCAGAGCAGGCGGCGCAAGGGCGGCCCCTTGCGTCGCCGCCGCTGGGTCACGACGCGGGGTCCGCTGTTGCCGTACGCACGCTGCAGCACGCGCGCAAGATAGATCACGGGGCTTCAACTGGCCAGGGCGGCAGCGCAATTGATGCGCGGCTGCGCATACGGTGACGCCCATGAGTGCTGCCTGGCTGCTGGCCCTGATCCCGTTCGTCACCGGACTGGCCGTGCCGGCGGCGCACGCCGTCCAGCTGGTCACGGAGATCTGCGCCGCGCCACCGGCACCGTGATCGAGGCGACGGTCACCGGCCACGTCGCCTCGCGCGAGGCGACGTACGCGGCGCTGCGTCCGAGCGTCCCCTGGACCGCCGCCGACGGCCCCGCGCGCGCCCTTCCGGAGGGCGCGCGGGTCCGCGTCCGCTTCGACCCGGCCCACCCGGGACCGACCGCGCTCGACACCGACGCCCGCCACCGGAAGGCCGTCACGGGCGTGGTCGTGGGCATGACCCCGTGGGCCGGCACGCTGGTCGTGGCGGTCTGGCGGCTCGCGTACGTCCTGAACCACGTCACGGGGTACGTGAGCTGGCGCTACTGACGCCGGGGGCGGCGCGCCGCCGGTGAGCGGCCACGGAGGCGATCCGGGAT
Source organism: Streptomyces sp. NPDC050264 (assembly GCF_040655895.1). NCBI lineage: Bacteria > Bacillati > Actinomycetota > Actinomycetes > Kitasatosporales > Streptomycetaceae > Streptomyces > Streptomyces sp. NPDC050264. The sequence goes on from NZ_JBFAKV010000005.1 coordinate 225,906, forward strand.
CGGCGCTGCCCGACAGGGGCGGTCCCCCGCAGGCCGTCCGGCAGTACCGTGTCCTGCATGCGCCCCGACACGCCTGCCACGCCCGCCGAGAACGAGCACGCCGACCACGTAGCGGAAGCCGAGCGCCTGGAACGCACGGCGGCCATGTACCCCGAGGACGCCGAAGCGCTGCTCCTCCAAGCCGCGGCCCACCTCGAACTGGCCGACGCCCGCGAGCGCGCCACGGCCCACTACGACGCCCTGCTGGCCGCGACGGACGTCCACGATCCCGCCCTGATCCGCGCGCTCAAGGCGGCGAACCTCTGGGAGTACGGTCACGAAGCCGAGGCCCAGGCGATCATCGCGGGCCTGCGCACGGCGGCCCCGCGCGACCCGGCGCCGTGGGTGATCATCGCCGAGTCCCTCGAAGCGCACGACGAGCTGGAACCGGCGCACGAGACGTTCACCGAGGCCCTCGAACTCCTGATCCCGGAGGCGGAGCGCGACTCGGGCGAGCCGGCGTACGCCAAGCACCCCCTGATCCTGGGCCGCCACCGCGTCCGCCGCCTCCTCGGCGCGGACCACGACGCGTGGGACGCCCTGGCCGACCGCGTCAACCGCACCTCGGTCTCCCTCGACGAACTCCACGACCCGAAACGCCTCTGGGCCCTCGGCTCGAACAACCCCGCAGAACTCCGCGCCGAAATCGACCGCCTCCACGCGGAACTCGGCTCCTACAGGGAAGCCCTGTCCCGCCCCTTCCCGGTGGCGGTCCTCCACTGGCCGTCGGACGAGTACACGGAACTCCTCTCCGCCTATCCGTCCCTCTCCGCCGAATACCCCTCGTACGAGGCCCACTTGGCGTCGATAGAGGTATCACTGCGCGAGCTGGCGGCCTCCGGCACGGGCAACCTGGGCATCGTCACGGGCACGGTCCCGTCCTACGAGGCGTTCGCGGCGTCCGAGGCTTCATCGCCGGCCGAGGCGTCGCTGCTGCCGCAGTACGCGACGACGCTGGCTGCGCGGGGACGGGCGGTGGCTTGGCCGCCGGAGGCGGGGGCGGGGTGTTGGTGCGGGTCGGGGTCTACGTATGACGCCTGCCACGGCCGGTAAGACGCCTGCATACTGCGTCACTCGGATTTAGCGATCTTCCGGAATATGTCAGTGACAACTGTTATCTGTTGAGGAGGCAGCGCAGAGGGGACGAGTACATGACGAGCGTGTCGAACTCCGGCAGACCGGTGGCGGGGCTCTACGAGCAGTTGATCACCTTGCGTCTCGAGGGCCGTTTGAAGGAGCTCGACGAGACGGGTTGGCGCGCCATCGACTACCCGGTGGGACCCGAGTCGACGCCACATGTTCTTGCCCGTCACGTTTCGGAGACCGTACGGCAGGTGCTTCTGCACCTTCCTGAGGAAGATCGCGTCCACGCGGCCAACCACATACTGGAGTCGATGAGCACGCTCGACGGAGCTCGCGAATGGGTAGACCTCGTCGCTCAGGGACCACGCCAGTTGATGGCAGTCGCCAAGGAGGAAGCGCAGGGCGTCTACGCAGTTCGCCCCGTCACTCCGCTCTCCGAAGCCGCCCTGCTCACCAACTCGCCTGAAGATGCCAACCTCGGCTTCGAGTTGCGTGCCGAGATCGCTACCGCGGATCGCATCGATCTCCTCTGCGCGTTCGTGAAGTGGCATGGCATCCGCGTTCTCGAGGACTCCCTCAGGGCTGCCCGCGAACGCAGGGTTCCGATCCGTGTCATCACGACGACGTATATCGGCGCGACGGAGCGCGCAGCACTGGATCGACTGGTCAATGATTTCGGAGCCGAGGTCAAGGTCAACTATGAGCTTCGCTCCACGCGTCTTCATGCCAAGGCTTGGCTCTTCCGCAGGAACAGTAAGTACGACACAGCATACGTAGGCAGTTCCAACCTCTCTAAGGCCGCGCTCCTCGACGGCTTGGAGTGGAACGTCCGTATGTCATCTGTCGCGACCCCTGATGTTCTGCGGAAATTTGAGGCCACCTTCGACTCTTACTGGAGCGACCCCTCCTTCGAAACGTACCGGCCGGACGAGGACGGGGCACGCTTGGCAAGCGCGCTGGCACAGGCCGGTGGGCGCATGCCCGGGGGCAACAACCCCATCACGCTCACCGGATTCGACATCACCCCTCACCCGTTCCAGAAAGACATGCTCGAGCGGTTGGAAGTCGAGCGTGCGATGCGAGGACGCCACCGCAATCTGCTGGTCGCCGCGACCGGCACGGGCAAGACGGTAATGGCAGCCTTCGACTACAAGCAGTTGAGGCGCAAGGCTGGACGCGATCTTCGACTCCTCTTTGTCGCACACCGCAAGGAGATTCTGGATCAGTCCCTGGCTCGGTACCAGCACATCTTGAACGATGCGAACTTCGGCGAACTGCTCTACAGCGGGGAAATCCCTGAAGATTGGAACCATGTCTTCGCCAGCGTGCAGTCGCTCAACTCCCGGACGTTGGAGCGACTCTCGCCGGACCACTTCGACGTCATCGTCATCGATGAGTTCCATCACGGCACTTCTCCCACCTATCGGAAGATCATCGATCACTTCACCCCAGACGAGCTCCTTGGTCTCACGGCAACCCCGGAGCGCATGGATGGCAAGAACATTCAGGACGAGTTCTTCGACGGCCATATCGCGGCAGAACTGCGGCTCTGGGAGGCAATGGAGAATGAGCTCCTCAGCCCCTTCCATTACTTCGGTATCAGCGACAACACCGACTTGAGTGCGGTGGAGTGGAAGCGCGGATCCTACGTGCAGCAAGAGCTCAGCAACGTCCTCACTGGGAATGACGTACGCGCGCGGCTCATCCTGAAGGCTGTCCAGGAGAAGATCGCCGACCCAGGTTCGATGCGCGCGCTCGGGTTCTGCGTGTCGGTTTCCCACGCGCACTTCATGGCTCGTTGCTTCCGTGCAGCCGGGCTCAACGCCGTTGCGCTGTCGGGTGAGAGTCACCGGGACGAGCGGCAGCAAGCCTTGACCGACCTTCGGACGGGCAAGCTGCAAGTGATCTTCTCGGTGGACTTGTTCAACGAAGGGCTCGACATCCCCGATGTTGACACCCTGCTTCTCCTCCGTCCTACCGCGAGCGCCACGGTGTTCCTCCAGCAGCTCGGCCGCGGCCTGCGGCGCACGGAGGACAAGGCGGTACTGACCGTTCTCGACTTCATCGGCCAACATCGCAAAGAGTTCCGCTTCGAGAATCAGTTCCGAGCCCTGACGAACCTCACGCGCAAGCGCCTGCTGGACAACCTTGACCATGGTTTCCCGCTGTTGCCGTCGGGCTGTCAGATCATCTTGGAGCCCAAGGCTAAGCGGACCATCATCCAGAACATCAAGGATCAACTCAACGTCAACGCGGCTGCGCTGGCCCGCGAGGTCTCCGCGTACTCCGAGTCCCGCCTCTCCACGTACCTCACGGAAAGCGGTCGCGAGATTAAGGAAATCTACCGCGGCGGTAACGGCAACTCGTGGACAACCCTGTTGCGCCGAGCGCGACTGATCGATAACGCCGAGCCAGAGGGTGAGTTGCCTCTCCTGAAGCGCATGGCTTCGTTCCTCCATGTCGACGATCGTGAGCGCATCGAGGCGTACCAGCAGCTGATCTCAGATGATGCTCTTTCGTACGCATCCCTGAGCCCTCGCGATCAGCGGTATGCCCGCATGTTGTTCTTCAACTTTTGGGACAACGCCGGGGGCTACGCGTCCTACCAGGAAGGTCTGGATGCGCTCCGTGGGCACAAGGCTGTGCGCGACGAGCTGCACCAAGTCCTTGACCACTGCTTGGCCCACGCCGAGCACTTCCCGATTCCGCTGGAGGGCCCGCACCATGCGCTCCCTCTGAAGATCCACAGCTCGTACAACCGCTCCGAGATTCTCGCAGCTCTTGGGGTAGCCCGAATCGGTGGTCAGATGCCCAGGTCGTTCGCGCAAGGAGTTGTCGACGCTAAGGATTTCAACACAGACGCGCTCCTCATCACCCTAGAAAAGGATGACAAGGACTTCTCGCCGACGACCCAGTACAAGGACTACGCGATGAGCCCGACGCGCTTCCATTGGGAGTCACAGAACGCTACGGCTGAAGACTCGACCACCGGTCGCCGTTACCGAGAGCACGTCAAACTCGGCAGTCACGTCATGCTGTTCGTACGTCGCTACAAGAACACCGACATCGGCGGCTCCGAACCATGGATGCTGTTGGGTCCTGCTCGCTTCAAAAAGCACACCGGCTCCAAGCCGATGGCCATTGAGTGGGATTTGGAGCACGAAGTCCCTGCGGACGTGTGGACATACTCGGCGATCACAGCAGGTTAGGGTGTCCAGCCATCATTCCCTCAGCCTCATTCTCATAGCGTGTCTGAGCGCGATCCAGGGCCGCATCCGGGTCGCATCCGTGGTGCCGTAGCCAGTGGAGAAGGTCAGCAATGATGTCAATCGCGGCCTTCTCCGCTACGGCCACGCTCACACGCCACGCCTGGCCCTCCACCGTGGAGGCCTTTGCCGCCCCGTAGAGGCCGAGCATGGCTTCCGCACGCGTGACACGCACCCCACCACTGTGACCACCCGCCGACGTCAGTGCGGTAGCCAGCTCGCACCATGTGACCTTCCGGTCCGCACGAAGCTGGACGCCCCAGCGATCCGCGACAGCATCGACCAGCGCCACCCCTCGGCCGGCCTCCGCTTCGGCGGTTGCTGCAATGAGTGTGGGCAGCGCGCGGGAGTCGGGGTCTTGGATCTCGATACGGACGTACGTGCCGCTCATGGAGACGACGAGCGTGGTGGGGGTTCCTCGTCCGACATGCGTGATGACGTTAGCGACCAGTTCGCTTACGCAGAGTTCGGCCGCGTCGGCGATCTCTCGCACGCCCCAGAGCCCCAGGTGCAGTCTCATGAGACGACGAAGGCCTGCCACTTCCTCCGGTTCGGCTAGAAAGTCCAAGCTCCAGGGCTTCCGCGTCATGCACATCTCTTGCAGCACTTCCGTCTCCCCGCCTCGCATGTAGCTGGAATCAGCTCGGTCACTCTGCGTGCCAGAATGACTGCGGCATGTCCCGTGATGCAACGTGCACGGCGAGATTCCCACGTACGGGTGATTGGCCTTTCCTGCCTCTTCCTATGGGATGGAACATCCAATACTGACAAGGGAGTTGAGATGGCTGGATCACCCACGGCTCGCCGTCGCCGTCTGGCAATCGAGCTCAAGAAGCTTCGCGAAGAGAACGGCTTCACCTGTAGCCAGGTGGGCAAGGAGCTCGACTGGAGCAGCTCCAAGGTCAACCGGATGGAGACGGGGCAAGGGCGCGTACAGCCGTCAGACGTAGACGCACTCTGTCGCTTCTACGCGACCCCCGACGAGTTGCGTGAGCTCCTCAAGTCCCTTGCAAAGGACTCCAAGACGAAGGGCTGGTGGCACGCACATGGCGACGCCGTGCCGTCGTGGTTCTCCGTGTACGTGGGCCTTGAGCAGGCTGCAAGCAACCTGCGTTGCTACCAGGGTGAGTTCATTCCAGGGCTTCTGCAAACGCCTTCGTACGCAACCGAGTTGAGCCGCGCTTGGGTAGACCACACGGCCGAAGATATTCAGCGCATGGTCGACGTACGGATGCGACGCCAGGAGTTGCTGAGCGGCGAGGATGCTCCTGACCTGTGGGCTGTCGTGCACCAGAGTGCGCTCATGCACGTTGTCGGAAACCGGGAGGTTATGGCCGGTCAGCTCGAACGTATGCTGGACATTGCGAAGTTGAGGAACGTGACGATTCAAGTCCTGCCCTTCGATGCGGGCACCTACCCGACCACCGGCCCGTTCACCCTCCTCGGCTTCCCTGAGCAGGAAGATCCTGACGTGGCTTACCGGGAGGGACTCACCGACTCCGTCTACCTTGAGCACCCGACCGACGTAGGTCTGTACACAAAAGCCTTCGACCACCTCAGGGCGCTATCCCTGAGTCCGCAACGGTCAGCCTTGCTGATCAAGAGAGTCCTGGAGGAACACGCCTGATGACGCTGCCTATAACCACTCGGTGGCGCAAGAGCAGCTACAGCAATGGGATGGGGGGCGAGTGCGTCGAGGTTGCCCTGTCGACGCAGCAAATCGCCGTCCGGGACTCAAAGCTGAGGCAGGGATCATCGCTGTCGACGTCCCCGCCCGCCTGGGAGGACTTCCTGAAGGCCATACAGGTTGGTGAACAATTCGGCACACCAAAATGACCGGACCGACGGCGAGGTGAGACGGAATCGATTCCGTCTAACCGACTCGTTGTTGGGGATCGCGGAGGATACGTCCAGCCCGGTCAAGAAACCGGGAACGCAGTTCCGTGGCTTCGCGATCAGCGCGTATCCAATCCGCCCACCTCTCCTGCCGCGCTGCCTCGAGGTGATGCGCCTCTTGCTCGGCTCGCTTCAGCGCAGTCCCAGCGTCGGCGGTCCGTGTACGAAGTTCCAGGGCTAGACCTACGAGTTCACTTGGCCCCCAGAGCGCGAGCTCGCTAGTGAGCAACCGCATGGAATGGACACGATCCCTGAGCTCATCGCGCTCAACATCCGGAAATTGCTGACCATTTCGTATCGCAGTGCCCGCACGTTGTAACGCGTCATCCGCGGCCGAGTGCGCCTCAAGTAGTCTCACACACACCTGCTGACGCTGCTCCTTCACCCAGCGGATGTGCTCCACGCTGGCCTGCTGCTCCACCTGCTTGAGCGCCGCCTCAACTGCTTTCTCCCCTCCGACACGTGCACCCCGGACTCCACCGAACACACCCCCTGCGAGGGCCCCGACCGTACCGAGAACTCCTGCGACAACCGCCGCCAATCCCTGATCCATTCAGCCATCATCCTCGACCTTGGGTGGCTACTCTCGCCACCTTTCAAAGTTCCTACGCATAGGGGCTGTTCAGGCATGCATGTCGGCACCGCCGACTAGCCTGCGAGCATGACCACGACGGCACTGACCTTCCAGCCTGGCGACATACGCACCCGCGCCCAGATCCACAAAGAGTTAGGCGGTGGTGGTCCAGGAGGCATCTGTCCTTCGAAAGAGATGAAGACCGTCCTCCTCTTCTCAGACCTCAAGGCGGGAGCAAAGTACGGCTATCGCGATGGCTGGCTCCGTGAAAACGACCGCCTTGGTCCCATCTTCGAGTACACCGGCATGGGCGCACGAGGCGACCAGAAGTTCATAGGAACGTTCAACAAGTCTGTGCTTCACCACGCCGAAGACGGGCGGACCCTCCACCTGTTCATCGTGCACGGCAAGGTCCCCGGGAGCCAGACCAAGACCCATCGCTACATCGGCGCCTTTGAGGTGGCCAAGGATCCTGCGTATACGTTGCGGCGTGCGCTGGACGAGGACAAAGAAGAACGGTATGTCATCGTCTTCCGGCTTCGACCGTTAGGCCCGTACCACCGGTCGCCAGACGATGCGGTTCCCCTGCCTGCGGTGACGAGAGTCCGTCGTGTGTTCGGCAGGCGCAGACGCCCTGAGGAGCCCCGGCTACCTAGAGAAGCGCGAGCACGCTTGGCAGCAGCGACTGAAGCCGTGGCACGTATGAACGATGGCTTGGTCACGGAGTTTGAGCACGAACTCGCGAACAGAAAGCACCAGTTCGGGGCACTTGAGATCGAAGCTCGCGGTAGGGAGGGGACGATGGAGGCCGTGTTGTATGACGACACCGAGCACACTCTCTATGAGCCCGCTGCGAGCACGACACATCGCGAGATCCTTGATGCCCTCATGAAACTGGCGGACATCAGTCGCTACTTGAACTCGACCCACAATGGGGTCCCGCTGCGCTGCATGGTTCTCGCCCCCGAGGCGCCCAGCGACGACATACGCGATCTGCTTTCGCATCAGGGAGTGGGGCTCCTCTACCGCAGCGGGATTGGCACCTTCACCGAGCTTCCAGCAGACGGCCAGGCCTCCCCTCCCACGGCGACGCCTACCGGGTTCCCTTGCCAGAACTGCCCTGTCCTACCGAGCTGACCCTTCGGGCACAAGCCGGTATGTGGCGGGATAACCGGCGCCCCAATTTTGTCGCATTGCCAAACATCGGCGGTGGTTGGGCTTAAAACTGGCTGTGGGCCGTCGAGTTGGAGCGTTGGCCTGAGTTTGCTCGTAGCACCTCACCTGTGCCACTCTCCGTCACAGCGCGATCACCGACCGCGCATAGAACTTCACACAGGTGACCCCCGCGAGGCGCCAACCTCCGGGGGCCCGGCATCAGGAGACAAGAACTCCCCATGCACATTCATCGTATGCCTCGCCATGAGCGGGGCTTCACCGTCATTGACAACAAGGCCATCCGCGACCCGCGGTTGTCGCATACTGCGCGCGGCATCCTCGTCTACGTCCTGTCGTTGCCCAGCGGCGCGCCGGTCAACGTCCGCACCCTGAGCGATGGGTTCCCGCAAGGGCGGCTCGCCGTGTCCAAGGCTGTCAAGGAGCTGCGGGAGCTGGGGTATTGGGTCACTCGGACCGAGCGGGAGCCCGCCACTCGACGGATCGTGTCGAGCGTCGATGTGTATGAGGTGCCGCGGTTGGCCACCTCGACGTCGTCGGCGGCGTCGCCAACTCCGGCTGCCACGAAGCCGGTTCCCGGGCGGGTGGGAACCGGGGAAGCGGGCACGTTTTCCCCACGCGGGAAGACCAACCCCTATGACTACGGGGAGAAGAACCCTCCCTACCCTCCCGCCAAGCCCGCCGCCGCCGAGCCCGCCTCCGCCGAGGCCGGTTGGCCCGAGGATCCGCACGCCGACGAAGGCGCCCGGATCCTGCGGCGGCTCGCCGTCGTCGATCCGCGACTGCGGCTCTCCGAGCGCGGAGTGCGGGAGCTTGTGCCGGATGTGGTCGTCTGGCTGGAGCGCGGGGCCTCCGTCGCCGATGTCATCGATGCCGTCAGCGCCGGGCTGCCCGCCAACGTGTACTCGGCGGCTCGGCTCATCGCGGATCGGCTCACGCGGAAGCGGCCCGAGCGGAAGCGGGCCTGGCGGCGGGTCTACGAGTGTCCGGAGTGCCGTGATCCGTTGCCCTGGGGGCAGGAGGCGGGCGGTTGCCGGTCGCGCGAGTGCAATCAGGAATCAGCACTTCAGCCTGCGTGAGCCAGGTCACACGCGCACTCCCGTCACACATTTCCGGGCTGCTCCGTCATAGGGGTGTAAGCAACGAGATGACGACGGTTCAGGGAGAACACCATGGATGCTCGACTCAACATCTTCGGCAACGCGCTCGCGGGCAAGTTCATGAAGCACATCAACTCCGCCGGGAAGGTCGTCTCCGACGCGGGTGTGCCGCACGCCACGCAGGAGCTGGTGAAGATCCGGGCCAGCCAGATCAACGGGTGCGGGTTCTGCACCGACATGCACACCAAGGACGCCGCCCACGCCGGTGAGACCGCCCAGCGCCTGAACCTGATCGCCGCCTGGCGCGAGGCCAAGGTCTTCACCGACGCCGAGCGCGCCGCCCTGGAGCTGGCCGAGCAGGGGACGCGGATCGCCGACGCGGCCGGCGGGGTCAGTGACGAGGCCTGGGCGAACGCCGCGAAGCACTACGACGAGGACCAGCTCGTCGCGCTGGTGGCGCTGATCGCCGTCATCAACGCGTACAACCGGCTCAACGTCATCGTCCAGCAGCCCGCCGGCGACTACCAGCCCGGCATGTTCGGCTGAACCAGCTCCTGGCTCGCCTCCCAGAGGCGGGCCGCCGTCTCCGGGTCCGTCATGTGCGGCTTGGGCCGCTCCAGACACGGAGCGCCGCGCAGTCCGAAGCGGCGCGGGCCCCACAGCTGGCCGCCCTCGACCTCCGGGTCCAGGGCGGCCCGGACGATCGGCCAGGCTCCCTGTTCCTTGCCCTGGACCAGGGCCGCCGCGGGGAGCGCGCGCAGGCGGGCGGACGGAGTCGTCGCGGGGATCGTGGGCCGGGGCGGGGTGAGGGCGTCGAGCGCGCCGCCGGGGTGGGCCAGCACGCTGAGTACCGGACTGCCGTCGGCGCGCAGGCAGCGGTCGAGTTCGAAGCCGAACAGCATCTGGGCCAGCTTCGAGCGGCCGTACGTGCGCTTCGCGCGATAGTCCCGGGTCGACTGGAGGTCGGCCAGGTCGAGGCGTTCCGAGCGGGCCGCGAAGCTGCCGACCGTCACGACCCGGGCCGCCGGGGCGAGTGTGAGCAGGGGCATCAGCCACTGGGTGAGCGCGAAGTGCCCCAAGTGGTTCGTCGCGAGCATCAGTTCGTGCCCGGCGCCCGTCTCGCGGCGCGGCGGCTCGTCCAGTGCCACGCCCGCGTTCAGGATCACCGCGTCGAGGTGGCCCAGGGCGGCGAGGGCGTTCGCCGTGCTCCGCAGGGACGGGAGGTCGGCCAGGTCCAGCGGGAGATGGCACAGCCGCGCCCCGGGGGCCCGGGTCCGGATCGACGCCATCGCCGTCTCCGCCTTGCGCGCGTCCCGGCAGCCGAGTATCACCAGGGCACCCGTCGTGGCCAACTGCTCCGCGACGAAGTAGCCGATGCCCGCGTTGCCGCCTGTGACCAGGAAGGACTTGGCCGGTGCGGGCGGCAGGGCGTCGACCTGCCAGCCGTCGACGCTCCGGTGTACGCCGCTACGGTCTGTGCCGCTCCGGTGTACACCGCTCCGGTCTGCGCTTCCGTGGTGCGAGGGCTGCGGGTTCGCGGGCATGGGTGGGCTCCTTCTTCGGTCTTCTCACTGCGCGGGCCGGGCCGGGGTGAGCCGTCTGCCGCCCGCCTGTTGAGCATCACCCCGCCTACCGACATATCGCCGACAGATCTAAGGCTGTCGCCGATACGGTGCCGACAGGCGAGGGCGCGGCGGCCGTCACCGACGGCCGGGCGCGAGCCCATCCCCGTCGAAACCCCCACATCCGGCCCCCGCACACGACGGCGTAGCCTCACGAAAGCTCCAGCAGCTCCTACGACCAGGAGGTCTCCATGTCCCGTACCGCCCGCTCCCTCCCCGCGGCCCCCATCGCCGCCGCCGGTCTCGTCGGTGGGTACGCCACCGCGCGTTTCACCAAGAAGCGGCAGCTGGGCGGGGTCGTGCTCGCCGCCGCCGGGGCGGCCGCGGCGACGCGGTGGAAGCGGACCGCGGGCGGGAAGGTGGCCGGGGCGCTGACCGGGGCGTACGTCGTGGCGTTCGCCGGGTCGCACCCGCTGGCCAAGAAGGTCGGGGCGTGGCCGGCCGTGTTCGGGGTGGCCGGGGCCGTAGCGGCAGCCTCGTACGTACTGGTCGACCGCAAGGCCGCCGCCTAGCCCCGCGCCGCACCGCGACGGCCCCGCTCAGGCTCCGCCGGCAGCGGAGCTGTGGCCCAGCACGTTCACCACTTTCCCCTGCGGGTCCTGTACGAAGAAGCGGCGCACGCCCCACTCCTCGTCCCGCAGGTCGCGGACGATCTCGGCGCCCGCCGACAGCATGGCCGCGTAGGCCGCGTCGACGTCCCGCACCTCCACGCTCATGTCGGGCACGACGAGCGCCGGTCCGCCCTGCTCGATGAAGTTGATCTGGGCCGTGGGCTGGGTGGGGGACGCCAGCGTCATCACCCAGCCGAGGTCCATGACCTCCTCGAAGCCGAGCGTGCCGTAGAAGGCACGGTTCGCCGCCAGGGACTCCTCCCCGTCCACTGCGACATTCGGTACGACCCTGCGGGCTTCGTTCATCTCAGTCATGCGGTTCATCGTCCCCGGAACGTCGCCCGGTACGCCCCCGGCGACACACCCAGCGCCGTCTGGAAGTGCTGGCGCAGCGAGGTGCCCGTACCGAAGCCGGTCTCCGTCGCCACGCGGTCCACGGTGTGGTCGGTGCGCTCCAGCAATTCCCTGGCCCGGTCGACGCGTTGGCGGGCCAGCCAGGTCATGGGCGTCAGGCCCGTCTCCTCGCGGAAGCGGCGGTTGTACGTGCGGACGGACATCGCGTCCCGCGCCGCCAGGTCGGCGAGGGTCAGCGGCTCGGCCAGGCGTTGCAGGGCCCAGGCCCGTGAAGCCGATGTCGACGTCAGTCCGGTCTCCTCCACGGGGCGCCGGATGTACTGGGCCTGGCCGCCCTCCCGGTGCGGCGGGACCACGGTGCGGCGCGCCACCTCGGCCGCGACCGCCGCGCCGTGGTCCGCGCGGATCATGTGCAGGCACAGGTCGATGCCGGCCGCCTCGCCCGCCGAGGTCAGCACCGCGCCCTCGTCCACGTAGAGGACATCCGCGTCGACCGTGACCCGCGGGAACGTACGGGCGAACCGTTCCGACGACATCCAGTGCGTCGTCGCCCTGCGCCCGTCCAGCAGGCCCGCCGACGCCAGCACGAACGAACCCGTGCAGATCGACGCCACGCGCCCGCGCACCGAGCCGAGGGCCTCCGCCGACTCGCCGTCCAGCGTGCCCGGCCGGAGCTGTTCGTCCGTCTCGTGCGAGGCCGGGACCAGGACCGTGTGCGCCCGCTCCACCGCCTCCAGGCCGTGCTCCGCGTAGATCGGGAAGTCGGCGTCGGTGCGGATCCTGCCGGGGCGCGGGGCGCAGGTGCGGACGTCGTAGAGGCGTGCGCCCGTCGACGGGTCGCGGGCTGTGCCGAACAGCTGGTGGACCAGGCCCAGTTCCATGGGCAGGACACCGTCCCTGACCAGGACCGCGACCGAGGTCTGCGCGTGCCTGTGTCCGTCACTCATGGCCAGATTCTTTCACGTCGTGGCCATCTGGCCAGTCGTCCGGCCCCGGTCCCCCGCCGCATGGTCGTATCCATGGACACGAACAGGAAGTGGATCGTCGCCGCGGGGGCCGCGCTGGCCATCGTCGTCGCCGGCGCGTTCAGCACGCTGGCGGGGCTGCTCGTCGGGCCGCTGCACGAGGAGCTGGGGTGGTCGCGGTCGGCTGTCGGGCTCGGGTCGCTCGTGAACATGGTGGTGTACGGGGCGACCGCGCCGTTCGCGGCCGCGCTGATGGACCGGGTCGGCATGCGGAAGGTCGCCGTCGGCGCGCTCGGGCTCGTCGGGGGTGGGGCGCTGCTCGCCACGACCATGACCGCGCCCTGGCAATTCGTCCTGTACTGGGGGGTGTTGGTGGGGCTCGGGACGGGGGCCACGGCGACGACGTTCGCGGCGACCGTGACCGAGCGGTGGTTCGTGGCGCGGCGCGGGCTCGTCGCCGGGCTGCTCACGGCGGCCAGTGTGGTGGGGCAGTTCGTCTTCCTGCCGCTGCTGTCGTGGGTGATCGACGCGTGGGGGTGGCGGGCCGCCGCCTACGGTCTCGCGTTCGCCGCCGCCGGTGCGCTGCCCCTCGTGTACGCGGCTGTACGCGATCCGGACGCCGCGCCCCTCCACGTACGCGCCGACAAAGCCATCAAGCCCGACAAGGCCGTAAGGACCGCACAGACCGTCAACTTCCTTCGCAGCGGCCCCTTTTGGCTGCTCGCGGGAACGTTCGCCGTCTGCGGCGCCTCCACCAACGGCGTCATGTGGACGCACTTCGCGCCCGCCGCGCACGACCACGGCATGCCCACGACCGTCGCCGCGTCGCTGCTCTCCCTCATCGGGATCTTCAACGTCGCGGGGACCGTCTCATCCGGCTGGGCGACCGACCGTTTCGACCCGCGGCGGCTGCTCGCCGCGTACTACGCGCTGCGCGGCCTGAGCCTGCTCGCGTTGCCGCCGCTGCTGAGCGCGACCGTCGACCCGCCGCTCGTCGCGTTCACCCTCGTCTTCGGCCTGCTCGACGTCGCCACGGTGCCGCCGACGATCGCCCTGTGCCGCGCGCACTACGGCACCGGCGCCCCGGTCGTCTTCGGCTGGGTCAGCGCCGCGCACCAGGTCGGCGCCGGCTCGGTGGCGTACGTGGGCGGCGTCGTGCGGGACCTCTTCGGGTCGTACGACCTGGTGTGGGTCGGGGCGGGAGTGCTGTGCGCCGTGGCCGCGCTGCTCGCGCTCGTCATCGAACGCGGGCAGCGCCGGCCGTGCTCCTCCGGGGCCCTGTCGACCGCGTAGGGGGCGTACTCCGCGGCTATGCGATGCGCGTCAGAACGGTCGCCGCGTTGTTGCCGGTGCTCGACTCCTGGCTGCTCGTGGTGACGGAGTTCGCGAGACGCACGGTGCCGCCGCCGTGGGAGGGAGCCTTGCCGACGATCTCCAGCCGGATCGTCTTGCCCGGGGCGAGGTCGCCGACGTTCAGGGCGATACGGCCGTCGCCGGTCAGGGTCTCGGTGGCGTGGCCCTGGCTGATGCGGTGGGCGACGTACTTGATGCCGTTGGGCATGGTGGTGCTGGACCGCACGTTCTTGGCGGTCGCCCTGCCGCCGTTGGTGATCTCGACGACCCAGCGCTGCTCCTGGTCGTGGTCCAGGTGGGACGGGCCGGAGGCGTTGACGCGGACGTCGGCGAGCTGCCGCTTCTGGGAGGTGCCGCCGCCCCAGGCCTTGCCGTGGTCCTTGTTGTAGTTCTTGGTCCAGTTGTCGGCGTAGCCACCGCCGTAGTTCTTGACCCAGGCGTCGCCGTAGTTGCCGCCGGTGTCCGCGGAGGCCGCCTCGGCGGCGGTGAGGGAGACGCCGACGGCGCCGGCCATGGCCAGCAGGGCGACGGCGCCGCGGCGCCGGAGGGAACGGTTGCGGGTACGGGCGGCGGGGGCGGAGCGGTGACCCATGAGATCGGCCTTTCGTCTGAGGAGATCCGAGGAGATCCGGAGAGACCCGCAGGGAGGTCTCGGGAGCTGTGGTGGTCGCTCCGTTCTCGGTGCGACCACCAACAACCCTGCCGAGCCCGCGGCACGGCCGAAGCGAGCGGAGGTCCCGGGGCGGGGGTCTTTCGGCCCTGGCCCCGCCCCGCGTCTCCGCTCCGTCCGGACAGCCCCGCCCCGGCCCGCCCGTGACCCTCCTCACTCCGCGGCCGGAAGAACCGTCAGGACCTTCGACTCACCGGCCGATTACGCCAGTTGCGACATTTTGCGCTTGATTTACCCGGATGATCGGCGCAATCCATAGGGGACGTAACGAAGCCCCGGCGGTCGTGTCACAGCGACCCGGACGACGACGCCCGATGCCCGACGATCACCGACCGACAGAGGGGGAGACGCAGACACAGACGCCACTGACTACACCTGCGACAGCGGCCGCGCGATGTCCTCCAGTGACCGCTGTTCCGCGCGCACCGCGAACGCCGCCGCCACCAGACCCCCCACGCACATCAGCGCGGCGCCCACCTCGAAGGCGAGCACCGTGTCGGCGACCTTGCCGCTCTTGGTGAGGTCGGCGAAGAGCAGCGGTCCGCTGATGCCGCCGGCCGCCGTTCCGACCGCGTAGAAGAAGGCGATCGCCATCGCGCGCGTCTCCATCGGGAAGATCTCCGAGACGGTCAGGTACGCGCTGGACGCGCCCGCCGACGCGAAGAAGAGCACCACCGACCAGCAGAGTGTCAGCGTCGTCGCGGTCAGCGACCCTTGGTCGAAGAGCCAGGCCGTGCCGAAGAGCAGCAGCCCGGAGAGCAGGTACGTCGACGAGATCATGATCCGGCGGCCGACCGTGTCGAAGAGCTTGCCGAGCAGCAGCGGGCCCATGAAGTTACCGGCGGCGATGACCACGAAGTAGTAGCCGGTCGAGCCCGTCGGCACGCCGTAGAACGTGGTGAGGATCACGCCGAAGCCGAACGTGACCGCGTTGTAGAGGAACGCCTGTCCGATGAAGAGGGCGAGGCCGAGTGTGGTGCGGCGCGGGTAGTCGCGGAAGACCGTACGGGCGATCTCGCCGAAGCCGATGCTCTTGCGCTGCCGGATGGTGATCTCACCCGCGGGTGGCGGGAGTTCACCGCCGCCGTGCTGCGCGCGCACCTTGTCCTCGACCTCGGCGACCAGCGATTCGGCCTCCTCTCCCCTGCCGTGGATGAACAGCCAGCGGGGGCTCTCCGGGACGTTGCGGCGTACGAGGAGGATCACCAGGCCGAGGACGACACCGAGGGCGAAGGTGAGCCGCCAGCCGATGTTCTTCGCGAACAGGTCCGTGTCGAGCGCGACGATCGACAGCAGGGAGCCGCCGATCGCGCCGAGCCAGAAGCTGCCGTTGATGATCAGGTCGACGCGGCCGCGGAAGCGGGAGGGGATCAACTCGTCGATGGCCGAGTTGATGGCCGCGTACTCGCCGCCGATGCCGAAGCCCGTGAAGAACCGGAAGACGAAGAACCACCAGGGGGAGAACGAGATCGCGGTGAGGGCCGTCGCCGCGAGATAGACGGCCAGGGTCAGCAGGAAGAGTTTCTTGCGGCCGAAGCGGTCGGTGAGCCAGCCGAAGAAGAGCGCCCCGGCGCAGGCACCGGCCACGTACAGCGCGGCGGCGATGCCCGTGACCTGCGCGGACGAGATCGGCAGACCGCTGCCGGGCTCGGACAGGCGGCCCGCGATGTTGCCGACGACCGTGACTTCGAGGCCGTCCAGGATCCAGACGGTGCCCAGTCCGATGACCACCGTCCAGTGCCAGCGGGACCAGGGCAGGCGGTCGAGGCGGGCGGGGACGGCGGTGCTGATGGTGCCGGTGCGGGGTGTGCGGCGGTCCTGGTGGTCCAGGGACATGTGCACCCTCCTCGTCGAGGGAACGGACCCCGTACAAGTGCCCCGCAAGGCGCGCGGGGAACTGCGTGAACGGCCGCGACGCACCGGCAGTCGGGCGCGGGCACCGGCCCGGCGGACGCGAGGCCGCGTTCGCCGAGCCACGCCGCGTCCGCCCCGCCGGCCGGGCGTTACGCCCCGAAGCCCCGCGACACCGCGTAGATCAGCAGCCCCGCCAACGACCCGACCACCGTGCCGTTGATCCGGATGAACTGCAGGTCGCGGCCGATGTGCGCCTCGATCTTGCGGGACGTGTGCTCGGCGTCCCAGCCGGCGACGGTGTCCGTGATCAGGGACGTGATCTCGGCGCGGTACGTCGTCACGACGTACACCGCCGCGCCCTCCACCCAGCCGTCGACCTTGGCCTGCAGCCTGGCGTCGGTCGCCATCCGCTGCCCGAGCGAGAGCAGGGAGGCCCGGACCCGCAGCCGCAGTTCGCTGCGCTCGTCCTCGGCGGCGGCCACGATCATCGAGCGGACCGCGGACCAGGTGGAGGCGATCAGGTCCTGCACCTCGGAGCGGCCGATGACCTCGGACTTCAGGCGTTCCACGCGGGCCCGGGTGTCGGTGTCGGACTGGAGGTCGCCCGCGAAGTCCTTCAGGAAGCGGTCGACGGCGCCGCGGGCCGGGTGCTCCGGCATGTCCCGCATCTCGGTGACGAAGCGCAGCAGTTCCTTGTAGACGCGCTCGCCGACCCGCTTGTCGACGAAGCGGGGGGTCCAGCCGGGGGCGCCACCCTGCACCGCGTCCATCACGGAGTCGGAGTGCAGGACCAGCCAGTCGTGGGCCCGCGTGCACACCAGGTCCACGACCCGCTTGTGGCCGCCGTCGGCGACGACCTTCTCCAGCATCTTTCCGATGCCGGGCGCGATCTCGGCGCTGTCGGCGCGGCGCGTGATGGCCTCGCCGACGACCGCCTGGACGTCGGAGTCGCGCAGCACGGTCAGCGCGCCGCGCAGTGCGGTCGCCAGCTCGGCCGTCACCCGGTCCGCGTGCTCGGGTTCGGCGAGCCAGGCGCCGAGCCGTGACCCGATGCCGACGGCGCGCAGCCGGTCCCGCACGACGTCCCCGGACAGGAAGTTCTCGCCGACGAACTCGCCGAGCGAGACGCCCAGCTGGTCCTTCTTCGTCGGGATGATCGCGGTGTGCGGGATGGGCAGGCCGAGGGGGCGGCGGAAGAGGGCCGTGACCGCGAACCAGTCGGCGAGCGCGCCGACCATGCCGGCCTCGGCGGCCGCCGCGACATAACCGGCCCAGGCGCCCGCGCCCGAGTGCCCGGCCCATGTCGCCAGTACGTAGATGACCGCGACCAGGAGCAGGAGGCCGGTCGCGGTCACCTTCATGCGGCGCACCCCGCGCTGCTTCTCCTCGTCGGCGGGGCTGAACTCGCCGGTGAAGCGGCGCCCGGTGCGGGATGGACCGGGGGTCGGGCGGGCATACTCCCCGGTGTCCGCTTCACCCCTTTTGGCCCGCGCGGCCCCGACTCCATCCTCCGCCCCGGATACGCCCGCCGCCCCGGATACACCTACCGTTCCGGGCACATCCGCCGTCCCGGGTACACCGATCGTCCCAGACGCACCCGCTGTCCCCGATGCGCCCGCCGTCCCAGGCGCACCCGCCGTCCCCGATGCGCCCGCCGTCCCAGACGCACCCGCCGTCCCCGATGCGCCCGCCGTCCCAGGCGCACCCGCCGTTTCAGATGTACCCGTTGTTTCAGACGTACCCGCTGTTTCAGGCGCACCCGCCGTTTCAGGCGCACCCGCCGTTTCAGACGTACCCGTTGTTTCAGACATACCCGCCGCTTCAGACCCGCCCTCGCCCGCCGCCGAGGACCCGTCCGTCTCTTCCGTCACATGCCCGCTCGAATCCGCCGCCCAGGACCTGCCCGATCCCGCGCCCGCGGACTCGTCCCGCTCACCCGTTCCGTTCCCTACGCCACCGGCCATCCGGCCCGCTCCGTCCCGGTCATCGCCCGCTCCGCGTCCCTACGTCGCCGTACGTCCGCCATCTGTCATTCCCCTCACACATTGTCCCTTCCTGCCCTACTCCCGGAACGAACCACAAGTTCCCGGCGTCTGACTGATCGGAGGGGGGCACTGTCGGCCCCCTTGTTCGACGGTCCTGACCCATGCCGCATCATGGGTTCATCACACCGGAGCCTCGGGCTCCCCCTGCCCGAGGAGACACACACCGCATGACCAGGCGTCACGGTTATGCCTTGTTGGCCGCGCTCGTCGCGGTCGCCGTAGTGATCTCGGCCGCCATATACGTCGGTTTCTCCGGCGTGCTGCGCGGCGACGAAGGTTCCGTCCAGGCGGGCGGCGCCCATCCGCACGGCTCGGCCGCGCCCGCGTCCACCGGTACCTGGGCGGGCAGCTGGTCCGCCTCGCCCGCGGGAGCCGAGCCCGGCACGGAGACGAATGGATTCTTCGGCCGCTCCATCCGCAACATCGTGCACACCAGCATCGGCGGGACCGGTGCCCGCATCACGCTCTCCAATCTGTACGGGCAGCAGCCCCTCAGCGTCACGCACGCCTCCCTCGCCGTCGCCTCCGCGCCCAACAACCCGACGGCGCTGGCCGGGACGGTGCGCCGGCTGACGTTCTCCGGGAACACCTCGGTCGTCATCCCGGCCGGCCAGCAGGTCATCAGCGACGCCGCGCGCCTCCAGGTGCCGCGCGACGCGGACATGCTCGTCACCACGTACTCACCGACGCCGTCCGGACCGGTGACGTACCACCCGCAGGCACGGCAGATGTCCTACGTGGCCCAGGGCGACCGCACCGAGGACCCCAGCGGCGCGCAGTACACCGAGCAGAGCCCGTACTGGCGCTACCTGACCGCGCTCGACGTGCTGAGCCACGAGGCGGAGGGCACCGTCGTCGTCCTCGGCGACTCGCTCACCGACGGGATCACCTCCACGATGGGCGCCAACGTCCGCTGGACGGACATCCTGGCCGACCGCCTGCGCACGGAGTCGGGTGCCCCGCGCTACGGCGTCGTGAACCAGGGCATCAGCGGCAACCGCGTCCTCTCCGACGGCCTCGGCCGCCCCGCCAGCAATCCGAGCGGGCTCTCCCGCTTCGACCGGGACGCGCTCAGCCGCTCCGGGGTCCGGGCCGTCGTCATCGACCTCGGGATCAACGACATCCTGCGCAACCCGCAGCAGGACGACCCCGACCAGATCGTCGAGGGCCTGCGCGAGCTGGTCCGCCAGGCGCGCACGCGCGGGCTGCGCGTGATCGGGGCGACACTCATGCCGTTCCAGGGCCACCGCGGATACGAGCCGCACCTCGAAGCCGTCCGCGAAGGCGTGAACGCGGCGATCCGCAGCGGCAAGGTGTACGACAACTACGTCGACTTCGACAGGGCGCTCCGCGACCCGTACAACCCCCGCAAGCTGCTCCCGCGCTACGACTCCGGCGACCATCTGCACCCCAGCGACGCCGGGTACCGCAGGATGGCCGACCGGTTCGACCTCGCGACGCTCAAGGGCTCCGTCGGCGCCGAGCTCTAGGTGTATCGATCACGGGCGTTGTTGACGCCGGCGGGGCTTGATCATGGCGAAGACCTCCGGTGTGGTGGAGCTGTCCAGGACCGCACCACACGGAGGTCTTCGTGTCCCACCGTCATGCCCGGCTGACCGTTCACGGCAGGCGGCTGCTCGTCGAACGGGTCCGCACCGGCCGCCCCGTCCCGTCACCGGTCAGTCCCGGTGGCGGCGGCGGTCCCGGCGCTCCTCGATGCGGTCGAGGTGGTCCTCCACGCGCTCCCGGTGCCGCTCCAGCCGGTCCGCGTGCAGCTGATGGTGGCGGTCACGACGGCCCTCCAGCTCTCCACGCCGCTCGGCCCTGCGGTCCAGCTTGTCGCGGCGGCGCTCCTCCTTCAGGCGCAGCCGCTCCGCCCGCGTGACCTTCCGCTCCACGCCGACGCCGCCCCAGAACGCGAACCCGCTCACCACCACCCGCGGCGCCCCGGGCTCCCCCGGCACGCCCTCCTCGCTGTGGTCGAAGCCGCCCATGACGCCGATGCCGCGCACCACGACCTCGACGCCGGGCGGCACCACCACGTTCATCCCGCCCATGATCGCGACGCAGTTGACGACGATCTCCCGGTCCTCGAAGTTCGCCTCGCGCAGATCGATCTCGCCGCCGCCCCAGAACGCGAAGCAGTTGAAGCGCCGCGGCGCCGTCCACCGCCCCTTGCGCTGGAACCCGGACATGACCCCGACCCCCCACGTGGAGGTGGCCTCGCCACCGATCCGCGACGACCAGTCGACGGCCCCCTCGGGCAGCGGCGCCTTCACCAGGTTCACCGGGGCGGACACCCCGGCGCCGGGCAGATCACGGGTCAGCGGCGCCAACTCCCCGTACGTACGCGCCTTGTACGTCGCTTCGAGCCGCTCCTCGAACTCCTCCATGTCGAGCCGGCCCTCGGCCAGCCCGTCCCGCAGCCGCTCCGCGACCTGCTCGCGGTCGGCGTCGGAGGCCCGCAGATCGGGGGTGGCAGGCAGCTCGGAGCGCCCGGGCAGCGATTCGTCCGTCATACATCCAAGCCTAAGGGCGTCAGGGCGCGACGGAAGTGCCCCTGGCGTACATCCGCGCGATCACGGCCTCGATGTCCGGCTCCCGCACCGAGAGGTCGACCAGCGGGCAGCGCTCCGCGATCGCCGCGACGAGCGGCGCCGCCGACCGGTCCGCCGGGAACGCCAGCCACTGCCGGGCCCCCTCCACCTTCACCACTCGCGCGAACTCCACGTCCAGCGGCGGCAGTTCGCGCTCCAGGTCGACGACGAGGGTGCGCTCGACGGCGCCGCCGCCCACCTGGTGCAGGCCCTCCAGCTCACCGTCGTACATCAGCCGCCCGTGGTCGATGACCATCACGCGGCGGCACAACTGCTCGATGTCGGTCAGGTCGTGCGTCGTCAGCAGGACCGTCGTGCCCTTCTCGGTGTTCAAGTCCCGCAGGAACCCTCGCACTTTGGCCTTCGAGACGACGTCGAGGCCGATCGTCGGCTCGTCCAGGTACAGCACCTCGGGGTCGTGCAGCAGCGCCGCCGCGATGTCCCCGCGCATCCGCTGCCCGAGCGACAGCTGGCGCACGGGCACCTCCAACAGCTCGCCCAGTTCGAGGAGTTCGACGCACCGGGCGAGATTCTCCTCGTAGCGCCCGTCGGGAATCCGGTACATGCGTCGCATCAGCCGGTACGAGTCGATCAGCGGCAGGTCCCACCACAGCGTCGTCCGCTGCCCGAACACGACCCCGATCCGGTGCGCGAGCCGCGAGCGCTCGCGCGACGGGTCGATGCCGGCCACCCGCAGCCGCCCCGCGCTCGGCGTCAAAATCCCCGTGAGCATCTTGATCGTCGTCGACTTCCCGGCCCCGTTCGGCCCGATGTAGCCGACCATCTCGCCGCGCGGCACCGTGAAGCTCAACGAGTCCACGGCCCGCACCTCACGCCGCTCGCGCCGCAGGAAACCCACCTTGCGCCGCACGTCGAAGACCTTCTCGACGCCGTCCACCTCGATGAACGCCTCGCCCTCAACCACCAGGATCCCTTCAAGAGTTCAGAGTTCAGCTTCCCGTACTGCGATACGCGCGCAGCGCCCCCCGCCAGGCGAGTCCCGCCGCGCCCAGGCACAGGGCCGCCACCAGCGGCGGCGTGAACGCCACCCACTGCGGCAGGTCGAGCGGGTAGGGGCGGCCGAGGATGTAGAGCGCCGGCAGCCAGTTCACGAAGGCCAGCGGCAGGACGAAGGTCACGCCGCGCAGCAGGTTGTCGCCGAAGACGGTCGGCGGGTACGCGAGCATGGCGTTGCCGCCGAACGTCGCCGCGTTCTGCACCTCGGCCGCGTCCTGCGCCACGATCTGGAAGGACGCGCCCGCCATGAACACGGCCGAGAAGATCCCGGCGCCGCTCACCAGGAGCACCGGCACGAGGAGCGCCTTCAGCGGTGTCCACGTGACGTCCAGCGCGAACAGCGCCCACACCATGACCACCAGTCCCTGCGTGACGCGGCCGAGGCGGCGCAGCGCGAACCGGTCGGCGCCGACCTGCGCGAGCACCGGCGCGGGCCGTACCAGGAACGCGTCGAGGGTTCCGTCCCGCACCCGGTCCCCGAGCCGCCCCAGTGAACCGGCGAACAGGTCCGCGAGGCCGAAGGCGGCGCCCGAGGTGCCGTAGAGGAAGGCGATCTCGGGCAGTGTGTAACCGCCAAGCCGGTCCACCTGCGAGAACATCAGCAGGATGCCGACGAACTCCAGGCCCGTCAGGGCGAAGTTGCCGAACGCCGTCATCACGAACGACGCGCGGTAGGCCAGCGTGGACCGGATCCACATCGCGCTGATCAGGCGGAACGCGCGTACGCCGCTGAGGACCTGACCGCGCCGGCCGGAAATTCGGCCGGCCGGCCGGTCAGCCCCCTGTTCGAGAAGCCGCTGCTCAGCCACCCTGCACCACCACCCGTCGGGTCGCCGTCGCCTGCAAAAGGCGCCCCGCGACGAACAGCCCCGCGGCCCACGCGGCCTGGAAGAGGAAGCTGCCCAGCACCCCGCGGCCGCCGTGCGTGCCCATCAGGACGTCCGCGGGCACCTGCAGCAGCGCCGACCACGGCAGGACGCGGGCCACGTCGCCGATGGCGCCGGGGAAGACGTTCAGCGGCAGCAGCATCCCGCAGAAGAACGTGGCCGTGATGCCGTACATCTGCGTGACGCCGCTGACGTCCATGAGCCAGAACGCGGACATCGCCACGAGATAGCGCAGCGCGAAGCTGACGAGTATCCCGAGGAACACCGAGACGAGGAACGCGAGCCAGCTGAACAGGTCGGTGGGCAGTGCCAGTTGGAAGAGCAGCGCGCCGACCGCCATCGGTACGGCTCCCCGCCCCAGCAGCTGGAAGACGGCCCTCCCCAGGTCCTGTGCCAGCCACCAGAGCTGCAGATCCGCCGGCCGGTACAGGTCGACGGCGATGTCACCGCTGCGGATCCGCGCCGCCAGCTCGGCCTCGAACCCGGAGGGCACGCCGAGCATCATCACCGAGAACATCGCCTGCCCGACCCAGACGAAGGTGAGCGCCTGCGCCTGGTCGTATCCGCCCAGGTGGGGCCGCTCGTCCCAGAGCGCGATGTACGTGCACGCGATGATCAGGCCGAAGACGGTGTTGGTGAAGACGCCCGCGAAGGTCGCCCCGCGATAGGTGGCGTAACGCCTGAAGGCCCCGGCGGCGACGGCCGCGTACAGCCTTACTACTTGCACGTACGCCCCCTCGATCGGCCGAAGCGCAGGAGCCTAGTCAGTGCGGGCTCCGCCTGCCACGCATTTTCGGGGTGATGTAGGAGGCTTATGTGTCATACGAGGCGTACGTGACGTACGACGCGAATCAGGAGTTCCACAGGACATGAGCAGCGACGAGCCGCCCCAACCTGCGCAGCCCGAACCCACGCCCGGGCCCGCGCGGCAGCCGGCGCCGAACGACCAGAGCACGCGGAAGACCAAGTCCAAGGCCAAGCGCCCCCAGCGCAAGGGCTGGCGACGTCTGATCCCGACCTGGCGGATGCTGCTCGGCTCGTTGATCGGTTTCGTCCTGCTGTGCATCGGCCTGTTCGCGCTCGGCTACTTTCTCGTGCACATCCCGCCCGCCAACTCGGCGGCGATCGCGCAGTCCAACGTGTATCTGTACGCCGACGGCACACAGATCGCCCGCGACGGCGAGGTCAACCGGGAGAACGTGCAACTCGCCCAGATCCCCAGAACCACGCAGCGCGCCGTGCTCGCCGCCGAGGACCGCGACTTCTACAGCGAGTCCGCGATCGACCCGAAGGCGATGCTGCGCGCGGCCTGGAACACGGTCACCGGCAAGGGCAAGCAGTCCGGTTCGACGATCACCCAGCAGTACGTGAAGAACTACTACCTGGGCCAGGAGCAGACGGTCACGCGGAAGGTGAAGGAGTTCTTCATCTCCATCAAGCTCGACCGGGAGGAATCCAAGGACCACATTCTGGAGGGGTATCTCAACACCAGTTACTTCGGGCGCAACGCGTACGGGATCCAGGCCGCCGCCCAGGCGTACTACGGCGTCGACGTGGAAGACCTGACGGCAGCTCAGAGCGCTTACCTGGCCGCCCTGTTGAACGCACCGAGCGCGTACGACGTGGTCGCGCACCCGGAGAACAAGGCGCGGGCCGTGGCCCGCTGGAACTACGTCCTGGACGGCATGGTCAAGGAGAAGTGGCTCGGCGCCGCAGACCGCGCCGCGATGACGTTCCCGATGCCGATCGAGGCGAAGGGAGCGGCCGGCCTCTCCGGTCAGCGCGGCTACATCCGCGACGCCGTGAAGGACTACATCACCGACAACGACATCCTCGACGAGGACACCCTCGCCATCGGCGGCTACCGCATCACCACCACCCTGCAGAAGAAGAAGCAGGACGCCTTCGTGGACGCCGTCGACGACCAGCTGATGTCGCAGCTCGACAAGGGCGCCCGCAAGGCCGACCGCAACGTCCGCGCGGGCGGCACCGCCATCGACCCGGCCACCGGCAGAGTTCTCGCGATGTACGGCGGCATCGACTACACGAAGCAGTACGTCAACAACGCCACCCGGCGCGACTACCAGGTGGGCTCCACCTTCAAGCCGTTCGTGTTCACATCCGCCGTGGAGAACGGTTCGACCACGCAGGACGGCCGCGCCATCAATCCGAGCACCGTCTACGACGGCACCAACAAGCGGCCCGTACAAGGCTGGGACGGCGGCTACTACGCCCCCGAGAACGAGGACGACGTCTCCTACGGGCCCATCACCGTACGCACCGCCACCGACAAGTCCGTGAACTCCGTGTACGCGCAGCTGGCCGTCGACGTCGGCCCGGGCGAGGTCAAACAGACCGCCACCGACCTGGGCCTGCCGAAGAACACCCCCGACCTCACCGCGACCCCCTCGATCGCGCTCGGCCCGGCCACCGCCAGCGTCCTCGACATGACCGAGGCGTACGCCACGCTCGCCAACCACGGCAGGCACGGCACGTACACGATCCTCGCCGGCATCAGCAAGGACGGCACCGACATCGACCTGCCCGAGCGGGACACCCGCCAGGCGGTCGGCCGCGAGTCCGCCGACACCACCACGTCGGTCCTGCAATCCGTCGTCGAGGGCGGCACCGGCACCGCCGCCCAGGCCGCGGGCCGCCCCGCCGCCGGCAAGACCGGCACCGCGGAGGAGGACCAGGCGGCCTGGTTCGCGGGCTACACCCCGGACCTGGCGACCGTCGTCTCGGTCATGGGCCAGGACCCGGACACCGGCGCGCACACCTCGCTGTACGGTGCCGCGGGCCTGCCACGCGTCAACGGCGGCGGGTTCCCGGCCCAGATCTGGGCCCAGTTCACGAGGAAGGCCCTGGCCGGCAAGGAGGCCACCGACTTCGACCTCGAACTGGAGGAGGGCTCCGAAGACGTACCGCCCCCCGCCGCGACCGTCCCCCCGGCCACCGGCTCCGCGTCCGCCTCTCCCGGCACGCCCAGCACCGACGCCCCCAGCGACGGCAGCAGCACGCCCACGGACGGCACGGACGAGGGCGGGGACCAAGGCGCGACGCAGGGGGACACCGAGGGCACGACGGACGGCGGGACGACGACCGGCGGAGGCACCACGGACGGCGGTGGCGGTACCACCGACGGCGGCGTGGACACGGGCGGCACCGACTCCGGCGGCCTCACGGGCGACGGCGGCACCACCAACGGCCCGCTCAATGCCCTGACGTCGCCTTCAGGCCGACGATCGCCACCAACAACAGAGCGATGAAGAACACCCGCGCGGCCGTCGCCGGCTCACCCAGCACCAGCATGCCGACGATGGCCGCGCCCGCGGCCCCGATCCCCACCCATACGCCGTACGCGGTACCGATGGGCAGGGACTTGGCCGCGTACGACAGCAGCATCATGCTCGCGACGATCCCCGCGCCCGTGAACACGCTCGGCCACAGCCGGGTGAAACCCTCGGTGTATTTCATGCCGATCGACCAGGCGACCTCGAGAAGTCCGGCGATCACGATCAGGATCCAGGCCATGACTGGCACCTCCGTCAGTGGTTCTCAACAGGGGTGCGTCGTCTTTTCAGGTCCCGGTACGGCGCGTCTCGTCGGGGTCCCTCCACGATAGCAAAGGGCAGACAAAGGGGCTGGTGACAGTGGTCACCAGCCCCTTCTCACGCTTGTTCCGGACGCGGGCGCGCTACAGATACAGGCCCGTCGAGTCCTCCGAGCCCTCGAACCGGTCGGCGGCCACCGCGTGCAGATCACGCTCGCGCATCAGCACGTACGCGACCCCGCGCACCTCGACCTCCGCCCGGTCCTCCGGGTCGTACAGGACCCGGTCGCCCGGCTCCACGCTCCGCACGTTCTGCCCGACCGCCACCACCGCGGCCCAGGCCAGACGCCGGCCGACCGCCGCCGTCGCGGGGATCAGGATGCCGCCGCCGCTGCGCCGCTCGCCCTCCGCGGTGTCCTGCCGGACGAGCACGCGGTCGTGCAGCATGCGGATGGGCAACTTGTCGTCGTGATGGGTCTGCTGGCTCACGGCGACGAACCTACCTGCCCCACCGGCATCCGTACGCCCCCGGGTCAGTGCTTACGGCGGCGCGAGGTCACCGTGAGGAGCCCGACGACACCGACCACGACGAGCGCGGCCGGCACGATGCGCGCCAGACGCGGCGCACCTTCCTCCGAGACGAACTGCCCCTTCACGTCGGAGACGAGCCGGTTGGCACCGACATACGCCCGACCGAGGGTGTGATCGACGTTCGACACGAGCTTGGCCTTGGCGTCGCCGACGATCGTCTTCGGGTGCACCCGCACCCCGATCTCGTCGAGCGTCTCGGCCAAGGTCTCGCGGCGGCGCTTGATGTCCGCCTCGATCTGCGCCGACGTCCGCGTATCCGGCGTATCCGACGTGCTGGACGTGTCCGACACCGCGCTGCCTCCGTGGTCGCTTCGTATCCGCTCGCTGTCCTGCGTTACGGCTGGGGGACAGTCTGTCAGCTCAGGGCCGTCACCACCCCACGGCACCCCTATTACGCTCGTCCGGAGTCACCCACCCGCGAGGAGATACGAGCGACATGAGCGAGCGACTGCAGCCCGGCGACACCGCCCCCGCCTTCACCCTGCCCGACGCCGACGGCAACGAGGTGTCCCTCTCCGACCACAAGGGCCGCAAGACCATCGTCTACTTCTACCCCGCGGCCCTTACCCCCGGATGCACCAAGCAGGCCTGCGACTTCACCGACAACCTCGACCTGCTCGCCGGCGCCGGCTACGACGTCATCGGTGTCTCCCCCGACAAGCCGGAGAAGCTCGCCAAGTTCCGCGAGCAGGAGAACCTCAAGGTCACGCTGGTCGGCGACCCGGAGAAGAAGGTCCTGGAGGCGTACGGCGCGTTCGGCGAGAAGAAGCTGTACGGGAAGGTCGTCACCGGTGTCATCCGCTCCACGGTGGTCGTGGACGAGGACGGCAAGGTCGAGCACGCGTTCTACAACGTGAAGGCGACCGGACACGTAGCGAAGATCATCAAGGACCTCGGCATCTGACGAACACGGTCCGACGACCCGGCCCGGCGATCTCGCCATCCGAGAACCGCGGCAGCCCTCCGCGTCCGGGCGACCTCGCCGGGTACCCACGCTGTGACGTAAGTCCCCTCTCCCGGGGACTTTCGTTTGCGAGCGCCATCACTGAGCAAGTGATCCCCTTGGAAAGATGTGTGTCCAGAGAAGGGATCGCCATGTCCACCGACACCGAGGAAGGGCTTCAGCCGCCCGACCCGGAGGCGGTCAAGCGTCACCGGGCGCTGTTCCGCGCCGTCAGACGGCGCAAGAACCCGCCCCTGCGCCGTACCGACATCACCGTCACCGACGACACGGCGGTGAAGAGGGCGGTCAAGGCGGCCTCGCTCGGCAACGCCATGGAGTGGTTCGACTTCGGCATCTACTCCTACCTCGCGGTGACGATCGGACACGTCTTCTTCCCGTCCGGGAACGACACGGTCCAGCTGATCTCGTCGTTCGCGACCTTCGCCGTGTCCTTCCTCGTCCGGCCGATCGGCGGCATGGTCTTCGGCCCGATGGGTGACAAGATCGGCCGCAAGAAGGTCCTGGCGATGACCATGATCCTGATGGCGATCGGCACGTTCGCCATCGGTCTGATCCCGTCGTACGCCACGATCGGCTTCTGGGCGCCGGTCCTGCTCATCTTCTTCCGCCTCGTCCAGGGCTTCTCCACGGGCGGCGAGTACGGCGGCGCGTCCACCTTCATCGCCGAGTACGCGCCCGACAAGCGGCGCGGCTACTTCGGCAGCTTCCTGGAGTTCGGCACGCTCGCCGGATACGTCGGCGCGGCGGGCCTGGTCACGATCCTGACCTCCGTGCTCGGCAGCGACGGCATGGACTCCTGGGGCTGGCGCATCCCGTTCCTCGTCGCGGGCCCGATCGGCCTCGTCGGCCTCTACCTGCGACTGAAGCTGGACGAGACCCCGGCCTTCCAGAAGCTCGCGGACGAGTCGTCCCACAAGGCGTCGGAGGCCGCGTCCACGGTCGAGACGACGGCGAAGGGCGACCTCGCCAAGATCTTCCGCGACTACTGGCCGACGCTGATCCTCTGCATCTGCCTCGTCGGCGCGTACAACATCACCGACTACATGCTCCTCTCCTACATGCCGACCTACCTGTCGGACGAGATGGGCTACTCGGAGACCCACGGCCTCCTCATCCTCATCGCCACGATGATCGTCCTGATGTGCATCATCAGCCAGGTCGGCAAGCTCTCCGACCACTTCGGCCGCAAGCCGCTCCTGATGGCGGGCATGCTCGGCTTCTTCATCACCTCGATCCCCTCTTTCCTCCTGGTGAAGAACGGCGCCCTGTGGGCGGTCTCGCTCGGCATGCTGATGCTCGGCCTCTCCCTGGTCTGCCTGCTCGGCACCATGTCGGCGGCGCTCCCGGCCCTCTTCCCGACCCAGGTCCGCTACGGCTCCCTCTCGGTCGGCTACAACCTCTCGGCATCGATCTTCGGCGGTACGACCCCGCTGGTGGTCACGGCCCTGATCTCGTGGACGGGCACCGACATGATGCCCGCGTACTACGCCATGGCCGCGGCCCTCGTCGGCGTCATCGCGGTCGCCTGCATGAAGGAAACAGCTCAGAAGCCGCTGGAAGGCTCCCCGCCCTCGGTGGAAACGCAGGAGGAAGCAGCGGAAATGGTCGAATCCCAGGCCCCGGCCCCAAGGTTCTGACCTTCCCCCTCCCTGCCCCTCCCCCCTCCCGGATCGGGCCGTTCCGCATTTCGTGCGTGACGGTCCGATTTTCGGTTCGTTGGTCCGTACGAGAAGGGGAACGGGCAGTCGAGCAGGGGGGTCCGATGGCGGGACGGCGGTATACGCGGGAGCTGTTGGAGGAGGCGGCGCGGAGGGCGACGTCGTGGGATGAGGCGGTGCGGTTCTGTGGGGGTGAGCCGGACCGGTACAACAAGAGGTACCTGCACCAGAAGATGTCCGAAGCCGGCATCGACGTCGCACATTTCCAGCACGGGGCGGTGCGGCACACGGACGAGGCGCTGCGATCAGCCGTCGCGGCATCGCACAGCGTCAGCGACGTCGTGCGATACCTCGGCATCAACAACGTCGGCGGCAACCAGGCACACATCGGCCGGCGGATCGCAGCTCTTGGGATCGACACCTCACACTTCGCGCCGACGAAGCAGAAGCCCGGTGGAAGTGCGGCGAGCCCACTCAGCCTGCGGTCTCCTGAGGACGGGCGGGTCCACGGAGTCCGCCTCCGCCGGGAACTACTACGACTCGGCGTTCCGGAGCAGTGCGCGGCATGCGGCCGGCCGGAATGGCGGGGGCGACCGATCTCGCTCGAGGTCGACCACGTCAGCGGCGAGTGGTGGGACAACCGCCCGGACAACCTGCGCCTCCTGTGCCCCAACTGCCATGCGGTGACCGACACTTATCGGGGCCGGAAGCGGAGGTCCGCATGAGCGGCAAGTACCCCCGCGAGACCCTCGCCGAAGCAGCGGGCGAGTCGACCAGCCTTCTCGACTTGATGCGCCGCGTCGGGGCACCGATCGGGAGCGGCCCTGCCGGCTACCTCCGAAAACGCCTCGCCCACTACGGAATCGACACCTCTCACTTCCGGGAGGAGCCGCTCCCGGAACGCCCCAGGCGGTCGTACTCCGAAGAAGTGCTGATGGACGCCGCGGCCCGGTCCACCAGCATCCGCGAGATGTTCCTCCACATGGGAGTCCCGCCGGAGGACGGGCCGTACTCGCTCATCAAGCAGAAGCTGGCCACGTTCGGCATCGACACCAGCCATTTCGGCCCTGCCCGCGGGAGTTCCGCCTCCGACCTCTTCCCGGCGGATGAGTTCGCCCGCGCCGTCGCCGCTTCACGCAGCTTGGCCGAGCTGATGCGCAAGCTGTGCACGCCCTCACTCGGCGGCAGCACACGCGCCAAGGTCAAACGAAGTATCGACGAGTACGGGCTCTCGACGGAGCACTTCACCGGGCAGGGCCACCGGGCCGGAATCACGTCGCCGAAGCGTAGGAGCGCCGACAGCATTTTGATACGCCGGGAGGCCGGATCGCAGCGCACGCGTACGCACATGCTGCGCCGGGCGCTCGACGAGATCGGCGTGCCCCGCGCGTGTGCCGAATGCGGCCAGGGCGAACTGTGGCAGGGCCAGCGGCTGGTGCTGGAGATCGACCACGTCAACGGGGACCCGCTCGACAACCGGCAGGAGAATCTGCGCTATCTGTGCCCGAACTGCCACGCCTTCACCAATACCTGGTGTCGTGGCGCGAACCGATCCCGGTAGCATGGCGGCCGAGCGGCGGTGGCGCAGTTGGTTGACGCAGCAGACTTAGGATCTGTGGCCCCTGACCGGGCTTGAGGGTTCGAATCCCTTCCGCCGCACAGTAACGGCCTGCGTTTCGAAGCTATGAAACGCAGGCCGTTCTGTTGCTTCAGCCCACCAGCTCCCGCACCACCGGCACCAGCGCCCGAAACGCCTTCCCCCGGTGGGAGATCGCGTTCTTCTCGGCCGGTGTCAGCTCCGCGCATGTGCGGGTGTCGCCCTCGACCTGGAGGACCGGGTCGTAGCCGAAGCCGCCGGCCCCCGCGGGGGCGTGGCGCAGGACGCCGCGGAGTTGGCCCTCGACCACGCGCTCCGTGCCGTCGGGGAGGGCGAGGGCCGCGGCGCAGGCGAAGTGGGCCGTGCGGTGGTGGTCCTCGTCGATGTCGCCGAGCTGGGCGAGCAGGAGGTCCAGGTTCGCCTTGTCGTCGCCGTGGCGGCCGGCCCAGCGCGCGGAGAAGATGCCGGGGGCGCCGCCGAGGACGTCGACGCAGAGGCCGGAGTCGTCGGCGACGGCGGGCAGGCCGGTGGCCTTGGCGAGGGCGTGGGCCTTGAGGAGGGCGTTCTCGGCGAAGGTGACGCCGGTTTCGCGGACGTCGGGGATATCGGGGTAGGCGTCCGCGCCGACGAGGTCGTGGGGCAGGCCTGCGTCGGCGAGGATGGAGCGGAGTTCGACGATCTTGCCGGTGTTGCGGGTGGCGAGGATGAGGCGGGTCATGTCTCCAGTATTCACGCCCCGCCCGGGGTCCCCGTTACGGCGTGCAGACCTTGGTGAGTTCGCCGGCCGCGTCGGTGACCGGGGCGATGTCGGGGGTCTCGTCGCCGTTCTTGACGGCTGTACGGACGTTGCCCACGGCCGTGTTGAGGTCGTCGACGGCCTTCGACACGTCGGCGTTGTCGGTCCGGTCGCCGATCTTGTCGAGGTTCTTGTCGATGGAGGCGAGTGCCTCGTCCGCCTGACCCGGGTCGTTCGCCGCGTTCTCGACGGCCTGCTGGAGGTCGGTGACGCTGTCGGCGATGGCGTCGGCGGTCTGGACGCAGTCGAGTGCCTTGTCGACGGCCGAGCATCCGGCGGCCGCCGGGACGGCGATCAGCGCCGCGACGGCGACGGCTATGGCGATACGGCGGTGGCGGCGCGCGGCCATGGAACGGTCCTCCCCTGAAGTACGGACGGGTGGACGGC
The DNA here is from genome assembly GCF_040655895.1 of Streptomyces sp. NPDC050264. Classification (NCBI taxonomy): domain Bacteria; kingdom Bacillati; phylum Actinomycetota; class Actinomycetes; order Kitasatosporales; family Streptomycetaceae; genus Streptomyces; species Streptomyces sp. NPDC050264. The sequence goes on from NZ_JBFAKV010000005.1 coordinate 258,558, forward strand.
GGTCGCTGTCGCGTGCCGTCCACCCATTCGTAATGACGCAGTCGGTGGCTGAGCGGTTGCCACCCTACTTGGGGAGTTCTTTACCTAGGCAAGTTCTTTTCCGAGGGCGCCCTCAAGTGCCTTGCGCTGGGCGATGGCGAGCTCGTCGCAGCCCGAAACGGCAAGGTCGAGAAGGGAGTTGAGCTCGTCGCGGGCGAACGGCTCGGCCTCGGCGGTGCCCTGTACCTCGACGAAGCGGCCGTCGCCGGTGCAGACGACGTTCATGTCGGTGTCGGCCCGCACGTCCTCCTCGTAGCAGAGGTCGAGGAGCGGTACGCCGCCGACGATGCCGACGGAGACGGCGCTGACCGTGCCGGTGAGGGGCTGGCGGCCGGCCTTGATCAGCTTCTTGCCCTGGGCCCAGGCGATGGCGTCGGCCAGCGCCACGTAGGCGCCGGTGATGGCGGCGGTGCGGGTGCCGCCGTCGGCCTGGAGGACGTCGCAGTCCAGGACGATGGTGTTCTCGCCGAGCGCCTTGTAGTCGATGACGGCGCGCAGCGAACGGCCGATGAGGCGGCTGATCTCGTGGGTGCGGCCGCCGATCTTGCCGCGGACGGATTCGCGGTCACCGCGGGTGTTGGTGGCGCGGGGCAGCATCGAGTACTCGGCGGTGACCCAGCCCTCGCCGCTGCCCTTGCGCCAGCGGGGGACGCCCTCGGAGAAGGAGGCGGTGCAGAAGACTTTGGTGTCGCCGAAGGAGACGAGGACGGAGCCTTCGGCGTGCTTGCTCCAGCCGCGTTCGATGGTGATCGGGCGGAGCTGTTCGGGCGTGCGGCCGTCGATGCGAGACATGGGCCGAGCCTATCGGGAGCGTGCGGGGCGGTGATACCTGCGCATTGCCTGGGGCCGGCGCCCGGTGCGAGCCGTATGAACAGGTACGGGCAGGGCTGTACGAAAAGGGCCGCCGGCCCCAGGTGTCAGGGGCGGCGGCCGTTTCCGTGTGAGCCGCGCGCGGTCGGTGCCGTGCGCGGGCCTCTTCAGAGGCGTCGGCTCACATCATGTCTTCGATGTCGGCGGCGATCGGGTCGGCGTCGGTGCCGATGACGACCTGGATGGCGGTGCCCATCTTCACGACGCCGTGGGCGCCGGCGGCCTTCAGGGCTGCGTCGTCGACCAGCGACGGGTCGTGAACCTCGGTGCGCAGGCGGGTGATGCAGCCCTCGACCTCTTCGATGTTCTCGATGCCGCCGAGCCCGGCAACGATCTTCTCAGCCTTCGTGGCCATTACGTTCTCCCTGTTGTTCCCTGGCCCCCATGGGCCGCTTTGTCACGGTAACCCACGGTTGGCCCATCTTCGCGAGCGGTAGCACCACCCGTGACGAAAGATGACGAGCACGTGGACCGACCCGTCCCGCGACTGGTCTACACCAGTTTCCGACGACCGCCAAACGTGGCTTGTTCCGGGAGGACGCCCATGAGCGCGAACGCAGCCGCAGCACCTCGGCCGAGCCCTTGGAGCAGCTTCTTCCAGGGGCTTCAGAAGATGGGGCGCAGCCTGCAGCTGCCCATCGCCGTGCTGCCCGCCGCGGGCATCGTCAACCGCCTCGGCCAGCCGGACGTCTTCGGCGACGACGGTCTCGGCTGGACCAATGTCGCCAAGGTCTTCGCGGGCGCGGGCGGCGCGCTGCTCGACGCCGACCTGGGCCTGCCGCTGCTGTTCTGCATCGGTGTCGCCATCGGCATGGCCAAGAAGGCGGACGGCTCGACCGCGCTCGCGGCCGTGGCGGGGTTCCTCGTCTACCGGGGCGTGCTGCATCAGTTCCCGATCGACTGTGCCGACGGGGCCAAGGCCGTACTGACGGGCTGTCAGGCGGCGGACAACACCGTGTCCGCCTTCCAGTTCCAGAACCCGGGTGTGTTCGGCGGCATCATCATGGGGTTCCTGGCGTCGTTCTTCTGGGTCCGGTATCACCGTACGAAGCTGGTGTCCTGGCTCGGCTTCTTCAACGGCCGCCGGCTCGTGCCGATCATCATGGCGTTCATCGGCATCATCTTCGCGGTGATCTGCCTGTGGATCTGGCCGCCGATCGGTTCGGGCCTGGAGAGCTTCTCCAACTGGCTGCAGGATCTGGGCGCCATCGGGTCGGGCATCTTCGGTGTCGCCAACCGGGCGCTGCTGGTGATCGGCCTGCACCAGTTCCTGAACGTTCCGCTGTGGTTCCAGTTCGGCTCGTACACCAAGCCGGACGGCACGACCGTGCACGGTGACATCAACATGTTCCTGAGCGGGGACCCGAGCGCCGGTATCTACCAGACCGGCTTCTTCCCGATCATGATGTTCGCGCTGCCCGCGGCCTGTCTCGCGATGTACCACTGCGCGCGGCCGGAGCGGCGCAAGGCGGTCGGCGGCATGATGCTGTCGCTGGCGCTGACCTCGTTCGTCACGGGGATCACCGAGCCGATCGAGTACTCCTTCGTCTTCATCGCGCCGGCGCTGTACGCGGTGCACGCGGTGCTGACCGGTGTCTCGATGGCGGTGACGTGGGGGCTCGGCGTGCACGACGGCTTCAGCTTCTCCGCGGGGCTCATCGACTACCTGATCAACTGGAGCCTGGCGACGAAGCCCTGGATGATCATTCCGATCGGGCTGTGTTTCGCCGTCGTCTATTACGCGGTGTTCCGGTTCGCCATCACGAAGTTCGACCTCAAGACCCCGGGGCGGGAGCCCGAGGAAGAGGTCGAGGACGTGACCAAGGCGTAGCGCCGCTTCCCCGCCCCGCTTCGGCGCGAAGGGCCCCTGGACCACTGGTCCGGGGGCCCTTCGTCACGTCCGAGCCGAAGCGGACGCATATGTTCCAGACCACAGATTGCGCGGGTTCCTTATCTCACCTTCACCGTGCTACAACAGGTCTACACCACTGAGTGGTGTAGACCTTCTGGCTGCTGCCCACCCCCCTCTTTTCCATTCCGTCCCCGGCAGCACCCCAGCACATGGAGGAAGTTGATGAGCACCGCCAGCGCTACGGCGGCCCCCGCGAAGAAGCGGGGATCGGGCCTGTTCCAGGGCCTCCAGAAGGTGGGCCGCAGCCTGCAGCTGCCGATCGCGGTGCTGCCGGCCGCGGGCATCATGGTGCGCCTCGGCCAGGATGACATCTTCGGCAAGGACGGCCTCGGCTGGGACAAGGTCGCCGCGGTCTTCAACAACGCGGGCGGCGCCATCACCGGCAGCCTGCCGATCCTGTTCTGCATAGGCGTGGCCATCGGCTTCGCCAAGAAGGCCGATGGCTCGACGGCGCTCGCCGCGCTCGTCGGATTCCTCGTCTACAGCAAGGTCCTGCAGGCCTTCCCGGTCCACGAGGCCGTGGTCAACACGACGGCCAACAAGGGCGTCGACATCGCGGCCGTCTACAACGACCCCGGTGTCCTCGGCGGCATCATCATGGGTCTGCTCGCCGCCGTGTTCTGGCAGCGGTACCACCGCACCAAGCTCGTCGACTGGCTCGGCTTCTTCAACGGCCGCCGGCTCGTCCCGATCATCATGGCCTTCGTCGGCATCGTCGTGGGTGTCTTCTTCGGTCTGGTCTGGGAGCCCATCGGCAACGGCATCTCCCACTTCGGTGAGTGGATGACCGGCCTGGGCGCCGGTGGCGCCGCCCTCTTCGGCGCCGTCAACCGCGGACTGATCCCGGTCGGCATGCACCAGTTCGTCAACACGATCGCCTGGTTCCAGCTCGGTGACTTCAAGAACTCCGCGGGCGAGGTCGTCCACGGCGACATCACGCGCTTCCTGGCCGGCGACCCGAGCGCCGGCATGTTCCAGTCCGGCTTCTTCCCGATCATGATGTTCGGCCTGCCGGCCGCCGCGATCGCCATGGCGCACTGCGCCCGCCCCGAGCGCCGCAAGGCCGTGATGGGCATGATGGTCTCGCTCGCGCTGACCTCGTTCGTCACCGGTGTGACCGAGCCGATCGAGTTCTCGTTCATGTTCATCGCGCCGGTTCTCTACGTCCTGCACGCGCTGCTCACCGCCGCGTCCATGGCGATCACCTGGGCCCTCGGTGTGCACGCCGGCTTCAACTTCTCGGCCGGGTTCATCGACTACGCGCTGAACTGGACCCATGCGACGAAGCCATGGCTGATCATCCCGATCGGACTGGTCTTCGCGGTCATCTACTACGTGACCTTCCGGTTCGCGATCATCAAGTTCAACCTCACCACCCCGGGCCGCGAGCCCGAGGAGGAGATCGAGGACCTCACCAAGGCGTGAGCCTCTCCCCCGCCTGAACGCGAAGGCCCCGGAACCGCATCGGTTCCGGGGCCTTCGACGTACCGGCCGGGCTTCAGAACTCGTACGCCGCGCCGGCCACCGCCAGCTCCACCGGACCGTCGAACACGTCCCGCGCGTCCGCCAGGTTCACCTGCGGGTCCGTCCACGGCGGAATGTGCGTGAGGACCAGCTTGCGGGCGCCGGCGCGCTGGGCCGAGTCACCCGCCTCGCGCCCGTTGAGATGCAGCGCCGGGATGTTCTCCTTGCCGTGCGTGAACGCGGCCTCGCACAGGAACAGGTCGCTGTCCGTGGCCAGTTCGTCGAGCGCGGCGCACGGCCCGGTGTCACCGGAGTACGTCAGCGAGCGGCCGTCGTGCTCGATGCGGATCGCGTACGACTCGACCGGGTGGCAGACCTTCTCCATGCGTACGGAGAAGGGCCCGATGTCGTACGAGCCCGGCTTGACGGTGTGGAAGTCGAAGACCTCGCTGAAGGCGGAGGCCGAGGGGGTGTCGGCGTGCGCGGTGGTCAGCCGCTGCTCGGTGCCCTCGGGTCCGTAGACCGGGATGGGGTCGCAACGGCCGCCGTCGTGGCGGTAGTAGCGGACGACGAAGTACGCGCACATGTCGATGCAGTGATCCGCGTGCAGATGGCTGAGGAAGATCGCGTCGAGGTCGTAGAGACCACAGTGGCGCTGCAGCTCGCCCAGGGCGCCATTGCCCATGTCGAGAAGCAGCCGGAAGCCGTCGGCCTCGACGAGGTAGCTCGAACAGGCCGAATCCGCGGACGGGAACGACCCGGAGCAGCCGACGACGGTGAGCTTCATAAGAGCCGGAACCTCCGCGCTGGCGGTCGGGAAGCAGGTGTGGAACGGGACTGAGGGATTCGTCGAGCGTAAGGCGCAAAAGGGCGGGTCGCTCCTCCGTCGCGGGCCGTTGTGGGCGAACTCACCTGCGTTGTCACCGGTTCGGGGGGCGCTCACCCGGTGCGGTGCCCCGTGCGCCCCGCCCGGTACCGTCGTGCCATGGACACGTCCTGGTGGCTCGCGCTCGTTGCCGTCGTGCTGCTCGCGTTGGTGGCGACGCTCGTCGACGGATGGGGCCGGGGTTCGCGCCGGCGCCGCCTGCGTCTGCGGACCGGCTCCGCGGGGAGGCCCGGAGGGCCGCGTCCGGCGGAGATCTGGTGGGCCCTGGTGCCCTACGAGGACGGGCCCGGCGGCAAGGACCGGCCCTGTCTGGTGCTGACGCTGCGCGGCGACACGGCACTGGTCGCGAAGATCACCAGCCGGCACCACGACGAGCGGCCCGGGGTGATCGCGCTGCCGCCCGGCGCGGTGAGCGATGCGCGGGGGCGGGCCAGTTTCCTGGAGACGGATGAGCTCCGCGAGGTGCCCGTACGGGACTTTCGGCGGCGGGCGGGGGTCGTCGACTCTGCGCTGTGGGATCGGGTTCGGCACCTGGGGTAGGCCGAGCCCGGCCGGAGTCGAGGTCACGGGGCTCCGCCCCGGACCCCGCTCCTCAATCGCCGGAGGGGCTCGTCAGGCCCACAACTGGCCGTGCAGGACCTCGATGGCCTCTTCCGTCGTCGCGGCCGTGTACACGCCCGTCGACAGGTACTTCCAGCCGCCGTCCGCGACGACGAACACGATGTCCGCCGGTTCCCCCGCCTTGACCGCCTTCTTGCCCACGCCGATCGCGGCGTGCAGCGCGGCGCCGGTGGAGACGCCCGCGAAGATGCCCTCCTGCTGGAGGAGTTCACGGGTGCGGGTCACCGCGTCGGCCGAGCCGACCGAGAAGCGGGTGGTGAGGACGGAGGCGTCGTACAGCTCGGGGACGAAGCCCTCGTCGAGGTTGCGCAGGCCGTACACCAGGTCGTCGTAGCGCGGCTCGGCCGCGACGATCTTGATGTCGGGCTTCTGCTCGCGCAGGAAGCGGCCGACGCCCATCAGCGTGCCGGTGGTGCCGAGGCCCGCCACGAAGTGGGTGACCGAGGGGAGGTCCGCCAGGATCTCCGGGCCGGTCGTGGCGTAGTGGGCGCCTGCGTTGTCCGGGTTGCCGTACTGGTAGAGCATCACCCAGTCCGGGTGCTGCCCGGCCAGCTCCTTGGCCATCCGCACGGCCGTGTTGGAGCCGCCCGCGGCGGGCGAGGGGATGATCTCCGCGCCCCACATGGCGAGCAGGTCGCGCCGCTCCTGAGAGGTGTTCTCGGGCATGACGCAGACGATGCGGTAGCCCTTGAGCCGGGCGGCCATGGCGAGCGAGATGCCGGTGTTGCCCGAGGTGGGTTCGAGAATGGTGCAGCCGGGCGTCAGCCGGCCGTCCTTCTCGGCCTGTTCGATCATGTGGAGCGCGGGGCGGTCCTTGACCGAGCCGGTCGGGTTGCGGTCTTCCAGCTTCGCCCAGATCCGTACCGAGTCGGAGGGCGAGAGCCGCGGCAGGCGCACCAGAGGGGTGTTGCCGACCGCGGCCAGCGGACTGTCGTAACGCATACGTCGCTACGTCCGGCTCAGCGCATGCCGCCGGCCACGGCCGGCAGGATCGTGACGTTGTCGCCGTCGGAGAGCTTGGTCTCGATGCCGTCGAGGAAGCGGACGTCCTCGTCGTTCAGGTAGACGTTCACGAAGCGACGCAGCTTGTCACCGTCCACGATGCGGGCGGCGATGCCCGCGTGCCGGGTGTCCAGGTCGGCGAAGAGCTCGGTGAGGTTCTCCCCGTTGCCCTCGACGGCCTTCGCGCCGTCGGTGTAGGTGCGGAGGATGGTCGGGATGCGGACCTCGATGGCCATGCTGGTGCTCCTGTCAGGAGTCGGAAGTCGTATGGGTGAGCGCGCGGCGACGCGGTCGGTCTTGGCAGGTCATGGTGCGGGTGCCGCGGGCTCGGGGCCTGACGGCGGTGCGGTTCAGCGCGGACAGATGGCGCTGGCGAGGCGGCACAGATCGACGTGCAGCCGCGCCACGAGCAGCATGCCCGGCGTCTTTTCGCTCACGTCGTGGGGAACCATGGGTTCATCGTATCGATTCCCGGTCGGGGATCCCGAGTGTGATCTCAATATGCGGTCGGAATCCGTCCGGCGATCGAGACGGCCTTGAGGTGGGGCCCGGTTTCACGCCGTGACCTCGACCTCTTCCTCCGTCACCTGGCCCTCGATGATGCGGTACGAGCGGAACTGGAAGGGGCCCGCGTCGTCGGTGTCGGCGGTGGAGACCAGGACGTAGTGGGCGCCCGGCTCGTTGGCGTACGTGATGTCGGTGCGCGACGGGTACGCCTCGGTGGCCGTGTGCGAGTGGTAGATGACCACCGGCTCCTCGTCGCGGTCGTCGAGGTCGCGGTAGAGCTTGAGCAGGTCGCCGGAGTCGAACTCGTAGAACGTGGGCGAGCGGGCCGCGTTCAGCATCGGGATGAAGCGCTCGGGGCGGCCCTCACCGGCCGGGCCGGCGACGACGCCGCAGGCCTCGTCGGGGTGGTCGGCGCGGGCGTGGGCCACGATCTGGTCGTGGAGAGCCTGGGAAATCGTCAGCATGCGGCCAGGATAAGCAAGTGGGCCGTCGCGTACCGGAGTCCGGTACGCGACGGCCCACCTGGTGAGATGTGCGCGGGTGCGAGGGCTACGAACGCTTGGCGAACGCGGTGCTCTGCGGGTTGCGCTTGCGCAGGAAGAAGTACGAGACGCCGAGGACGAGGCCCCACACCGGGGCCGCGTACAGGGAGACGCGGGCGTCCTTGTCGATGCCCATCATCACGATGACCATCGCGATGAAGGCCAGCGAGAGGATGCTCGCCCAGATGCCGCCCGGGGCGCGGAACTCGGACTTGGGGAGTTCGCCGCGGTCGGACTTGAGGCGGTAGCGGACCTGGCAGATCAGGATGACGATCCAGGCCCACATGCCGGAGATGGTGGCGAAGGAGACGACGTAGTTGAACGCCTCGCCGGGCCACTGGTAGTTGATCCAGACGCCGACCAGCATCATCGCGGCGGAGACGGAGGTGCCGATCAGCGGGAGGCCGTTCTTCGTCAGCCTGGTGAAGAAGCCCGGGCCCTGGCCGTTGAGCGCGAGGTCGCGCAGCATGCGACCGGTGGAGTACATGCCCGAGTTGCAGGACGACAGGGCGGCGGTGAGCACGACGAAGTTGACGATGCCCGCGCCCGCGGACAGGCCCATCTTCGAGAAGGCCTCGACGAAGGGGCTCTTGCCCGCCTCGAAGTTCGTCCACGGCACGACCGAGAGGATCATGATCAGGGCGCCTACGTAGAAGACGGCGATGCGCCACGGCACGGTGTTGATGGCCTTCGGCAGGACCTTCTTCGGGTCCTTGGACTCGCCGGCCGTGACGCCGACCAGCTCGACGGCGAGGAAGGCGAACATGACCATCTGCAGGGTCATGAGGGTGTTGCCGATGCCGTGCGGGAAGAAGCCGCCCTGGTCCCACAGGTGGGTCACGGAGGCGGTGTCGCCGGCGTCGGAGAAGCCGAGGGTGAGGATGCCGGCGCAGATCAGGATCATGCCGACGATGGCGGTGACCTTGACCATGGAGAACCAGAACTCCAGCTCACCGAAGAGCTTCACGGAGATCAGGTTGGCGCCGTACAGGATGACGGTGAAGACGAGGGCGGACACCCATTGCGGGATGTTCCACCAGTACGTCATGTAGGTGGCGGCGGCGGTGACCTCGGTCATGCCGGTGATGACCCAGAAGAGCCAGTACGTCCAGCCGGTCACGAAACCGGCGAAGGGGCCGATGAACTCGCGCGCGTACTCCGAGAAGGAGCCGGAGACGGGGCGGTACATGAGGAGCTCGCCGAGCGCCCGCATGATGCAGAAGATGACGACGCCCGCGATGGCGTACGCCAGGATGAGGCTGGGTCCCGCCTTGGAGATGCCCTTGCCCGCTCCGAGGAAGAGGCCGGTTCCGATGGCGCCGCCGATGGCGATCATCTGGATCTGCCGGGAGCCGAGACCCCGCTTGTAGCCCTCGCCGCCCTCACCGGGGGCGTCGCTCACGGCCTCATGGCCCTTGTCGACCTGCACTGAGGTCACGTTGATGCGCCTTTCTCCATGCCGATCCGTGCCATTCGTGGCTCGGATCGACTGTGACGATCCTTGAGGGCTGGGCCTCGGGATGGATGGAGCTGTTGCCTACCGGCGGTCGGCCGGTAAGGGCGCCTCCGGCGGACAGGGGTGGCGTCCGCCAGGTGGTCGAGAAGATTTATCACGGCGTTCACGGTGCTCGGACAGGGTGAGTGTGACGCAGCCAACGGGAAAAAGGGGGCAAAAGGCGTTCGCGACCGCAATGAGGGTCGGCTCGTTGACGCGATCGTTATGCGGATTTGAGTACCCGCTGAGCGAACGCTCACCACGGCCACGCGGACATGGCGGAAGTGGCGGAAGTAGCGGATATGTCAGGGCATGAGAGTTTCGACCAAGGTTTCCTGCAGCCCGCCCAGCCACAGGTACGCCATCACCATCGGCTTGCGCGGATCCTCGTCGGGGAGCCGGTAGAGGATGTCCGTGTCCTCCTCGTCGGTGATGTCGAGGCGGGTGCCGATGGCCAGGCGCAGGTCGTTGAGGGCCCGCATCCACTGGACCGACTCGCCCGGGGAGAGCTTCAGGACCGCGCCGCCACCGCTGCCGCCCGGGCTCAGCGCGTCCAGCGTGCGGACCACCGCGAGGGCGTCCTCGCGCTTGCCGGCCCGCAGGTCGTTCTCGGTGAAGCGGCGGAACTCCGAGGAGTGGGCGCGCAGTTCGGCCTCGTCCTGGCCGGCCGGGCCGCCGGGGCCGCCGTACGCGTCGGGGAACAGGCGGCGCAGCACCGCGTCGGTGGGCGGCTCGCTGGGGCCCTCGGCGAAGAGTTCGGCGAGCGGGTCGTCGAACGCCTCGCCGCCGGGTCCGGGTCCGATCAGCTCCAGGAGCTGGACGGCGAGCGAGCGGATGATGGAGATCTCGACATCGTCGAGGGCGACGGCCGCGCCGCCGCCGGGGATCGGTTCGAAGTGCCCGGGCATCAGAGCGCTGTACCCCTCATTTACTTCCGGTCGTGTTGCAGCGTGGCCCACAGGCCGTACCCGTGCATGGCCTGGACGTCCCGCTCCATCTCCTCGCGGCTGCCGGAGGAGACCACCGCGCGCCCCTTGTGATGGACGTCCATCATCAGTTTCGTGGCCTTGTCCTTGGAGTACCCGAAGTAGCTCTGGAAGACGTAGGTCACGTAGCTCATCAGGTTGACCGGGTCGTTGTGGACGAGCGTGATCCAGGGGACGTCCGGCTCGGGGACCACGGAGAGATCCTCCGTCGTCTCGGGGCTTTCGATCTCAAGGGGTGCTGGAGCCGTCACACGGCCCATGCTGCCACCACGAGGCGTCAACCGCACAAACGGGCCGCTCGGGCCGTTCGCACAAACGGACCCCAGAAATCGTCACCTTGACGCTAATTGGGGGTAGCATCCAGCCTATGAACACAGCGGACCTTGGCCTGCCGGTGGACGTTCCGTCGACAGCGCTCTTCACCGATCACTACGAGCTGACGATGCTGCAGGCCGCCCTCCACGGGGGCGCGGCCGACCGCCGCTCCGTCTTCGAGGTCTTCACCCGGCGCCTGCCCGAGGGCCGTCGCTACGGCGTCGTCGCGGGCACCGGGCGCGTCCTGGACGCCGTGGAGAACTTCCGCTTCGACGCGGGCGTGCTCGGCTTCCTGCGCGAGCGGAACGTCGTCGACGAGCCGACGCTGCGGTGGCTCGCGGAGTACCGGTTCTCCGGCGACATCTGGGGCTACCCCGAGGGCGAGGTCTACTTCCCCGGCTCCCCGATCCTGCGCGTCGAGGGCTCGTTCGCCGAGTGCGTGCTCCTGGAGACGGTGATCCTCTCCATCCTCAACCACGACTCGGCGATCGCCGCGGCCGCCTCCCGGATGGCCTCGGCCGCCGGGGACCGGCCGCTGATCGAGATGGGCGCGCGGCGCACCCACGAGCTGGCCGCCGTCGCCGCCTCGCGCGCCGCGTACCTGGGCGGGTTCGCGACGACGTCGGACCTGGCGGCCGGGTTCCGGTACGGCATCCCGACCGTCGGCACGAGCGCCCACGCCTTCACGCTGCTGCACGACACCGAGCGGGACGCCTTCCGCGCGCAGGTCGACTCCCTCGGCGAGGGGACGACACTGCTCGTGGACACGTACGACGTGAAGGAAGCGGTCAGGACCGCGGTGGAGGTGGCCGGGCCGAAGCTCGGCGCCGTCCGCATCGACTCCGGCGACCTGCTGCTCGTCGCGCACCGGGTCCGCCAGCAGCTCGACGAGCTCGGCGCGAAGGACACCAAGATCGTGGTCACCTCCGACCTCGACGAGTACGCCATCGCCTCCCTGGCGGCCGCGCCCGTGGACGCGTACGGCGTCGGTACGCAGCTGGTGACCGGCTCCGGGCACCCGACCTGCTCGATGGTCTACAAGCTGGTCGCGCGCGCCGAGTCCGCCGACCCGCGCGCGCCCCTCGTGCCGGTCGCGAAGAAGTCGGCAGGCGGGAAGACGTCCATCGGCGGCCGCAAGTGGGCCGCGCGCCGGCTCGACGCGGACGGCACCGCGGAGGCCGAGGTCGTGGGCACCGGCGCCGTGCCGGACGGGCTCGCCGACCGGCAGCTCCTCGTCGAGCTGGTCAAGGGCGGTGAGGTGGTCTCCCGTGAGCCGCTGGACGCGGTGCGCGAGCGGCACATCGCCGCGCGTGAAGGGCTGCCGCTGTCGGCGATCCAGCTCTCCCGGGGCGAGGCCGTCATCCCTACCGAGTACGTGTGACCCCGGCAGGTCTCCGGGCGCCCCTTATGCCCTCTCCCGCGAAGCACTTGAAGCTTCTACGCTCATAAGCCTCCACGCCCACCCGGGCAGACCTGAGTAAGGACACCGCCCATGCGCCGCGCCCTGATCGTCGTAGACGTGCAGAACGATTTCTGTGAGGGCGGCAGCCTCGCGGTGGCGGGAGGGGCCGATGTCGCCGCCGCGGTCACCGACCTGATCGGACAGTCGGCCGGCAGCGGGTACCAGCATGTCGTCGCCACCCGCGACCACCACATCGCGCCCGGGAACCACTTCGCCGTGCCGCCGAAAACCCCCGACTACGTGAACAGCTGGCCCGTGCACTGTGTCGCCGGGACGGAGGGGGTGGGGTTCCACCCGAACTTCGCCCCCGCGGTCGCCTCCGGCGCGATCGACGCCGTGTTCGACAAGGGGGCCTACTCGGCCGCGTACAGCGGGTTCGAGGGGGCCGACGAGAACGGGGTCTCGTTGGCCGAGTGGCTGCGGGACCGGAGCATCTCCGAGGTGGACGTGGTCGGGATCGCCACGGATCACTGCGTTCGGGCCACCGCGCTCGACTCTGTCGGGGCCGGGTTTCGGACCCAGGTTCTGCTGGACCTCACCGCGGGTGTCGCTGCCGCTACGACTGAGGCGGCGCTGGAAGAGCTGCGTGCGGCTGGGGTCGAATTGACCGGGAAGCCCGTCGTGGCCTGAGGTCACGGGGCTCTGCCCCGGACCCCGCTCCTCAAGCGCCGGAGGGGCTGAATTTTCCGGGTCTGAGGAGCGCCCGTATCGGGTGCCACAGCTCGCCTGCCGCCGGGTCCGGGGCCTCGCGCCAGAGCAGGCCGTCGGGGTGGTGCAGGACCGCGGTGATCTCGTCCGGGGTCGGCGGCTGCGCGTTCCCCCGGAGGTAGACCGCTCGCAGGCCCAGGTTGCGCAGGCGGGTCAGGGCTCGGGCCCGGTTCGCGGCGTGTACGAGGATGCGGACCGCGCGCTCGCCGGAGCCCGGCGCGGGCAGGGTCAGAGCGACCACCACACTGCCGCCGGGCAGCTTGCAGAACCCTCCTGCGGACATGGCTTTCACACCCCCGTGAGACGTTGTGTCAATAAGAAACTCACAGGACGCACTCAAACACGATCGGCCGCGACCCGCTAGGGGGTCACGGCCGATACGTTTCTGACCTGCTATTTTACCGGCTACTTCGCCGAGGGGCCGACCTTGACCGTGATCGAGGAGCCGTCGAGCGGCTGACCCACGACCGAGATCCGGGTGTTGGTGTCAGTTGTCTGCACACTCCCGGTCGGGTTCTCCGCGTACCAGTACGTGCCCTTGTGGTCGTCGAAGACCGGGTTGCCGAGCTGCGCCGGGATCTTCGTCTCGACGCCCAGCTTGTGGAGCTTCATGCCGGGCACCGGGTACCAGCCGAAGGCGGCGTCGTACGGCGTGATCTTGTTCGTGATCAGCTTGCCGTCCGACCACTTCAGCGGCTTCGCGTGCGCGTCGACCGGCAGGATCAGACCCTTGCCGGGGTGCTGGCCGACGTTGTTGTTGCGCTGCGAGGTGTCCCACTGCCAGACCATCAGTCCGGGCCGGTACTGGTAGTGCTCGACCCAGTCGTTCTTCGCGCCGCCGTCGCGCCATCCGAAGTTGTACGGACCGACCTTCAGGGTCTTGTCGTACGACACGTACTGACGGTTCTCGGCGATGTAGAACTGCGGGAAGTCGCCGCTGATCGAGGCGCCGACGCGGGAGAAGCCGCGCGCGGTCCAGCCGTTGTCGTCACCCTCGGCGTTGTCCGTGAACAGGGCCGAACCGTCCGCCTGCACCGAGAGGTTGTCGGCGGTGAAGCCCATGCCGCCCGCGCCGCCGTCGGTCTTGTAGCGGAAGCGGATGTCGATCTTCTGGCCCGCGTACTCGTCGAGCGGGAAGACCAGGTGCTGGAACTTCGCCGAGTCGCCGGTCAGAGCCGGCTTGTCGCCGCCGTCGCGCGGGATGGTGACGCCGTCGGCCGTGCCGTCGATCGTCTTGAAGCTCGCGCCGCCGTCGGTGGAGACCTGCGTGTACAGGTAGTCGTAGTCCTTCTCGATGTTCCACCAGCCGTCGAGCTCGAGCGACGCCTTCGACCTGCCGCTCAGATCGACCGTGCGCGACAGGGTGTTGTCGAGGTCGTCGCCGTAGTCCGACCACCACTGCTTGGAGCCCTCGGCGGGCTTCACGATGTCCGTGGTGACGTTCTTCTTCGGCAACTCGACGACCAGCGCCTGCTTCAGCTTGGTGTTGTACTCCGAAACACCCAGCTTGTGCGTCGACTTGGTCGCCGCCTTCGCCTTGTCGTAGTTGAGCCAGCCCAGCTGCAGCTTGTCCCAGGCGGTCATGTCGCCCGGCATGTCACCGATGGAGTCCTTGCCGGTGCCGAGCCAGGAGCCCGCCGACATCAGCGACCAGAAACCGACCGAGTTCTCGCCCGCGTACGAGGTGTCGTACAGGTCGGGCAGGCCCAGGTCGTGGGCGTACTCGTGGGCGAAGACGCCGAGGCCGCCGTTCTCCGGCTGCATCGTGTAGTCGCCGACCCAGATGCCGGTGTCGCCGACCGGGGTGCCGCCCGCCTTGAAGCCGGTCGGGCCGGTGTCGCCGTCGTCACGGCTGTAGGCGTAACCGCGGTGCGCCCACAGGGAGTCGCCGCCCTGCGCGCCGCCGCCGGCCGACCCGTCCTCGCCCGCGTGGACGATCTGGAAGTGGTCGATGTAGCCGTCCGGCTCGTTGAAGTTGCCGTCGTTGTCGTGGTCGGTGCGGTCCCACTGGTCGTACTGCGCGAGGTCGGCCTTGATGTCGGCGTCGGACTTGCCGGCCGCCTTCTGCTGCTCGACCCAGGCGGTGACGCCGTCGCGGACCAGGTCCTCGACGTTCGGGCAGTTGTCGGCGCCGCAGTAGTTGGAGCCGTAACGTGCCTCGTTCCAGGGGACCTTGACCCAGTCCGAGACCTCGCCGTCGACCGAGTAGCGGCCCGAGGACGTCTTCTCGTAGTACGTCTTGAGGGAGTCGACTCCCTTGCCGGACCCGAAGTAGAGGTCCTGGAAATGCTGGGAGTTGTAGTCCTTCTGCCAGGCCGTGCTGTTGTTCTCGGTGCGGTCCGGCTCGGCTATCGCGTTGTGCAACGGGCCGGGCGTGCCGCCGTACTTGGGCTTCAGGTCCGGGGTGTCGTCGTCCGCGCGGTCCACCAGAGTGGTGTTGTCGACCTTGTCGCCGAACTCGGTCAGGATCGTGAAGATCTTGTCCGTGCGCTCGCGGCCCAGCTCGACGTACTTGCCCTTGCCGAGGTCGACGACCTTCGAGCCGTTCTTCTCCTGGACCTTCGACTTGCCCTGCAGGACGTTCTGCAGGGCCGTCTGGCGCTGCTGCTCCTGCTGCTTGCTGAACGGGCCGTCCATGACATGGCCCTTGCCCCCGTACGTCTTGCCGGAGGTCGTGCTCGTCGCGGCCGGTGTGTCGGCCTGGGCGGTCGTCGCCGCTATGGAACCGGTGGCCGCGGTGGCGGCCAGGGTCACGAGCACGGCGGCGGATCTCAACGCCCGTCTCTTGGTGGTCACTTGAGTGGTCCCCTCTTCCGTGACGCAATCGCCACGTGTCACAAGTGACGCCATTTGACCGGAGGTAGAGGAGAAATAACAGCCCTTGACTGTGACGTTTCCGTTGCACTATGCAGGGGGGCGGATCCGGTATCCGGACAAGGAGGTAAATGCACAACGGGCGCGTCGGAACGTCCACTTCCTGGACCGGATGACTCCGTGCGCCCCCCATGCACCTGCACCGTGGGTAAGGTGACGCTTACCGGACGTTCCGCTCGGGCACAGGTCGGATTAGAGTCGGGCCCAGGTGTGTGACCCACCCCGATCGCCCTTCTCGCGCTCCCCCGATGTCACGAGGACGGATACCGACATGCCTCGCCCGACTGTCGCACAGTTCCTCTATGGTTCGGCCACCGTCGTCTGCTCCACCCTCGCCATGCTGCTGCTGTCCCAGACGAGTTCGGGCCCCGGAGTGGCGGTGATCGCCGTGTCGGCGCTCGCCCTCGGGCTCCTCGTGGCGCTGTCCGTACCCGTGCGCAGGCAGGCGCCCGCCGGGGACGGGGCCGAGGAGGAGCGGGTGCCCGCGCAGCGCGTCCCGGCCCGGGCGCGCGCGGCCGCGTCCCGGTCCGTGCGGGAACGCGAGCCGGCGGGCCCGTGAGGCACGGACCCGCCGGATCGGTCATGCACGACCGCTGTCGCTGTCAGGCGCTGCTGACCACCACGGTCTTCGCGGCCTTGTCGTGCAGGCCCTGCTTGTAGGGCTTGTCGAAGAAGCTCCAGCCGCCGCAGATCGCCGTCCAGATGCAGGCGCAGCAGAACACGGCGGGGAGCCACAGGACGACCGCGCGGACCAGGTTGGTCTGCACACTGGGCGTCGCACCGTTGTCGAGACGGGCCACGCGCAGCTTCATCAGCTTCTTGCCGAGAGTCTGGCCGGTCTTCGCCGTCATGAAGGTGTCGTAGCCGATGTAGAGGACGGCCGCGAGCAGCGACTGCCCGAACTGCCGGCCGTACTCGATCTTGTCCGGGTCGGTCTCGTACTCGGAGGTCCCGAACGCCCAGGACAGCAGGCCCACCACGATCCCGACCAGGATCAGGTCGATGATGCGTGCCAGGACGCGCTTGCCGCTGTCGGCCAGCGGCGGCATCCCGTGAAGCGGGTCGGTGCCGCCGTAGCCGCCGGGTCCGTACGGGTCACCGCCGTACGGAGGAGGTGTGCCGCCACCGTACGGAGGCGGGGTCCCGTCGCCCGGCGGAGGCGTCGAGCCGTAGGGATTCTGTGCGGAGTCGTACGGGTTCTGGCCCGCGGAGCCCTGCGGGTGCTGCGGACCGTCGTAGGGGGAGCCGCCGCCCGGGGAGGCCGGTGGCGGCTTACGGAACGGGTCGTCGTCCGGCGGCTCGCCGGATCCGCCCGGCGGCGGTTCGGTACTCATGGCCCGAGTGGACCGCGAACCCCGGCGATACGCACCCGGCGGGCCGCCGTCCGGATGACCCGGGCGGCGCTATCCGGCCACCGTCCGGCCCTGGGGAGCGTCTTCGGACTCCGTTCTGCCCGGCGGCGTCCGGGCGACGAGGGGAGTTTGAAGACAGGCCTTAGCCCGAGACGAACGTGCGCGCCACCTTGTCGTGCAGGCACTGCCGCCACGGCCGGTCGATCGCACCCCACAGGACGCCGAGGATCCCGATGGCGAGCACGCCGAGCACGCTGTATGCGAGCCAGCGGCGCAGGGCCGCGCCGAACGCCGGGGAGTCGTGCCCCTCGATGTCCCGCACGCGCAGGCCCATGAGCTTCTTGCCCAGCGTGTAGCCCCACTTGGCGGTCGGCAGGGCCTCGTACAGGACACCGAAGACGAGCAGCGCGGCGAGGACGATGCCGAGGTACGTCGCGGTCGTGCCGTCGAGCAGCCAGACCGTGACCTGCCGGCCCGAGGCCTTCGCCGCGTCGATCTTGCCGTCGATGTGGTCGAGCGCGCGGGTGCCGAGCGGCACGGCGACGGCCGCGGTGACGGCGCCCAGGACGATCGAGTCGATGAGCCGCGCCACGAACCGCTTGCCGAGGCCCGCGGGGCGCGCGGACGCCTGGGCCTGCGCGGCGGCGAGGAACGGGTCGTTCGCCACCGGCTTGAACGGGGTGACCGGGCCCTCCGGCTCCGCCAGCTGGTGCACCTGCTGCGCCCAGGAGGGCGAACCGCCACCGGGGCCCTGGGTGACCGGCGTCGGCGCGGCGGGCGCCGCCGCCTGGGCGGGGCCGGGGTAGCCGTACGCGGGCGGGGGCGTGGGGCCGGGCGCCGCCGCCTGGGCGGGGCCGGGGTAGCCGTACCCGGGTGCGGGCGTCGGGCCGGGCGTCGGCTGGGCGGGCCCCGGGTAGCCGTACCCGGGCGACGGAGCGGGAGCGGGCGCCGGTGCCGGGGCGCTCGCCTGGGGCTGGGCAGCGCCGAGGCGGGGGTCCGCGGCGGGGGCGCTGGGCGCGGGCTGCGGGTTGAGGCCGGCGCGGGACTGGGCCGGCGCCTGCGGCTGGGCCTGGGCCCGGGGCTGTGCTGGCGAGGGCGTGGCTTGCTGGGGAGAGCTCTGTTGCGGGGAGCCCTGCTGCGGTACCGCCCGGATCGTCATCGTGCCGTCGGCGCGCGGGGACTTGGCGGCGCCGGGCCGCACGGCGCGGATCGCGACGGTGCCGTCGGCGCGCTCGGGGGCCTCGGAAGTGGCGGGGGCCGGGGCGGCCGGCTTCTCGGCGCGTTCGGCGTGCTCTTCCGCTTCGCCGCCGGAGGCTTCCGCGCCGGAGGCTTCGCCGCCCCAGGAGACCCGGCGGTCCTGCTCGCCGCCGAAACCGCTCTGGTGGGAGGTGTCGGCCGCCCATGCGGAGGCGGGCTCGGGCGACACCGGTTCGTCGGGGCCCGTCTCCGTACGCACGGAGGGTTCCTCGTCGAGGAAGACCGGGCCGGTCTCCTCGACGGGGGCGGGCGCCGGGGCCGAACCCTGCGGGGTCGGCAGCATCTCGCCCTCGGACGGGGCGGGTCTGCTGGTGCCGGGGACCCAGGCGGCTCCGTTCCAGTACCGGACATATCCGGGAATGGACGGATCGGGGTAGTAGCCTTCGCGGGGCCTGTCGTCACCGGGGGCCGGGGTTGGGGCGCTCATGTCCGTCGTCCCGTATCTGCTCGGGGGGCTTGTTGTGGCCTCCACATCTATCAGACCGCCGCACCCGCCCGCGCCGGTCCGCCGGTACGCCCCACTTTCCGGTCACGGAAGCGGTACAAAAAAACTTTCCCGAACTCGCGTAACGCCGACGGGACATCGCGCTCTCTCCCTGCACGGGCCCGCTCCGGCGGCCCGCACGGGACCTCGTACGAGATCTCGTACAGAGGAAAGGAAACGCACGACATGCACACCGTGGTGGAACGCGAACTCGAGCTGAAACTGGTCCTGTCGCCCGAGCGGAGCATCCCCGTACCGGCCCGCCTCACCTACCGGTCCGACGACCCCTACGCCGTCCACGTCATGTTCCACATCGGCTCGGAGCACCCCGTCAGCTGGACGTTCGCCCGCGAGCTGCTCGTCGAGGGGGTGTTCCGTCCGTGCGGGCACGGGGACGTGCGGGTGTGGCCGACGAAGGTGGACGGGCGCAGCGTGGTGCTGATGGCGCTGAGTTCGCCGGACGGCGACGCGCTCCTCGAAGCGCCCGCCGCGCCGGTCTCGGCCTGGCTCGAGCGCACGCTGCGGGTGGTCCCTCCGGGCTCTGAGGCCGAGCAGCTCGGGATCGACGACGGCCTCGCCGAGCTGCTGGCCCACACTCCGGCCGACGACCTCTACCTGCGCGACCCGTGGCCGTCGGACGAGTCGTCGTCCGACGAGCGGTGAGGGGCCGGTCCGTGCGGGGTCCGGGTCAGAACAGCTTGCCGGGGTTGAGAAGGCCCAGCGGGTCGAAGGTCGCCTTCACCGCCCGCTGTACGTCGACGCCGACCGGGCCGAGTTCGCGTGCGAGCCACTCCTTCTTCAGGACGCCGACGCCGTGCTCGCCGGTGATGGTGCCGCCGAGTTCCAGGCCGAGCGCCATGATCTCGTCGAAGGACTCGCGGGCGCGCCGCCCCTCGTCGGCGTCCTGGGCGTCGAAGCAGACGGTGGGGTGGGTGTTGCCGTCGCCCGCGTGGCAGCAGACGCCGATGGTGAGGGAGTACTTGTCGGCGATGCGCTCGACGCCTTCGAGCATCGCGCCGAGCGCCGAGCGCGGCACGCACACGTCGTCGATCATCGTCGTGCCCTTGACCGCTTCGAGGGCGGTGAGGGACAACCGCCGTGCCTGGAGCAGCAGTTCGGACTCGGCGGCGTCCTCGGCTGGCACGACCTGGGTGGCGCCGGCGGCCTCGCACAGGGCGCCGACCGCCGCGAGGTCCTTCGCCGGGTCGGGGGTGTCGAAGGCGGCGAGGAGCAGGGCCTCGGTGGTCTCGGGGAGACCCATGTGCGCCATGTCGTTGACGGCCTTGACGGTCGTCCGGTCCATCAGCTCCAGGAGCGAAGGGGTGTGACCGCCTTCCATGATCTTGCAGACGGCGTCGCATGCCGCGGCGGCGGACGCGAACTCGGCTGCCAGGACGATCTGTTGGGGCGGCTGCGGCTTCAGCGCGAGCGTCGCCCCGACCACGACGCCGAGGCTGCCCTCCGATCCGACGAAGAGGCGCGTGAGGTCATAGCCGGCGACGCCCTTCGCGGTGCGCCGCCCGGTGGACAGCAGGCGGCCGTCGGCGAGGACGACGTCGAGCCCGAGCACGTACTCCGCCGTCACC
Organism: Streptomyces sp. NPDC050264; assembly: GCF_040655895.1. Lineage (NCBI taxonomy): Bacteria > Bacillati > Actinomycetota > Actinomycetes > Kitasatosporales > Streptomycetaceae > Streptomyces > Streptomyces sp. NPDC050264. The sequence goes on from NZ_JBFAKV010000005.1 coordinate 278,920, forward strand.
CCGTACTTGACGCAGCACAGGCCGCCGGAGGCCGTGCCGATGTTGCCGCCGATGGTGCACATCTCCCAACTCGACGGGTCGGGCGGGTAGTACAGGCCCAGCTCGTTCACCGCGCGGGAGAGCGTGGCGTTGATGACACCCGGCTCGACGACGGCGATCCGGTCGACCGGGTTGATCTCCAGGATGCGGTCCATCTTGACGAGCGAGAGCACGACGCAGCCGTCGGAGGCGTTGGCGGCGCCCGACAGTCCGGTGCGGGCGCCTTGTGGGACGACGGGGACGCGCAGCGCCGTGGCGGTGCGCATCACGTGCTGTACCTGTTCGACGGTGCGCGGCAGCACGACGACGGCGGGGGTGCCCGCGTCGCAGAAGCTCGCCATGTCGTGGGCGTACGAGGCGGTGACGTCGGGGTCCGTGACGAGCGCCTCGGCGGGCAGCCCGTCACCCAGCAGTTCGATGAGGGTGCGGCTCATGATCACAGCCTGGCACTCGGGGCCATCGGTGTGAACCCGTATGCGGGGTGCATCCCGTGGCGGAATGGCGGCCGGGTGTGCTCTTCGTATTGACGCACAGTGTGCGTCATGGAGAACTCCATGGAATCCCCGGAAACGCCGCGCCGCCTCTCCCCCGCGCTGAAGCGCGCCGTCGTCGCGTCCGTCGCCGGGTGCGTGGTGCTCGGCGGTGTGCTCGTCCTGCTGCCGGAGGACGACGCCCCGAGGTCGTCCGCGCTGCCGGGGCCCGCCGGGCGTGCGGTGATCGCGGCCTCGGCCGGGGCGCCCGCGTCCCTGCCCGACCTGACCGCGCTGATCGGCGAGCGTGAGGCCGAGGTGCGCAGGAACCCCCGGGACGACCGGACGTGGGCGGCGCTCGGGACCGCCTACGTGGAGCGCGGTACGCGCACGGCCGACTCGGCGTTCTACCCCAGGGCCGAGCAGGCGCTGCGCAGTTCGCTGACGGTGCGGCCCCAGCGGAACGTGGAGGCGCTCGACGGGCTCGCCGCACTGGCCGCCGCGCGCGGCGACTGGCCCGGCGCCAAGAAGTGGGGCGAGGCCGCGACGAGACTCGCGCCGAACCGCTGGCCCGCGTACTCCGCGCTGATCGACGCCTATCAGGGGCTCGGCGACTACAAGGCGGCCGGTAAGGCCCTGGACAAGCTGTCCGGGCTCGCGACGGGAACGAGCGTGACGCTCAGCACCGCGACCGTGTACCGGGACCGGGGCTGGCGGGAGGACGCCGCGGCGCTGCTCACCGACGCGGCGGCCCGCGCCGGGACGCCCACCGAGCGGGCCGCGCTGCTGCAGCGCGGCGGTGAACTGGCCTGGGAGCGCGGCGAACCGGCGGACGCCCTGCGGCACTTCGAGGCGGCGAGCGCCGCGGACCCGCAGTACCCCGCGGCACTCGCCGGCCAGGGCCGGGCGTTCGCCTCCCTGGGCCGTACGACGGAGGCGCTGCAGGCGTACCAGCGGGCGCTCGCCAAACGGCCCGCACCCGAATACGCCCTGGAACTGGGCGAGTTGTACGAGTCCTTGAACCTGGGTGTCGCCGCCCGGGCCCAGTACGACGTACTGCGGGCCCGTGTCGCGGCGCAGGGCGCGCACGGGGTGGACGACGCGCTCGTGCTCGGCCGGTACGAGGCCGATCACGGGGACCCGGAAGCGGCGGTGGAGCGGCTGCGCGCGGAGTGGAAGCGGGCGCCCGGTGTCCAGGCCGCGGACGCGTTGGGCTGGGCGCTGCATCAGGCCGGCGACGACAGCGGGGCGATCGGATTGTTGCGGCGGGCCACGGACCGGCAGAAGGGCGGGTCGCTCCGCAGCGGCCTGATCATGTATCACCGTGGTGCGGTCGAGCGGGAGTTGGGTCTTTACGGTGCGGCCAGGCGGCACATCGGGGAGGCGCTGCGCATCAACCCGACGTTCTCACCTCTGCTCGCCCCGCGGGCCCGGGAGGCGGTTGCCGCGCTTGGCGAGCCGGCCGAGGGCGGGCCTGAGCAGATGTGGGCTCCCCCTCGGGCGGCTGCCGCCGCGACTCCGGTTGCGCCCAAGCGCCGTTGAGCGGTTCGCCGGTTGGCGAGTGCGGCTCTCGTCGTGGCTGGTCGCGCCCTGCGTGCGCCCCTGAGGGCCGGCGCGGGGAACCGCGCGACCAGCCCCTACCGGGCCCGCGGCCGCCCACCGCACGACGACCCGGCAGACGCGACCGCGACGCCGTCAGATCAGCGCCGTCCCGATCAACCCGTTCCGCGTGACCAACGCGGCCAGTTCCTCCTCGCCCAGGGCACCCGACCCCTCGGGTCGGCGCGGCAGCACCATGTACCGGGTCTCCGCGCTGGAGTCCCACACAGTGACCCGTACATCGCGCGGGAGGGCCACACCGAACTCGGCCAGCACCCCGCGCGGATCCCGCACCACGCGTGAGCGATACGCCTCGCTCTTGTACCAGCCGGGCGAGGGGCCGAGCAGTCGCAGCGGGTAGCAGGAGCACAGGGTGCACACGATGACGTTGTGCACGGACTCGGTGTTCTCGGCGACGCGCAGGCGCTGCTGCTGGACTCCGCCGGCGGCGAAGCCGAGTTCGCCGACGGCGGCCGCGCCGTCAGCGAGGAGCCGCGCCTTGAAGGCGGGGTCGGTCCAGGCGCGGGCCACCACCTTCGCCCCGTTCACCGGGGAGGCTCCGGCCAGGAATCCGTCGATGACCTCGTCGACGGTGTCGCCGCCGACGATGCCGCGTTCTTCCAGCAGGGTTTCCAGGAGGCGTACTCGGCGGGAGATCACCGCGTCGTCGTGGTCACCGGACATCAGTGTCGTCGGCCTTCCGCAGGTAGCTCTCCGACAGGTCGAGGACCACTTCGTGGTCGCCCTCGCCCCACAACTCCCGCGCGGCGAACCGCACCGCGTAGATCATCTCGACGGGGGCGTCGGCGCGGCCCTGCGCGCGGGCGTCGGCGAGCGGGGCCGGGCCCTCCGGCTCGACGACGACGCCGAGCTTCCCGCGGGCGTAGCGCGGCAGGCGGGTGTGGTGCGGCGGGTCGTGGCGGTAGGTGCGCACCAAGTCGCCCGGAACGTAGGCGAGTTCAGGCATCGTTCAGCGCCCCTTCCGCGATCACGCCTTTGCGTTCCAGGAGCGTACGGATCGCGTGGAACCAGCGCTCGTAGTACGAGGCCGCGAGGTAGTCGGCCGGCGGCATCGTCTCGATGGCGTCCCGGAACTCGTCGAGGTTGAAGACCTTCTTGACGAGCAGTGCGCGCTGGAGCGCGAAGACGCGGGCTTCCCAGTCCGCGTGGAAGGGTTCGGCGTCGTCGGCGGTGTCGATGACGCCGAACCCTGTCATTCCGCCTACGTCGTTCATCCTGGCCATACAGCCAGACTAGGACCTGTCCGCAAGCCCGGGTCAGAGATTTCCGCGCTTCTCCTGCTCCCGCTCGATCGCCTCGAACAGGGCCTTGAAGTTGCCCTTGCCGAAGCCCATGGAGCCATGCCGTTCGATCATCTCGAAGAAGACGGTCGGACGGTCCTGGACCGGCTTGGTGAAGATCTGCAGCAGGTAGCCGTCCTCGTCGCGGTCGACGAGGATCTTCAGCTCGCGCAGCGTCTCGACGGGGACGCGGGTCTCGCCCGCCCATTCGCCGAGCGTGTCGTAGTAGGAGTCCGGGGTGTCCAGGAACTGCACGCCGGCCGCGCGCATGGCCCGTACGGACGCGACGATGTCGTTCGTGGCGAGCGCGAGGTGCTGGACGCCGGCGCCGCCGTAGAACTCCAGGTACTCGTCGATCTGGGACTTCTTCTTGGCGACGGCGGGCTCGTTGATCGGGAACTTGACCTTCAGCGTGCCGTCCGCGACGACCTTCGACATCAGGGCGCTGTACTCGGTCGCGATGTCGTCGCCCACGAACTCCTTCATGTTCGTGAAGCCCATGACCTTGTTGTAGAACGCGACCCATTCGTTCATGCGGCCGAGTTCGACGTTGCCGACGCAGTGGTCGATGGCCTGGAAGGTGCGCTTGGCGGGCGGCTCGACGATCGGCTGCGCGGCGGCGAAGCCGGGCAGGTACGGCCCGTCGTAGCCGGAACGCTCGACAAGGGTGTGACGGGTCTTGCCGTAGGTCGCGATGGCCGCGAGGACGACGGTGCCGTGCTCGTCCTTCACCTCGTACGGCTCCTGGACGCCGCGGGCGCCGTGCTCGACGGCGTACGCGTACGCGGCGCGCGCGTCCGGCACCTCGATGGCGAGGTCGACGACGCCGTCACCGTGTTCGGCGACGTGGTCGGCCAGGAAGTGGCCCCGCTCGGTGGACGCCTTGATGACGGAGGTGAGCACGAAGCGGGCGGAGCCGTTGGTCAGGACGTACGAGGCGGTCTCACGGCTGCCGTTCTCCGGTCCTGAGTAGGCGACGAGCTTCATGCCGAAGGCGGTGGAGTAGTAGTGCGCGGCCTGTTTGGCGTTGCCCACGGCGAAGACGACCGCGTCCATCCCCTTCACCGGGAAGGGGTCGGCCTGCCGGGCGGTGTCGGGGGCTGCTGCGGCGGACGAACCTGTGGTCTGCGTCATGTCTGGAGGCTCCCCCTGTTCCACAAGGTGCGCAATAGTTCGCGTATTCGCTGGACAATCCGACCAGTGGAACGCCCGCTTCTACGGTCTTCTTGTACAGGGTGACCAGGGTTGCCAGGTGCCCGGGCGGCCGGGACGACTGTTTCTGGAGGTGCTCATGTCGATCGATCAACTGGACGGGCGGCTGATCGTGCTGCTCGCGCGCGAGCCGCGGATCGGGGTCCTGGAGATGTCGCGGCGGCTCGGGGTCGCGCGCGGCACCGTGCAGGCCCGGCTCGACCGGCTTACCTCGAACGGAGTCATCCGCGGATTCGGCCCCCAGGTGGACCCGGCGGCGCTCGGCTACCCGGTCACGGCGTTCGCGACGCTGCAGATCCGGCAGGGCCAAGGAGCCGACGTCAGGGCCCATTTGGGGCGCGTCCCCGAGGTCCTGGAACTGCACACGACGACCGGCGGCGGCGACATGCTGTGCCGGCTCGTGGCCCGCTCGAACGCCGATCTTCAACGTGTGATCGACCTGGTTGTCGGTTTTGATGGCATCGTCCGGGCTTCCACGGCGATCGTCATGGAAAATCCCGTTCCGCTGCGGATCATCCCGCTGGTGGAACAGGCGTCGGGAGATTCCTGACCCGGGGACCGGTTCGGAAGTGAGGTGCGATGAACTTCTGGGACTACCTCGGCAACCGGCACCAGCAGCTGCTCGCCGACTCGTATCAGCATGCCAGCGCCGTCTTCCAGTGCATGGTCGTCGCCACCCTCATCGGGATCGTCATCGCCGTCCTCACGTACCGCAGCGACTGGGCCGGGAACCTGGCGACCACCGCCACCTCCACGATCCTCACCATCCCCTCGCTCGCCATGATCGGTCTGCTGATCCCGGTCGTGGGGCTCGGCGTCGCGCCGACCGTGATCTCCCTGACGCTGTACGGGCTGCTGCCGATCGTGCGCAACGCCATCGTGGGTCTGCGGGGCGTCGACCCCACGCTGATCGACGCGGCGAAGGGCATCGGGATGTCGCGCGCCGCCCGGCTCTTCAAGGTGGAACTGCCGCTGGCCTGGCCGCCGATCCTGACCGGGATCCGGGTCTCCACCCAGATGCTGATGGGCATCGCCGCCATCGCCGCGTACGCCTCCGGGCCCGGCCTCGGCAACGAGATCTTCCGCGGCATCGCCTCGCTGGGCAGCGCCAACGCGCTCAACCAGGTGCTCGCGGGCACCCTCGGCATCATCGTTCTCGCCCTGCTCTTCGACGCCGCGTACGTCCTCATCGGACGGCTGACCATCCCGAGGGGGATCCGTGTCTGAGACCACCACGAGGCGCACGCCCGAGCCGGGCCCCGGGGCGGGACCCGTGCCCGTGGACCAGCGCAACACCGGCGCCACCATCGAGCTGGAGAACCTGACCAAACGCTATCCGGGCAGCAGCGACGCGGCCGTGGACAGCGTCAGCATGGAGATCAAGGCGGGCGAACTCGTCATCTTCGTGGGCCCCTCGGGCTGCGGGAAGTCGACCACCCTGAAGATGATCAACCGGCTGATCGAGCCGACCGGCGGACGCATCCGCATCGGCGGCGAGGACGTCACCGACATGGACCCGGTGAAGCTGCGCCGCAAGGTCGGCTACGCGATCCAGTCCTCCGGCCTCTTCCCGCACATGACGGTCGCGCAGAACATCGCGCTCGTACCGAAGATGGTCGGCTGGTCGAAGTCGCGGATCAAGTCGCGGGTCGAGGAGATGCTGGACCTGGTGGGGCTCGACCCCGGCGAGTTCCACGGCCGCTACCCGCGCCAGCTCTCCGGCGGCCAGCAGCAACGCGTGGGCGTGGCACGAGCGCTCGCGGCCGACCCGCCGGTGCTGCTGATGGACGAGCCGTTCGGCGCCGTCGACCCGATCACCCGCGACCACCTCCAGGACGAGCTGATCCGGCTCCAGCACGAACTGCACAAGACGATCGTCTTCGTCACGCACGACTTCGACGAGGCCATCAAGCTCGGCGACCGGATCGCGGTGCTGCGCGAGCACTCGCACATCGCGCAGTTCGACACCCCGGAAGCCATCCTCACCAACCCCGCCGACGACTTCGTGTCCGGGTTCGTGGGCGCGGGCGCGGCCCTCAAGCGGCTCAACCTCACCCGCGTACGCGACGTCGAGGTCACCGACTATCCGACGGTGGGCGTCGACGACCCGCTGCAGGACATCTTCAACAAGCTGCGGGCGGCCGGGACCAACGAACTCCTGCTGCTCGACCGGCGCGGCCGCCCCTACAAGTGGCTGCGGCGCGGCGACCTGATGCGCGCCAAGGGCTCGCTGGCCCGCGCCGGCACCCTGGTCCACGACACCGTCACCTGGGACGCGACGCTGCGCGACGCGCTCGAAGCGGTCCTCACCGACAACGCGGGCCGGGTCGCGGTGACCGGCCGGCGCGGCGAGTACGAGGGCGTCGTCGACATGGAGACGCTGATGAACTCCGTGCACGAACTCCTGGAGGCCGACCGGCTCGAAGCGGTCGAGCACCAGCACGAGCTGGAGGAGCACCGGGCCCAGCAGACGCAATCGGAGCAGGAGGGCGCAGGGACCGGCGACGGAGGGGCGAAGGCGTGAGCACTCCCCTGAAGCAGGGCGACGGGCGCCCCGAGGGCGAGCACGAGGTCAAGGGCCTCGCGTTCCGCGACGAGGGCGAGGGCGAACAGGAGGCGCCGCCGCCGTCCGCGGCGCGGCAGGCCCGCCGCATCACATGGCAGAAGGCGACGTTCCTGCCGGTCGTGCTGGTGGCGGTGCTGCTGGCCACCTGGCTCTGGTTCCGGGGCGCCGACCTCGATTCGATCTCCGAGAACGCGATCTCCGGCGGGCAGGTGTGGAAGGCGCTGCGCCAGCACATCACCCTGACGGTGATCTCCACGTTCTTCGTGCTGATCATCGCGATCCCGCTGGGGATCCTGCTGACCCGCAAGACGTTCCGCAAGGCGACACCGTTCGCGCTGACGCTCGCCAACATGGGTCAGGCGACGCCCGCGATCGGCCTCCTCGCCCTGCTCGTCATCTGGCTCGGCATCGGCCAGAAGACCGCCCTGATCGGCATCATCATCTACGCGATCCTGCCGGTGCTCTCCAACACGATCGCGGGACTGAAGGCGAACGACCCGACGCTCCTGGAGGCCGCGCGCGGCATCGGCATGTCACCCATGGGCGTACTCACCAAGGTCGAACTCCCGCTGGCCGTCCCGCTGATCCTCGCCGGGGTGCGCACCGCGCTCGTCCTCAACGTCGGCACCGCGACCCTCGCCACGTTCGGCGGCGGCGGCGGACTCGGCGTCCTGATCACCACCGGGATCACCAACCAGCGCATGCCGGTCCTGATGCTCGGCTCGATCCTGACCATCGCGCTCGCCCTGCTCGTCGACTGGCTGGCCTCACTGGCCGAACTCCTGTTGCGGCCGCGCGGGCTGGAGGTGCGCACATGAGGTACCGGACGCGGATGGCAGCGGCGGCGGCGAGCGGTCTGGCGCTGCTCGCCGGCTGCGGGCTCACCAGCGGCAGCCCCCTGGTCGACGACGTACGGCCCGGCTCGATCGGCAAGGGCGAGCCGCTCGCGGGCGCGAGCATCACCGTCACGTCGAAGGAGTTCACCGAGCAGCTGATCCTCGGCGCGATGATGGGCATCGCGTTCAAGGCGGCCGGCGCGGACGTCCTGGACCGGACCGGCATCCAGGGTTCCGTCGGCGCCCGCGAGGCCATCAAGTCCGGTGACGCGGACGCCATGTACGAGTACACGGGCACGGCCTGGATCACCTACCTCGGCAACTCCGAGCCGATCCCCGACCCGCAGAAGCAGTGGCAGGCGGTGCACGACGCCGACCTCGAGAACGGCATCACCTGGCTGCCGCCGTCCGCGCTCAACAACACGTACGCACTCGCCATGAACGCGGCCAACTTCAAGAAGTACGGCACCAAGACGCTCTCCGAGGTCGCCGCACTGGCCAAGTCGGACCCGAAGGCCGTCACGCTGTGCGTGGAGAGCGAGTTCGCCAACCGGGCGGACGGGCTGCCCGGCATGGAGAAGGCGTACGGGATGAGGATCCCCGCCGGGAACATCACGCAGATGGACAGCGGCATCATCTACACGCAGGCCGCCAAGGGCAGTTGCACGTTCGGCGAGGTGTACACGACCGACGGCCGCATCAAGGCGATGAACCTCCAGGTGATGGCGGACGACCGGCACTTCTTCCCGAACTACAACGCGGCGCCCGAGATCAACACCAAGTCGCTGAAGAAGTACCCGAAGATGGCCGAGGTCCTGGACCCCATCACCAAGAAGCTCAACAACACCGTCGCGCAGGAACTCAACGCCAAGGTGGACGTCGACGGGCAGGACCCGCACGACGTGGCGAAGGACTGGCTGGTGCGGCAGGGCTTCGTCAAGGAGTGACCGGGCGGGCCCGGCCTGTGGTGGGGCTCAGCAGGAGGGTACGGAGCCGGAGTCCTTCTCCAGGTCCGTCAGAGCGGTGACCGCGCCCCTCAGCGTGCTCACCGGGATCAGCCGCATCGACTTAGGCGCCGACGCCTTCGCGTCCGCGCACTCCGCCTTCGGTACGAGGAAGACCGTGGCGCCGTCCCGGTCGGCGGCCTGCACCTTCAGCGAGACCCCGCCGACGGCGCCCACCTTGCCGTTGTCGTCGATGGTGCCGGTGCCCGCGATCGACTTGCCGCCGGTCAGCTCGCCGCCGCTGCCGTCGCCGTCCAGCATGTCGACGATGCCCAGCGAGAAGAGCAGGCCCGCGCTGGGTCCGCCGACGTCACCGAGCTGCAGGGTGACCCTGACCTTGCCGGAGTCGTCCCCCAGGTAGGACAGCGCGGCCTCGGTCGCCGCGTCCTGGGAGCCCTTCATCTCCTTCTTGTTGTGCGCCTCGATCTCCTTGGTGGAGTTCCCCGCCGGATAGACGGAGTCCCGCGGCATGATCGCCCGGTTCTCCGCGAACCAGCCGTCGAGCACGTCGCCGAGGTGCACGGAGGCGTCGGGTCCGGTCGCCACGATGGTCACCGCGCGGAGCGCTCCGCTGGTGTCCCGGGTCGGGGCCCCGGTGATCTCGATGACGGCCTTGCCGTCGTCATCACCGAGCACGTTCGTCGTGGGCCCTGGCTGCGCCACCGAGAACGGCAGCGGGGCGAACCCCGCCACCGCGAGCAACGCGACGACGGGCAGCGCGCAGAGGGCGAGGGCAGCGGGGCGGCTGAGGCGGTTGAGCACGGGCCCTAATCTAACGCGGCCGGGGTTCCTCGCGCGGGGCGCCTTCTCGCCTGCCGAGTGCGGGGCCGCCGGCGGGTGCCGGTCTCGTCGTGGCTGGTCGCGCCCACGCGGCGGAGCCGCACCTGTCACAGCCCCGCGCCCCTGGAGCGCGGGGAACTGCGCGATCGGCCCCCACCGGGCCCGCGGGCACCCACGAAACCGCACCCGCTACGGCGCGCCGTACGGATCCCGCCGCGCAGAAGTGAAGCGGCGCAGCACGTCCGGCAGCGGGGCGACGCCGATTCCGGGGCCCGTGGGTACCGGGAGGCGGCGGCCGCCGCGTCCTGGCGCCTGGTCGGTCTCCGTGTGTCCAGGACACCGCTCTCCCCGCCCCCTGCACCGGCGGTCGCCCCGATGATGCCGAGCGCGGCGGCAGGAGGGGTGAGTGCATCCGCCAGAAAGAAGCGCCGCGCTTTGGCGTGTTGGCCAAAGCGCGGCGTCTCGGCGGGTCAGCGCAGCGCGTCGGCGACCTCACGCGCGGCATCCATCACCCGGGGCCCGACCCGCTCCGGCACGGCGTCGGCCAGCATCACGACCCCGACGCTCCCCTCCAGCCCGCTCACCCCGAGCAGGGGCGCCGCGGCGCCGCTCGCACCGGCCTCCAGTTCGCCGTGCGTGAGGGTGTAACCGGGTTCGGGCAGCAGGCCCCGCCGGGAGGCGAGGATCGCGCGGCCCGCGGCGCCCTTGTCCAGCGGATGCCGGAACCCGGTCCGGTACGCCACGTGGTAGTCGGTCCAGGTCGGTTCGACGACGGCCACGGCCAGCGCCTCCGACCCGTCGACCAGCGTCAGGTGCGCCGTCGCGCCTATGTCCTCGGCCAGCGAGCGCAGCGCCGGCAGCGCTGCCTCGCGCACCAGCGGATGGACCTGGCGGCCCAGGCGCAGCACGCCGAGGCCGACACGGGCGCGGCCGCCCAGGTCGCGGCGGACGAGGGCGTGCTGCTCCAGGGTGGCGAGCAGACGGTAGACGACAGTGCGGTTGACGCCGAGTTTGTTGGACAGTTCGGTCACGGTCAGCCCGTGGTCGGTGTCGGCGAGCAGTTTGAGGACGCGCAGTCCCCGGTCGAGCGTCTGGGAGGTCTCCGCGGTCACGACGCCCACTCCTTAGTGGTGAGGGTCGGCGGTCTCCTACGCGGCGGTTGTCGCCGCCTGTCCCTTGGGCGACGCGCGTCAGAGCCGCCGGTCGGTGATCAGGCGCTGGGCTGCATACAGCTGCATACAGCTGCATTCGGCTGTCTTCGTGCGTACCGGCTGCGCTCCGCGGCGGCTCTGCCACGGGGCGTGTGCGTTGCCGGGAATGTAGCGAGGTCGTCCCGCTGAGCGGAAGACTCCGTCCAGAATCCGGTCAGTCCGTGGCCTGAGTTATAGGTGATTGCCCGCACTTGGTACCCATGTCACTTCATGCGGGCTGCCACCACTGCCCTCACTTCATGCGGGTCGCCCACTCCTGGACCTTCGCGATGCGCTGCCGCAACTGCCCGCCGGTCGCCTCGGCGCTCGGCGGCCCGCCGCAGACCCGCCGCAGCTCGGTGTGGATCACACCGTGCGGCTTTCCGCTCTGGTGGACGTACGCGCCGACAAGGGTGTTGAGCTGCTTGCGGAGCTCCATCATCTCCTTGTGGGAGACGACGGGCCGCCGGTCGGCGGGCAGTTCCAGCAGATCGGCCTCGGTGTCCGGCTTCTTCTTGCTGTGCGCGATCTGCCGGGCCTGCCGCTTCTGGAGGAGCAGCTGCACCTGGTCGGGTTCGAGGAGCCCGGGGATACCCAGGTAGTCCTGCTCCTCCTCGCTGCCGGGGTGCGCCTGCATGCCGAACTCGGCACCGTCGTACAGCACCCGGTCGAAGACGGCCTCGGACTCCAGCGCCTCGAAGGAGAACTGCTCCTGCTCGCCGGTGTCCTCGTCCTCCTGCTTGTTCGCCTCGTCCATCTCCTTCTCGGACTCGGCGTAGGGGTCCTCCTCCCCTTCCTTCTTCGGCTTGTCGAGTACGTGGTCGCGCTCGACCTCCATCTCGTTGGCGAAGCCGAGCAGGTCGGGGACGGTGGGCAGGAAGACGGACGCGGTCTCGCCACGGCGCCGGGACCGCACGAAACGGCCGACGGCCTGCGCGAAGAACAGCGGCGTCGAGATGGTCGTGGCATAGACCCCGACGGCGAGTCGCGGCACGTCGACGCCTTCGGACACCATCCGCACGGCGACCATCCACCGGTCCTCGCTCGCCGCGAAGTCGTCGATCCGCTTCGAGGCGCCGGTGTCGTCGGAGAGCACGACCGTCGCCTTGCTGCCGGTGATCTCCCGGATCAGCTTCGCGTACGCGCGCGCCGAGTCCTGGTCGGTGGCGATGACGAGCGCCCCGGCGTCCGGGATGCCCTTCCTGACCTCGGTGAGCCGGGCGTCCGCGGCGCGCAGCACGCTCGGCATCCACTCACCGCGCGGGTCGAGGGCGGTGCGCCAGGCCTGGCTGATGGCGTCCTTGGTCATCGGTTCGCCGAGCCGCGCGGCGATCTCGTCACCGGCCTTGGTGCGCCAGCGCATGTTGCCGCTGTAGGAGAGGAAGATGACGGGCCGCACGACACCGTCGCCGAGCGCGCTCCCGTATCCGTACGTGTAGTCGGCCGAGGACCGCCGAATGCCGTCCCTCCCCTCCTCGTACTGCACGAAGGGGATCGGGTTGGTGTCGGAACGGAACGGCGTACCGGTCAGCGCGAGACGGCGCGTGGCCGGCTCGAACGCCTCCAGGCACGCCTCGCCCCACGACTTGCTGTCACCGGCGTGGTGGATCTCGTCAAGGATGACGAGGGTCTTGCGCTGCTCGCTCCGGTTCCGGTGCAGCATGGGCCGCACACCGACACCCGCGTACGTCACGGCGACGCCCTGGTACTCCTTGCTGAGCGGGCCCGCGCTGTACTCCGGATCGAGCTTGATCCCTATCCGCGCGGCGGCCTCGGCCCACTGCTTCTTCAGGTGCTCGGTCGGCGCGACCACCGTCACCTGCTGCACGACATGGTGATGCAGCAGCCACGACGCGAGGGTCAGCGCGAACGTCGTCTTGCCGGCCCCCGGGGTGGCGACAGCGAGAAAGTCGCGCGGCTGCTCCTGGATGTACCTCTCCATCGCCCCCTCCTGCCAGGCACGCAGCTTGTTGGCGGTACCCCAGGGGGCACGGCCGGGAAACGCGGGCGAGAGGTGGTGGGACGAGGAGTTGGTGGCGGTGGTAGTCACGGTCTCCGATAACTCAAGGCTGGACGGCACGGCTACGTATGACAACCGGGCCACCCTACCGGTGCCGCAGTTGACGAACCCGGCGGACGAGGCCGGGCGGGCGGCGGGTGGGACGCGCGTCACAGATCAACGTCACGGATCAACTGGTGGGGGGTTACGGGGAGTCGTGGGGGGGGCGAGTGCGTAGTGGGGGGGCGGGGCGGGTGTGGGGTGCGGGTCGCTCACCGGGGCGCGGGCGTGGGTTCGGCGCCAGGTGTATTGATCATGAGCGTTGTCAACGCTCATGATCAATACACCTGGGTCGCGGGTACCCCATCGGGCTCTGGGGCGCGGGGCCGCTGAGCATTTACCGGGACGGGGGAGGCGGGACGCGGGGACGCGGGGACGCGGGACGCGGGGACGCGGGACGCGGCAGGCGGGACGCGGCAGGCGGGACGCGGCAGGCGGGACGCGGCAGGCAGCAGGCAGGCGGGCCACGGGACGCGGGACGCACCGGTCTCCAGGGCATGCGGGCGCCGGGCGCCGGACCCTCACCGGGCCACAGGGCATGCGGGCGCCGGGCGCCGGACCCTCACCGGGCCACAGGACATGCGGGCGCCGGGCACCGGACCCTCACCGG